>JALRKK010000099.1 GCA_023268935.1 Glaciecola sp.
TTACCCAAAATAGCGCCGCGCAAAACTTCGGTGCGCTTCTCACGTAGAGCGTAAGGGCGCATGAGGTCTGCTACGTGAAAGACGCGTTCAATTGCATCTCTATCAAATTGGGTGACTGATAAAATATGCTGTCCAGTCAGGTCGGTTGCCATGGTTGATTCAACTGTTAAAAATAAAGTATGTGGATTATAGCAAAAGGGATAATTGCGCCAAAGTAGAATATAACAAACGCGTTAGTTCGGTGGTAATAAACGCATGAACTTATGGCAGGTTTTGTCTACAAAATGACGTTGTTCCGCTTTGGTCATAGCATATGGCATACTCAGAATACTGCGAAAATGATAAGCACCTTTGAGTAGGTTATAAAAGTCAATGGCCAGTTCGTGCGCCTTGTCTGATGACAACGTATCATCCGCTTGCATCAAGCATTCTGACACCATTAAGATGGCTGGATCCGGCCCTGCTTTATAAAAAATCTTGGCCACACTCGGATTTTTTCTGGACTCGGCAATCACCACAGCATACATAGCAATCACTCGAGGGTCATGCATTAATGCAACAAATTGCGTAGCAATTGCATGTAATTGTTCGGCAAGTCCTGCAGGCTGAGAGACTGACATGGCATCAATATTATCGAGTTGGTATTCATGACAGGTGCGCGTGATACACGCCTCAAATAATTCGTCTTTGTTGGCAAAGTGCGAATATACCGTTTGCTTGGATACGCCAGCATCACGGGCGACCACATCCATCGAAGTTTGCCCAAAGCCTTGGCGTAAAAAGAGTTCACTGGCGCTACACAATATTAAATTGCGTTTTTCCATGTCTTTGGGACGGCCAGCGGCATGTTTGTTGCTTTGTTTCAAGTGAACTCCAAATACGTGAAAGCGTACAAAAACGAATAATTTTGTGTTTATTTAATAATCATACTAGACAGTCTAGTATTTAAAGTCTAGCATTAGATTAATCTTTTTCACTCATTTGTTTTGGAATAGTATGCGTGATTCACAGTCTCTTTCACCTAATCACAAAGCGTTAACAGCCTGCATTGCGGTTGGAGCATTGTTGCTTGTTTTATTAATGATGTTTTCTGGCGATGGTTTTGCTCGTCAAGAAGGTTCTGGCCTGGTGCGACAGGATGTGGCAGTGATTGAGGTACAATACCAAGAGAGTTACGCCCAAGCCTATCGTGCGATGGGGCGAATCGAGTCCGCGCAGCAAGCTGGGGTTGGTTTTGAACGCAGTGGTCGTGTGGCAAGCGTGTTAGTGGATGACGGTGATACCTTAGTCCCAGGTCAAATGATTGCAACGCTCGACACGGCTCGAGTTGAGGCGCAAATTAAAGAATTAACGGCCGCATTAGAACTGGCACAAGCTCAATTGCGTTTAGCCGAGAATACCGAAAAGCGCATTATTGATTTGGTGCAAAAACGCCTTGAATCTCCGCAGCGCCTTGATGAAGTGGCAGAAAACAAAAATATTGCTCAAGCACGCGTTACCCAAACCCAAGCTAGCCTCGATGCTGTGAAACTTGAGTTAGAAAAATCCACCATTACAGCAACGTATGCGGCCAGTGTGGTGAGACGTAATGTCGATCCGGGAGCGGTGGTTGAGGCCGGGCGGCCTATCTTTGAACTGGCTAACAACGCGTCACTGACCGCACGTATTCCAGTACCACCAAAGATTGCAGCGAATTTAAAAGTGGGTGAATTTTATCCATTGATTGTCGATGAGCAAACGATATCCGGACAGTTAATTAGCATCGGCACACAGCGTAATGCAAGAACACGGACTCTGGATACATTATTTGCCATCAACCCTGCAAAGCAACCACTGTTGGTTGGCGATTTGATTGCCGCAAAGCTTGAGATTGAACTGCCGCAACGAGGGTTATGGGTACCGATTGAGTCGCTTGCTCGAGGAGTAAGAGGCATGTGGACCGTTTTTGTGGTTGGGCAATTGGGGGATACCGAGGTGCAAGCGCGCGCGGTGGAAGTTATTTATACCGATGGTAATCATGCCTATATAACGGGCGCTGTCACAAATGGCGATTGGTTGGTATTCAACGGAACACATCGCTTTGTGCCCCAACAACGAGTGTTCGCAACGCGCAGTAATTTAGTCTCGCAAAGCCAATAAGGAGCATTGGGCATGCAGCCAACACATTCTTATCCTTGGTACACCATGTTTTTGCGCAGTGGTCATTTATTGGCGCTGACGATCATTATTGTTTTAGTGGCTGGTCTATCTGCGATAAATACTCTACCGCGCTTAGAAGATCCCCGTATCGATACTCGTAATGGCCAGATTTTGACATTTTTCCCTGGCGCAAGCGCTGAACGAGTCGAAGCATTGGTCACAGATGTCATCGAAGATGAGCTACGAGAGCTATACGAAATAAAAGATATCGACTCAACCTCCCGGGCGGGTTTATCAATCATTGCCTTTGAATTACAAGACTGGGTCGATAACACAAATAACCAGCAAATTTTTTCCAAAATGCGCGATCGATTAGCAGACGCTGCAACACGCTTTCCAGCTACTGCAGGGACGCCAATCTTAGATGAAAAGCGCAACGAGACGTCCTATACCATAAAATATGCAGTATCCGCTAAGTATCCAGATACTATGTCTTTGGGGATGACAGGGCGATTTGCTGCAGAATTAGCCGATGAGATCCGCAATATTGCGGGGACTGAATTGGTCGATATTTACGGGGCTCCACAAGAGCAAATTACAGTCAGTATCGACCCGGATAAATTAGCCTTGGTTGGGTTGACGGGGCAAGCAGTAAGTCAGGCAATACGCAGTGCTGATCCTAAATTGCCAGCAGGAGTGGTTTATACCGACGCTCTACAACTTCGTGTGCAAGTAGCACAAGAGTTAGCGTCTTTGGACGTGATCCGCAATATTCCTCTGGTCACTGGCAATGGGGAATATTTACGCGTAGCGGATGTGGCGGAAGTTACCCGAGATTGGCAACTGCCAATGTCACAGATGGCATTGCTAGACAGCGAAGAAGTGATCTTTGTCGCGGCTCGGATGCAAACGAACTTGCGTGTCGACCAGTGGACGGCCAGTGTCAAAGACCAGGTGGACTACTTTGTTGAGCGCTACCAAGGTTCTGTCAATGTTGCACTGACATTTGATCAAAACGTCTATACTGACAATCGCTTATCTGAGTTGCAAGGCAATATGATTCTGGGTTTTGCAGTGGTGATTGCAGTTATTTTTTTATTCATGGGACTGAAAGCATCCTGGATTGTCGGGCTTTCTTTGCCGTTATGCGCAAGTTTTGCCATTTTTAGCTTGAGTTTTTTTGGCGAAGAAATTCACCAAATGTCGATTTTTGGCATTATCATCTCTATTGGTTTGTTGATTGATAACGCCATTGTGATGACCGATGAAATTCGCAAAAACTTACTTGACCGTTCATTGTCTCGCCTCGAAGCGTTGGTTAAAAGCACTCGACATTTGTTTGTGCCTCTGTTGTCGTCGACCATTACTACCGTATTGGGATTCATGCCCATATTTTTGTTAAACGGCAATGTCGGGGATTTTATCGGCTCGATTGCGATCAGCGTGGTCATGGCGCTCATTGGTTCTTTTTGGATATCAATGACAGTGATTGGTGCCCTTGCAGCGAGATATTTACCAAGAATCGATGATGGCGAAGCACCTTGGTATAGCCAAGGACTTAAGCTTCCAACGGTTGCCTTAGCTTTAGAACATTGGCTAAAAGCAATGATTCTTCGGCCAGGTATCGTACTCACAGTAGTCGTTTTACTTAGCTTTATGGGGTTTGGTTTATCCACGACCTTGCCTAATGTATTTTTTCCATCAGCTGACCGTGATCAGTTTGCCATTGAAGCCATATTACCTGCCGGTACAGCCATCGAAACGACCAGAAACTTGGCGCTCTCAATGGATACGGTGATCCAGTCTTACGAAGGAGTAGAACAAGTCACTTGGCTAGTTGGCGCGTCGACCCCTAAAGTCTATTACAACTTTGTCATGAATCGAGATAACTCCCCTGAATTTGCCAATGCCATTGTGCAAGTCGATTCAGCGGAACGTGCCCGAGGCATGTTAGACAAATTACAACAAGATCTGCAATCGAGCTTTCCTCAAGCCAAAGTTGTGGTGAAGTCCTTTGGTCAAGGACCACCAATTCCTGCGCCAGTTGAAATTGATGTATATGGTCAAGATCTCGCAGTTCTCGAAGAAATAGGACGCGATATTCAGCTTATCATGTCGCAAATCCCCGGTATTGTGCAAACATTTGCTACGGTGACCACCAGCGAATCAGAGTTGGTGATCAACACGACCCGGGATTTGACCAGTCAAGCGGGGATCCAACTCACTGATTTATCAGCTCAATTGCAACTGGCTTTAAACGGGCAAGCAGGAGGCTCTATCGTGGAGCAAACCGAAGAAATCCCAATTCGTGTGCGCATAAGTGATGAGCAGCGCAGTGATTTGGTTGGTTTGGCTGCATTGCCTCTAGCGACACAGTTTTACGACCCCAATAATCCTTGGTTTCCAGTTGCGTTATTAGGGGATTTTGAACTGCGGCCAGTGGTATCCTCCATTACCCGCAAAAATGGCGAGCGAATTAATATCATTTCGGCTTTCCTTGAACAAGGTGTCGCTGCCGTTTCGGTAGCTCAGCAAGTACAAGATGCGCTCGCTGATTATCCACTGCCCTCGGGCTATTACATCAAGCTTGGTGGCGATGCCGGTGAGCAGCAAAGGGCGTTAGGGCAATTAGGTACTTACTTACCCGTGTTATTGGTCATGATGTTTACCGCGCTGATTCTGACCTTCAAAAGTGTGCGTTTTGCAGGAATAATTGGAGCCGTAGCCATTTTATCTGTGGGATTTGGTTTCCTCTCTTTGTGGTTGTCGGGTTTGCCAATGGGTTTCAATCCACTACTTGGGTCAGTCGGTTTGATTGGCGTAGCGATTAACGACTCCATCGTTGTGATGGCTGCAATTAAGGCAAATCCTCGTGCGATGCGTGGCGACATTGATGCAATTGTCAGCGAAACGATGGGATGTACTCGTCACATCTTCTCTACTACGATTACGACCGTAGGTGGGTTATTACCCCTATTATTGTTTTCAACTGGCTCGTTTTGGCCCCCGCTAGCAGTGGTTATCGCCGGTGGGGTTGGATTTACCGTGATCTTAGGTTTGGTCTTCACACCAACGGTCGTGGCATTATTGTGTCGTATTCGTGCGCGTAAACAAATCAAGCAAGCATCTGATGAGGCCGAACTTGCCTAAAAAAATCTCTAAACCAATGAACCATTCATTGCTGCATCGCATAAAAACGTTATGGCATACCAATAATCCGCAGGCCGTCGTGCACGAGCTCTCGTGTTGTTTGCCCTAATTGCGATGGGAGTTTATTTTGTCTATTACCAGTGATGTGGCTGCCCCCAAACAGCTATTGATCAAAGCTCAATCCAAGTCTAATGGCTTAACTACCAGTATATTTGGAGTTGGGTTGTTATTGACTGGGTTTATTACCTTAAAAATTTTACCCAATGAATTGGCGATCGCTGGCTTCGTTATTGTCTGTTTAGGCATTATTGCGAGTATTATAGGGTACTACAAGATCAAAGAGCCTGACTATGCAATGACCATTGATGAGAAGGGCATCTTATATCAACATCGTTACGGTCAATGGTTCATCGATTGGGAAAATATACAGCGCATAGATGTACCACGTGCAAGCCGTGGACTTGATCTCATTGATTTGCAGTTAGTGGGCATCAAACTCAAGAACTATCCAGATTTTTTGCACACGGTTTCACAGCGCTTGATGACGAATATGTTAATGGAGCAACGTCCACTTTTAGCCCATAACAATGATGATGGTTGTGCGACGGGGTTTTGTGCTGGGGAAGACCTTGTGTTAAAAGGCAAAGTCAAACTCGCCGATGGCACAGTGTTAACTGGGGTAAAAGCTATGTTTGTGCAAAGAATGGCATTGTTGAGGAAGCGTTTGGGGTTTGATATATACATCAATGAAGCGGAACTTGATCGAACGCCCAAAGACTTTGTGGCATTGCTCAGAGCTTGTCAAAGTGACGTGTGCAGCAATCGACGTTAAGGGAACGCAAATATTGTTAAAAAATACATTCAAATCATGAGTGTGTTAATCGCTATTCAGTTCCGTTAGTTTCTCTCTGATCGCAGAATCGACTTTTTGCGATTCTTCGTTAAGTTGACCAAGAAAAGCTCTGACTTTTTCGTTCAGTTTGTTGCGGTAACAGTTTTCGATTGTTGCACACAAAGACTGAAGTTTTGGAACTCCTGTATAACAGCATGCTCCATGAAGTTTGTGGACGGTTGCATGAACCTCCTTACTTCGCGATAGGGTGTAATGTTCGTTTATTTCTTTGATAATGCCAGGAAGCAGTTTGTTAAATTCAGAAAGCAAATATTGTGCAGATTGGGCATTGTAATTGGCGCGTTTCAACGCAAGGTCCCAATCGATAGTACTATCATGGTTTACAGAAATTTCTTGTGTTTTATGTGCATCTTCTGCCGCGTCAGCGGGTTTTTGCGTACACCACAAATCGATAATATCGAGTAAATGATTTAGATCGATCGGTTTGGCAATAAAGTCGTCAAACCCAGATTGCAAGAACTTATCTCGCTCTTCATTAAAAGCATGTGCCGTGAGTGCTACAATGGGGGTTCCGATATTGAGTTTGGTTTGACGAATCAGGCGTGTGGCTTCTATTCCATCCATGACTGGCATCTGAATATCCATTAAGATGAGATCAAAGTCTTGTTTTTGACAAAAATCTATCGCCTCCTGGCCTCTTGAGGCAAGCATCAGTTTTACTGGGGTGTCTTTTAGCCAGGTGCTTAAAAGCTTGAGGTTGAGAGGCATATCGTCAACTGCCAAGATATTTAATTGCGACATATTTGCCAAACGATGCTGCATAGGGTGTTGTTTCAACTTTTGCTCAACTGATAATGTACTTTTAATTTACTTAAAGTGATTGGGGCAGATAAAAGATAGTGCTTATTCGCAACCCGATAGCTGCCGATGGTAAGCTGTGTACCTGAGCACATCATAAGACACTTATCCGCGTCAAACTGCATCAACAACTCTTATACATCACTGCGGTGACTGTAATGGCATAGTAGCATCGATACAATAAGGTAGTCGTAGTGTAGTCGACTAGGTGAGTAGAAAGCAAGGTTTTCATATGAGTACACCAACATACCCACTGCGTGGCATAGTTTAACGATACCGTGACGAAACTCAGGTATCGGATTGATAAGCAAAATAAGTACTTCGGTGGTGATATTGTCGAGAGGCATTCCTTGCGTATGAAGAGGGAAAGCTGACGATACGTCAAACTATCCTAAGGCGTGTGCTAACCATTTCAAGTACATACTATTAATATTATGCGAATCAAAATACTGTAACTCTGTGTTTATGTGGTTTATTATGCGTTAATAAGAATAAATACAATCAAAATAACCTGCAGTGTGGGTAAAATAATCAATGAGTAACGAAGTCACAATTAGTCAGGACGGTGTCGAGCAACTCCCTATTCGACGTTTTACGGAAGAAGCCTATTTAAATTATTCGATGTACGTGATCATGGATCGCGCGTTGCCGCATATTGGCGACGGCTTAAAACCTGTTCAGCGCCGGATTATTTATGCGATGTCCGATTTGGGTTTGAGTGCCAATGCCAAATATAAAAAATCCGCTCGTACCGTGGGGGATGTGTTAGGTAAGTTCCATCCACATGGTGATTCTGCTTGCTACGAAGCCATGGTATTGATGGCACAGCCTTTTACTTACCGATATCCATTAGTTGACGGACAAGGTAACTGGGGCGCACCGGATGATCCCAAATCGTTTGCTGCGATGCGTTATACCGAAGCCCGCTTATCTAAATTCAGTGAAGTGTTACTGACTGAACTTGGTCAAGGCACGGCTGACTGGCAGCCTAATTTTGATGGTACATTAAAAGAGCCCAAAGTTTTACCGGCTCGCTTACCACACATTTTACTCAATGGCGTCACGGGTATTGCGGTCGGGATGGCGACTGATATTCCACCTCATAACGTGCGTGAATTAGCCAATGCGTGTGCGTTGTTGTTAGACAATTCGCGCACAGAGTTATCTGAATTACTTACTATTGTGCAAGGACCAGATTATCCAACCGATGGCGAAATCATTACGCCCAAAGCGGATATTCAAAAAATTTATGAAACCGGTCGCGGGTCCATTAAAATGCGCGCAACCTATGTACAGGACAATGGCGATATCATCATCAATGCCTTACCTCATCAAGCCTCCGGTGCAAAGATCCTGGAACAGATCGCCGCTCAAATGACGGCCAAAAAACTGCCTATGGTCAGTGATCTACGCGATGAATCGGATCACGAAAACCCCACTCGATTGGTTATCACGCCACGTTCAAATCGAGTCGATATCGAACAGTTAATGCAACACTTATTTGCCACCACAGATCTAGAAAAGAACTATCGTGTCAATTTGAACATGATTGGCTTAGACGGGCGTCCTCAAGTCAAAGATTTGAAAGTGATTTTGAGCGAGTGGTTAACTTATCGCAAGGATACGGTCACGCGGCGCTTGCAGTTCCGTCTCGATAAAGTCTTAGCTCGTTTGCACATCCTCGAAGGTTTATTGATTGCATTTCTGAATATTGATGAAGTTATCGCCATCATTCGCAATGAAGATGAACCAAAGAAAGAGTTGATGTCCCGTTTTGGTTTGTCAGATAAACAGGCCGAAGCAATTCTTGAGCTAAAGCTACGTCATCTAGCGAAGCTTGAAGAAATGAAGATCAAAGGTGAGCAGGATGAGCTCGCCAAAGAGCGAGATGAACTGCAACTGATTTTGGGTTCAGATCGTCGTCTTAAAACACTGGTCAAAAAAGAGCTTCTCGCCGATGCTGAAACATATGGTGACGAGCGTCGCTCACCGATTGTTGAGCGTGGTGAAGCCAAAGCATTAAGTGAAAAGCAACTCGTTCCGTCAGAGCCAGTGACTGTGGTTGTCTCTGAAAAAGGTTGGGCGCGTTGTGCCAAAGGTCACGATGTGGATGCGCCTAATTTAAGTTATAAAGGCGATGATAAATATCTAGCCAGTGCGAAGGGTCGCTCAAATCAACCGGCGGTCTTCATCGATACCTCAGGGCGAGCATTTAGTTGTGATGCGCACAGTCTACCTTCTGCACGCTCTCAGGGTGAACCATTGACCGGGCGCTTTAATGTCGTCGCAGGCGAGTCTTTTTCGCATGTGGTAATGGGAACGGATGAACAGCGCTATCTCATTAGTAGTGATGCGGGTTATGGCTTTGTTGGTAAATTCTCAGATATGCTGAGTAAGAACAAAGCAGGTAAAGCGTTCTTATCCTTGCCAACTTCAGCCAAAGTAATGGCGCCTATCCCGGTTAATAATATTGAAACCGATTGGTGCCTATCTGTTTCCAATGAAGGCCGTATGCTGTTGTTCCCATTACGTGACTTACCATGTCTAGGCAAAGGCAAGGGGAACAAAATGATCAATATTCCTTCTGCCAAAGCCAAAACTCGAGAAGAGTATGTCGTCGCTTCTGCCATTGTGCCAGAGGGGGCTAGTGTTGTGTTATCTGCAGGTAAACGCAACATGACCCTAAAAGCAACAGACTTGTTACATTATCAAGGGGAAAGAGGCCGTAGAGGGAATAAACTCCCGCGCGGCTTACAACGCGTTGATTATGTTTCAGTGGAGCTTAATTCGGCTCCACCAGCGGAAATACAGGACGATTCAAGTGAGTCGAATTCAGAAAGTAACGAGAGTTGATGCAATGGTCTCCCACACTTTAGCATTGTGGGTATAGTTGACATGTGAGCCATTAATTAAATGATGGTTCGCATGTTCGTTTACTTTATCTCTAGTGGCTTCAGGTGTCACAAACTCATCATCAGGCGCATATAGAATCGTGACTGGTAATGTCAGTTTTGCCTCACATATCGCTTTTGAATTGGTCAAAAGGCTATCTAGGTCGACCCCAATTCGTTGCGCATAACGCTTGGAAAGCGGCGTAAACGTATTTTCTGAATTGAGCGGTGTGCCAAGTGTGATGAGCTGTTTAAGCGGGGTTGTTTTACGCTGCGCTATGGCTCGACAGAGCAATCCCCCCAAACCATACCCAACTAGACTAATTTGAGACAAGGCATTGTTTTGCATCAACTGGACAAGATGCCCTTCGAGAAGCGCCACGTCTTTCGACAATTCCTGTGCATTGTGTTTGACATCCCATTGAAATACACGGTAGTTTAAAAACTTGAGAAACTGCCCCAATACACACAGAGTTTTTTCGTCGGTAAAATACCCTGGCACTAGGACTACGGGCTCGCCATGACCTTTGGGTAGAGAAAGTAATTTTGGGAAGCGAAACACCATCGACACCCAATCAATGGGTTTAATGAATTCGCGAAATGCTCCACACGCTGAGTAGCGGACGATATCATTTAGCTGGATATTCTGCAGTTGAGCAGAATTGATAAATCGACGTTTTGCTGAATACCCACTTAGCGCTGCACTAGACATATTTAAATCCCTTTACAAAAATAAACACTATTGCTACGCACCAACTTCCATAATGGCGCATTAGACTTTGGTGTTAGTGGTTGAACATATTTAATTTACATTGGTACTTTCGAATATTTTATCAGCAGACGCGGCCACAAACCCTTGATATAGTTCACCATTTGGCAATGGGTAGCGCTGTGCAAATTCATAAAAGCAACTAGGAATATCCACAGTTTGGTCACTGAATACAACGGGCATCTTGTCAGCCATAGTCGAAGATTGAGCAAGACACACGTCTTGGCTGCCTTTGATCTCCCCACCGGAGGTATTGAGTACGAATCCATGTTGCTTGAGAAGTGAATTCACTTCGACAAGTTCAGTGAGCGTCTCTAAATGGTTTACGCTTACTGTAAAATGATTCGCTCGAAAACCCCATGCAGCAAACCACGCCGCGTATTCACTTTCCGCCAATAAATTCTGGTAGTCATTATACGTTAACTGCCAACATTTGCCAGAGTATAAACAGTTTGACTCAGACATGAATTCCGACGTAACGGATTGACTAATGCGATGCAAAATAGTTTGAACGGCGTCACTCAATTCATCTACTTTAAGTTCACTGATGAAGACTTTTGGATGATTGCCATCTGGATGCTCAAAATGCATCGCGTTGAGCTTTTTACTGCCAAAATCATAGTCACCACCATGTGTGTAACCGAGCGCTTCAAAATGTTGAGATAGCACACTGATCCCCATGTGAGAGAAATTGAGTGTACGCAAAGCAATATGGTCGTTGACGATTTTAGGTGCTGTATCCGATGCAGCCAGTAACGCGTGGACTTTCTCTGCACTTGGGGTTATTGACAGGTAATCATTCCAAATTCTGATAAACAATTCATCAATATGGTGTTGTTGAGACATCTTTTTTCCTTATTTATTGGAAGTTAAGACCTGGGCTGAGAGTCTCCGGTAGAAGACCTTCTTCTAACTCAACGGATGCCACAGGATACGCACAATAATCGGCTGCATAAAAAGCACTGGCACGATGGTTACCACTATCACCAATACCGCCAAATGGAGCTCCGCCACTTGCGCCAGTAATTGGGCGGTTCCAGTTCACAATCCCTGCACGGATTAAACGATAAAACGTTTCATACTGCTCTGCATCATCACTTAATAATCCGGCAGAGAGTCCAAAGCGTGTGTTATTAGCTTCGGCAATGGCAGTTCTAAAATCATCGTAACGGATCACTTTGAGTAATGGGCCAAAATGCTCATCATCCGATAATTTGTTAAGCATTGGCGTCACGTCCAAAATGCCTGGTGAAATCAAGCCAGAACTCATGTCGAGATGAAGCATTTCGACCAATGGCTTGGCGCCTTGTGAAATAAGTTCAGCTTGAACTGCTATCATTTGCGTGGCAGCACGCTGCGAGATCATTGATCCCATAAACGGTTGTGGTTGCGCATCGTAATGGCCAACGTGGATATTTTTGGTCACCTCGATTAAACGCTCAACGATGGCATCGCCGTGTGGGGTGTTGGGCACAAATAAACGTCTGGCACAGGTACAACGCTGTCCTGCTGAGATGAAGGCCGATTGCACAATGTCATGCACGGTCGCATCAATATCTTTGACATCAGCAACAATCAGAGGGTTATTGCCACCCATTTCAAGCGCGAGGATTTTGCCGGGATGACCCGCAAATTGCTCGTGTAATCGTTTGCCCGTTGTGGAAGACCCAGTGAAGAACAACCCATCGAGTTGCGGATGACTGGCCAATGCCTTGCCTGTCTCTACCTCACCTTGAACCAAATTCAAAACGCCTTTAGGTAAGCCAATCGAGGCCCACAGTTCGATCATTTTGGCAGCGACTGCTGGGGTTAATTCACTGGGCTTAAATACGATCGTGTTACCTGCTATCAAGGCTGGCACTATGTGTCCATTGGGTAAGTGGCCGGGGAAATTGTAAGGCCCGAATACGGCAACCACACCATGTGGCTTGTGTCGGATAAAGGCTTTTCCAATTGGCATCGGGTTTTCAGTGATGCCGGTTCTGGTGTGGTAAGACTTTATCGACAGACTGATTTTACCTATCATTGCGCCAGCTTCTGTCGCGGTTTCCCACAGCGGTTTACCCGTTTCTTGAGCGATGAGCCGAGCAATATCGTCTTTGTGTTCGGTGAGTGCCTCTGCGAAGGCATTGATGTAATCTAAGCGTTGTTCAACACTTAGCGCTGACCACTCGGCAAACGCTCCTCTGGCTGATGCAACGGCATGATCAACCTGTTCATTCGTTGCACTCACGCCTTCCCACAAAACTGTGTTCTTGGTTGGATTCAGTGAAGTCATCGGGTGGCCTTCACCGGCCAGCCATTCGCCATTGATAAAATGTGTGTTCATAGGGAGCCTTATTTTTTCTGTCGTTATAGGTGTTTTTACAAGTAACAAAAGCGCACGGGATCCCCGTTCACAAGTTGCAATGCCGTCAGTGTCTCTGAGCTGACAATGATATGGTCAGGGGTTTCGCTTACCGGTTGCATTACCGCCCTGAAATTAGAGAGTGAGGTATTGCTGATCATGGCTTTAGGAGCATTTGCATCAAGCTTGCCAGCAATGACGGGCTTAGAAATTGACTCCCGAACTGTTTTAATCTGTGGTAAATCTGCTTCGACCGTTGGCCCTGCATCAAAAATGTCAACATACCCTCGGCATACGAAACCTTCTTTTTGTAATAAATTTAAAGCAGGTTTAGTTTTGTCGTGTACTTTACCAATGACGGCTTGGGCGGCCTCAGAGAGCAAATTGACGTAAATTGGGTATTTGGGCATCAACTCAGCAATGAAGACTTTTTTGCCAATCCCGGTAAGATAATCCGCTGTAGGAAAATCGATTGAGAAGAAGTGTTTTTCTAGCCATTCCCAAAACGGCGAGCGACCATTTTCGTCATTAATACCGCGCATCTCTGCGATAACCGTGGTTGAAAACCGTTCTGGGTGCTCAGCCATAAATAAAAAACGTGTTTTGGACAAAAACTTGCCCATGTCTTTGATTCGAGCAGTTTCGCGCAAGAACAACGTGCAGATCTCACTGACGCCGGTATAGTCATTACAAAATGTCAATATATCTACGGTATTGTAGATGTCTAACTCACGTGAGGCGTGCACGACTTTACCCATGTGATAGTGATAAAATGGGTCGGTGACGCCAACTTTTGCTTCAATACCCGATGTACCCAGAATCTCACCAGTGATAGAGTCTTCTAATACAAATAAGTATCCTTCGTCACCGGCAGTGCTAATCTCTGCTGAAAAAGACGTTTGTGACTTTTCGATCTTGTTTTGCAACAAGGTATCATCCACCGGTAATGAAGTGAAACCAATACCAGACTCTTCTGCAATCTGAAGCAACGCGGCAAAGTCCTTTTGCGCAATCGGACGTATGACATTCATAAAAATTACGCTTCTGTTGTCTCAGCCGCGACCACTTTGGCAATACCACGCTCAAAACGCGCTAAGCCTTCGAGAATGTCTTCGTCAGGAATGACCAGCGATGGCGCAAAGCGCACCACATTCATTCCAGCGACTAAGCACATTAAGCCTTCATCTGTGGCCGCTACCATGAAGTCACGCGCACGGCCGTGATAGTCCTCGTTCATGGCACAACCGAGTAACATGCCTTTACCACGAATTTCACCAAATACATTGTATTTTGCATTAATGCGTTCTAACTCTTTGCGAAAGAGTGCCTCTTTGGCTTTTACTCCGTCTAACACTTCTTTATTATTGATGATATCAAGTGCTTTTTCAGCGATCGCACACGCCAGAGGGTTACCACCATAGGTTGATCCGTGTGTGCCCGGTTTGAAACTTGCAGCAATCGCTTGGGTGGTCAGCATTGCACCGATGGGAATTCCGCCACCCAGGGATTTGGCTGTGGTCAAAATATCTGGAGTCACGCCCAAGCCCATATAGGCATAAAGATCACCGGTTCGACCAACTCCTGATTGGACTTCATCAAAAATCAATAACGCATTGTGTTTATCACATAGCTCGCGCACCCCTTTGACAAACTCAGGATCAGGGCAAATAATCCCACCTTCGCCTTGTAGCGGCTCCATCATAACGGCACAGGTATCATCATCAATTAATGCGGCAAACGCTTCTAAGTCGTTGTATTGAGAATGAGTAATGGCGCCAGGTTTTGGGCCGAATCCGTCTGAATACGCAGGTTGTCCGCCAACAGTTACGGTAAAGAAGGTACGGCCGTGGAAGCCTTGGGTAAAGGCAATGATTTTGTCTTTTTGAGCACTGTGATGGTCAAGTGCCCAGCGTCGAGCAAGTTTTAATGCAGCTTCATTAGCTTCTGCACCTGAGTTACAAAAGTACACGGCCTCAGAAAATGTCGCATCATTGAGCTTTTTAGCCAATCGCAGCGCAGGTTCATTGGTGTACACATTAGATAAATGCCACAATTTTTCACCCTGTTCACGCAATACATTGACTAATTCTGGGTGGCAATGGCCTAAGACATTCACAGCGATCCCACCTGCAAAATCGATAAATTCACGACCATCTTGATCCCAGACACGAGAGCCTTGACCTTTTACTGGTACCATCGCGGCAGGGTTGTAATTAGGCACCATCACATCATCAAATGTCGCGCGATTCACTTGCATATTCTTTACCTTTTATTTCGTTTAACGTGTCTAAAATACGCCTTTTTCGGCCTGGTGTAAATGCCTTTATCCCTTGTAAAATAAAGGGTTTTGCGGGTTTTGCATAAAGCGTGCATAAACTCTGCATAAGTATCCGAACCCAGTTCCAAAAGTGTGCGTAAATATTTAAAAAATATTTTTTATCTTTTTTAATCGTGGGTCAAAATGACCAAAAAGCGAATGCTAACTTCAATTAAATTTGTAATAAGAAGTTGCTTAACACGGCATGACCGTGTTCGGTCAGAAGCGACTCAGGATGAAACTGCACGCCGAATAGACGTTTTGTTGGGGCTTCGATTGCCATGATAACATTGTCATCAGTTGTCGCGGTAACGACAAAACCACTGGGTAAGCGGTTTGGCTCGATGACTAAAGAGTGATATCGGGTGACGGTAAATTGCTTAGGTAGATTGTGGAATAACACGCCACTGGTTGTGCGGATGGTCGATACTTTACCATGCATTGCTTGTGGTGCTCTTATGATATTAGCTCCAAAGGCTTGTGCAATCGCTTGATGGCCCAGACACACGCCCAAAATTGGATAGTGAGTATGGCACTGCTTAATGACTTCTAAACTAATGCCAGCCTCATTCGGAGTGCATGGTCCGGGTGAAATTACAATCGCATCTGGAGCAAGTGCCCTGATTTCATCAAGCGTTATCTCGTTATTTCGTTTGACCACTACTTCGCAACCTAGCTCAACAATATAGCGAGCTAGGTTGTGGGTAAATGAATCGAAGTTATCAATGACTAAGATCATGTTTGGTGTCGTGTGTTATTGGGCAGGAATGAACCCCAGCGCACGATAAGCTTCAGCGAGCGTTTTTGCTGCTCGAGCAGAGGCTTTTTCGGCACCCTGATGCATGACTTCTTGCAAATAAGCTTGGTCACTGCGAATTTCTGCAAAGCGGGCTTGAATGGGCTCAAGCATGTTCACAACAGCATCTGCAACATCGCCTTTGAGGTGACCGTACATTTTATCAGTGTACTCAGGAACCAAATCATTAATACTGCGACCTGTAGTGCAAGATAATAAAGACAAAAGGTTCGAGACACCTGCTTTGTTCTCGGGATCGAAAAAGATGTTCGCTTGCTCATCAGAATCGGTCACTGCACGCTTGATTTTTTTAGTGATTTTTTTGGGATCTTCTAATAGTCCTATAAAATTATTCGGATTGTCGTCCGACTTTGACATCTTTTTGGTCGGTTCTTGCAAGCTCATGACTCGAGCACCTGCTTTTGGAATATGAGGCTCAGGTAAGGTAAAGACATCGCCGTATAAATTGTTAAAACGCGTGGCAATATCTCGGGTTAATTCAAGGTGCTGTTTTTGGTCTTCACCTACAGGTACTTCATTGGCTTGGTATAACAAGATGTCTGCCGCTTGCAATACGGGATAACTGTATAAGCCGACATTGATGTTGTTTTCATTCTTAGCAGATTTGTCTTTAAACTGGGTCATGCGATTGAGCTCACCCATTTGCGTGTAGCAGTTCAGCACCCAGGATAATTGTGCGTGTTCAGGGACGTGCGATTGCATGAAAATTGTGCTTTTTTGTGGGTCAATACCGCAGGCCAAATATAACGCAAGGCCATCCAAACAAGCGGCTGTCAAATCAGCTGGATTTTGACGTACTGTGATCGCATGCAAATCAACAATCATGTACAAGCAATCATGTGTCTCTTGCATGGCAACCCATTGTTTGAGCGCTCCCATGTAGTTGCCAATTGTAAGTTGTCCAGATGGCTGACAGCCACTTAATACCACAGGTTTTGTCATGTTCTCTTTCTCTTATGATGTTACAGTGGCAAGTTGCTCGCGCATTTGCGATATCACTTGCTTATAATCTGGTTGATTAAAAATCGCCGAGCCTGCGACAAACATGTCAGCGCCCGCTGCAGCCACTTCTGCAATATTGGCAGGGCCAATTCCACCATCGACTTCAATTCGGATGTCCGGATTCACCTGAGCGCACAGTGCTTTAACTTGCGCAATTTTGGTCAACGTATGTGGGATGAATTTTTGCCCGCCAAAACCTGGGTTAACTGACATTAATAACACGTAATCCAATTTATGTAGGACATGCTCAAGAATCTGTAATGGCGTAGCTGGGTTTAATACCAGACCGGCTTGGCAACCACCAGCCTTAATCAATTCTATACTGCGGTCAATGTGTTGCGACGCTTCAGGGTGAAAGCTGATCATGCTTGCACCGGCTGTAATGAACTGTTCAATTAAACTATCGACTGGCGATACCATTAAATGCACGTCAATCGGGGCAGTAATGCCATAATTGCGCAATGCCTTACAAATCGGTGCGCCAAAAGTAAGGTTGGGGACATAATGGTTGTCCATTACATCGAAGTGCACAACGTCCGCACCTGCATTGATGACAGAGGCAACCTCTTCACCAAGACGAGCAAAATCTGCAGACAATATGGAAGGGGCGATTAAGTAGGGTTTCATCTGGCCGGCCTTTTGGATATGGATAAAAAATTTTTCAGTATTTTACACGAGAATACCTGTTTATCCCAAATGCAATCTCAGTTTAGATAAATACACGTTATATAACGCTCTTTTGATGATGAGCTAGGATGGGGCGCTATGCTCAATATTGGTGCAATTAAGCTAATCGCGGGTTTAAAAAAATGTAAAAATACATTTATTTTATTGTTTTATTTTATATTAAACAATGACTTATATAATTGGCTCGTATTTTGAATTACTTTTCGTAAGGCGAACTTTATTTGCTCAATTCCTCCAAAGCACTGTCGATAAGTGCTAAGGATATAACTTTACTCAATGGAGAAACACATGAAACTAGCAAAATTAACTGTAATCGGTGCAGCTTTACTATCCACTTCGGCTATGGCTGATTGGTCTGCAAATGTTGGCATTGTATCTGACTATCATTTCCGCGGGATCCAACAGACGGAATCTGCATCAGCCTCTGCGGGTGTTGATTATGAAAATGGTGGTTTTTATGCTGGCGTTTGGACTGCTGAAGTTGAAGATGGTCTGGAAGTCGATTTATACGGTGGGTACGGTTTTGACATCACTGATGGGGTAAGCGGTAGCATCGGCTATACCACCTATCAATACACAGGTGATTTTGATTCTGCTTATAACGAGTTTAACTTTGGTTTAAGCGCAGGTATGTTCAGTCTTGAGTATTCAGTTGGTACTTGGGATGGCCCTGTTGGCGCCGAAGTGGACGTAGATTATGATTTTGTTGGCCTAACGGTTGCAGGTGAAAACGGCCTTTATGCGACGGCTGGCTTCTTTGGTAAGGACACTGAAGGCGAATACTTTGAATTTGGTTACGGTACATCTGTTGGTGAGTTTGATGTAGGCTTAGGTCTAGTCGTCAGCGGTTCTGACCTAGATGATTCTGAGTCTTTATACTTGTCTTTGAGTAAATCATTCGACTTATAATTTTTTGAACTTATTTGTTTAAAAAGTGTACTAAACAATGCTAGGTGTTCACGCATCTAGCATTTGTTTTTATTGGAAAGTGCTTTATACTTAATACACAGACTCAACTAGGATAGGTCATGGTTATTT
Organism: Glaciecola sp.; assembly: GCA_023268935.1. GTDB lineage: Bacteria > Pseudomonadota > Gammaproteobacteria > Enterobacterales > Alteromonadaceae > Opacimonas. The sequence goes on from JALRKK010000099.1 coordinate 18,869, forward strand.
CAAATAAAGTAGTAGCCCTTGCAGTTTTTGCTGTTGCAGTAGTAGGCATCGATTCTTACTTGGCACATAGCAAAACCGAGGATTGCTATGCTTTTTTGCAGACCGATTCCATGTTTTCCTTAAGTGATGTCCATTCAACATCTTTGGTGTCTAACCCATTAAGTTCAATCACTCGTCCCTCCATACCAGTAGAATTATCTCAAACCGCTCAACAACAACTCAATCAATGTCTTGCTGCCAAACAAAATGAGGTCAGCTGGTTGGACTGGGTGTTTTCTGATTCCAATTCAGGGACATTTCATTACCTTGATTTGCTCGAATTACTCACACCGAATAATGACAATGATTATTCGTCAGGTGGGGCAAACCGTCCTAATACGCAATAGTTTTTTGAGGTCGATTGTTGAAACCAAGTCTTTGGCAAGTTATCAAATCCGTTGCGGCAAGTGCCATTGGGGTACAATCCCAGGCTAATTACGAACAAGATGGTAAAGCAAATTCTTTTGTGCCTTATCTCATTGTTGGAGTTATTTTTGTATTGTGTTTCATTGCGACCTTGGTTGTTTGGGTCAAGGCAATGTTAGCTTGATTAAGCGCTATAGATCGCAAGCAATTCCCTTACTTTTACCCTACCTTGAGCAAGACGTGAAATTGAGCGATGAACCTGTAAGCGTTTTATCCGAGTGGCTTCCGCGTAGAGTTGACGCGTTTCTGAAATATCGTGATTTGAAATAACGGTTGTAATGCCATTTGTTTGGGCGCGTTTAGCACAATCTACTAGACGCATTTGCTCAGAATGTGAAAAAGAATTCCCTGCATAAGCGGTAAAATGGGCCGTCACTGTAAGAGGGGTATAAGGCGGATCACAATAAATCACATCACCTTCTTGGGCTTGTGCAAAGACATCAGCAAAATCCCCTTGCATCAACTGAGCCGATTGCAATTTGGTCGACATCTGGTGTAGTTCAGGTTCAGGATAATACGGTTTTTTATAGCGGCCAAATGGTACGTTGTAACCACCTTTGGAGTTATAACGACACAAGCCATTAAAGCCATGACGGTTGAGATACAAAAATAAGCACGCGCGGCGAAATGGTTCACTACAGTCATTAAACTCATCTCTCAAGGCATAATAAGACTCTGCAGAATTGTGTTCTGGAGTGAACATATCACTAGTTGCATCGATATAACGAGAAATGTCAGATTTGAGTGCTTGATAAAAACCGACCAAGTCCGCATTCATGTCATTGAGCAAGTACGATTCATAATTTGTATTTAAACAAACAGAACCGCCACCGACAAAAGGCTCGATTAAGCGATTAATGCCGCGTTTTGGAAGACAGCGTTGGATCTCTGGAACTAACTTTTTTTTGCCACCGGCCCATTTTAAACATGCGCGGTGTTTAGTTATTCTCATCAGTTACGAGTATTTCACGTTGTACTGCAAGACTTGATTGAGCAAATGGCCCCGCAGCAATGATTTCTGGTGGCAATGAGTTTACAATGCTGAGCGCCTCTTGCCTAGTTGCAAAATCAATATTGAGCAGCAGAACATACCAAGTGCCTCCGAATTTTAGGGTTTGATACAGGCATGCTTGATCCTGTAAGGCATGAGTTTTAACGTATTGCATGATTGCACCGTGGTCTTACATACCGACTAATTGCAATAACCAAACGTCATTAAGCAAACTGAGCAACACGTCATTATCGAACATATTTTGTTCTAAGCTTCACTCCAGGAACTGGCTAAAGACTTTTTTAGCATCAGTAACGTTCTAAGAAGGTTCTGTTTTGGTCACGTGTACGTCAGCTGATCACCAATACTGCAAAGAAAGCAATAATAGTTGCTTACTGTTGCGAGCCGCTATGGCTTGTCGTCCCGCCTTCGTCCAATTTTGCTCTGCAAATAATATGACATTGAGATATTGTTTATGCTTGGTAAAACGAGACTGCAACACCAAATCCCAGAGACCGTTATGGTTAAGCCCCTAAAATTTGTGTTAAAATTTCAGTATTAACTGCGTCGGTAACAATCGCCGAACCAATGCCGGTAGGTAAAATATAGCGTATGTTACCCGCTTGTACCTTTTTGTCGTGTGCCATATGTTTTACATAGGTTTGATAGTTCATACCTTCAGGACCGACAATGGGTAAGTCAAACGCCTCAAGTAGGGCCTCAACGCGTCGACAATCTAACGCGGTAACCATGTTGTGCGCCATAGCTACCTTTGTGGCAATATTAATACCAGCTGCAACGGCTTCACCATGTAACCAGTTGCCGTAGCCCATTTCGGCTTCAATAGCATGACCAAAGGTATGTCCTAAATTAAGCAAGGCACGCAGTCCACGCTCTTGCTCGTCCTGTGCCACAATCTCGGCTTTAATGGCGCAACAGCGCTCAATAGCATAGCGCAAGGTTGGTAAATCTAAGGCTTTCAGGGAGGCCGTGTTTTGTTCCAACCAGGCAAAAAATGCTCCATCGTAAATCACACCGTATTTAATAACTTCGGCCATCCCGGCAGCAAATTCTCTTGCAGGCAAAGTATTCAATGTTTTAGGGTCGATGAACACCGCTTTGGGTTGATAAAAAGCGCCTATCATATTTTTGCCAAGCGGATGATTGACGGCTGTTTTACCCCCTACCGATGAGTCGACTTGTGATAACAATGTCGTTGGCATCTGGATAAAATCAATTCCGCGCTGAAAGCAAGCCGCGGCAAAACCAGTAAGATCGCCAATAACCCCGCCACCTAAAGCGATTAACGTGGTATCTCTCGAGGCATGTTGCTCCAGCAGAAACGTCTGGATTTGCTCAAAGCGCGTCAAGTCTTTGTATTGCTCGCCGTCTGGTAATACGATATGCGATACAGCAAAACCGTCTAACGCGTTTTCAACTTGCTTTAAGTACAAAGGCGCAATGGTTTCGTTCGTGACGATGACGACTTTATTGGTTTTCACTAAAGGTGAAATGGTTGCTTGGTTTAAGCAATCTGGAGAGATGATAATGGGGTAGCTACGCGCCCCAAGTTCAACGGTAAGAGTGTGCATGGGGCGTTTTGCTCATAATTTAACGATATTAGTGACCGATTTTTTGCATGATCTGATTGGCAACCGCACGTGCGCTTTGCTCGTCAGTATCGACAATATAGTCTGCGACTTCTTCATATAATGGATTGCGCTCTTCGGCAAGTTTAGTTAGTACGATTTCTGGATCGTCTTCTTGTAATAGTGGACGACGTTTGTCGCGCTGAGTACGGGCAACTTGCTTATCAATGGTTGTTTTGAGATAGACCACAATACCTCTGGCAGATAGGCGGTTGCGTACTGCTGAATTAATAATAGAACCACCACCGGTTGCAAGCACAATACCTTGGCGGTCGGTTAACTCGTTGATCATTTCTGCTTCGCGTTTGCGGAAACCATCTTCCCCTTCGATGTCAAAGATCCATGAGATATCAGCGCCAGTTTTGCGCTCGATTTCTTGGTCAGAATCGAAGAATTCTAAATGTAACTCGTCAGCTAGATGGCGACCAATAGTGCTTTTGCCAGCACCCATAGGACCAACTAAAAAGATATTACGTTTTTCAGCCATATCTGGATAATTCGCTTGTGAATGTGAAAGAAATGCTTGGGGCTCAGTAATGTTTAATCCCAGCACATGTCACGCCGTAGGCATGCTACGAGCCATGACGCCAATTTCCTCGTGAAATTTTCGAGACGCGAGATTATCTCAGTCTTAGCGCCAATGTTCAAGTTTAATCTGTGATAATTTTAGGTGTAACAAAGATCAATAACTCACGTTTTTGTTCAATATTGACTTCGTTTTTAAACAGCCCACCCACAATCGGCATATCCCCTAAGACTGGGACTTTGGCCACATCATCCGTACTAATTTGCTGAAAAATACCGCCTAACACGACCGTTTCGCCATTTTGTACCAATACTTGAGTTTTGATCTCTTGAGTATCAATCGCTACAGCAGGGCCTGTAGGAGTGGTAACCGTTTCTCCTCGGGTATCTTGTGTGACCGTCAGATCCAAAATAATCCGATTGTCCGGTGTGATATGTGGCGTGACTTTTAGGCTAAGTACAGCTTTTTTGAATTCTACCGACGTTGCTCCTGACGAGGTCGCTTGGACATACGGAATTTCAGTCCCTTGCTCTATGTATGCTTCTTGCTGATTGGCGACGGTAATGCGTGGACTGGCAATGATTTCACCTTTGTTTTCACTTTCTAATGCAGAAAGTTCAAGGTCTAAAATCGTCCCATCCATGAGTTTAGCTACTTGCAAGCCAATGCGTCCAGCGGGTGAAGTAACAGGAAGACTGACATTGAGGCGTTGCGATAAATCCGCCTCACTACCAATGGTTGTGGCATTATTTGCCGCCGCGCTACCCGCAGTACGAAAACTCCCATTTTGGGCAGTTAGACCCCACTGTACGCCCAATTGTTTATCTAAGTTGTCTCTGACAGTGACCATGCGAGATTCAATTCTGACCTGTTTTACCGGTACGTCCAGTGTTGCAAGGAGGGTTTCAATCACAGCAATGGAGTCATTGGTATCTCTGAGCAATAAGGTGTTGGTGCGTTCATCAACTGCCACAGAACCGCGTGATGACAAAAGACCGCCGTTAGCCGAGCGCAACAGAGTGGCCAAATCCGATGCTTTGGCATAATTGACGGCAATGTTTTTGTTGCTAAGAGGGACTAGCTGCTGGACTTGTTGTTGCGCTTGCAGTTCAGCGGTTTCTTGCGCATTGAGCTCATCTCGAGGCGCAATGAGTAAGATATTGCCTTGGATACGTTTGTCTAACCCTCGGATTTTTAGGATCATATCCAACGCTTGATCCCATGGCACATTATTTAAGTTTAACGTTACGGCACCATTGACTGTATCCGTTGTGACTAAGTTAAAGCCATTGATTTGCGCAATGATCTGCAGGACTTGACGAACCGGCACATCCTGAAAATCCAACGAAATTGGCTTACCGCTATAGCCTGCGACAAGTTGTGCAGTCAACGCCTGGTCTGGTTTGGCAACCACATCTATTAAGAGTTGATTACCGTTTTGATTCTGATTAATTGTTGCGGCTTTTTGATGACTAATGACGAGTTTGGCTGAACCGGATTCTTGGAAGGTTTCCAAAGCATCAACAAAGGTGGCAAACTGAGACACGTCAATGAGTACCAGTTGTTCTGGTGCCAGTGAGGTGTTGAGAAATGTCAGAGAAGTCTGTGTAGCTTCGCTCACCTGATTGACTCTTGGAGGCAATTCCGAAAAAGTCAGAGTTATTTGTCCAGCTTGATCATTTAAGCGTTTGTAATCCACTCCTAATAATGTATTAGCGAAAATCGGTGCCGCGAACAATGCCAGGGCAATAATCAATGAGCCAAAAAAAACGGAAAACCTAAACATTATCTTGTTCCAGCTGGATGTTATTTAGAGTTATGGTGGTACTTTGTTGGATAAAACAACCTGTTCCATCAGGGATCATTTGTTGGACTGTGATACTGCTTTTATCCACAGCAATGATTTTGCCATGATATAGCCCAATGAAATCCCCGTTTTGAACTTTATGCACTTTACCATCGTTGGTCGTGAGTAATGCATAATGTCTTTGCGTGACGCTGGTATCATCTTGCAACTGAATAGTGCCTTGTAGTTGAATCGTATCAATGCCGTAGACTTCTAGAGGATCTTTGCTGCGAGTAAAATCAGGTGTTAAACAGTTTTTGAGTCGTTTTGCTGATTCGACTTGGGCAGCTTGCTCTAGTTGCGAAAAAGGACTGCGCAAGTGTTTTACCTCGTATTGCACACTAGGCACTGAAACAAATTCGGGTGAAGGAGTAACCGGAGAAGATGGTTGAGTTTTGGCGCTCGCTACAAATACCTCTAGGTCGGTTAGATCGGTACTGCAACCGCTGAGCAACCCAATTAATATAAAGCAAGTGAATACCTTTATTTTCATTGCGATTCTCCTGCGTGAGCGATTTTGGTTGCATCACGATCGTTCGTGCGATAAGTCTGTGCTTGCATTTGCAGTTTTAAACTATTGTTGGAAAAATTAACCGTAAAATCATGCAAAGTCACGATGCGCGGCAAGTTCGCAATATTGGCAACAAATTGGCCAAACGCATGATACTGCCCGGTTACCTCAAGCTGAATTGGTAACTCAGTATAAAAGCTCTCGCGTTGTTCTGGTTGCCATTGCAAAAGTTGAAAGCGCAAGCCAGAAGTTGTCCCCACATAGGTGATGTCATCGAGCAATCCTGGAGTTTCGTTACTCGTTGGTAATGCCTTAAGCATCTGCGAAAAATCTTGTTCCAGTTTGGCAAATTGTGTTTGATATGCGGGTAAGTTTGATGCAATTCTTTGTTTCGCCAATAATTGCAAACGCAACTCGGTCTCAGTTAATTGACTTTGTTCTAACAGTGGCAGCTTAGGCGACACAAGTAAGTAGCTGGCGAGTATCGTTACAAACACAACAACGCTTAAAGCAACCACAATACGCATTTCTTTGGGCCAGCGATGTGCTTGATCAAAATCCAATTGGTTGAGTTTTTTGAGTTGCTGAAAGTCAAAGTTCATGGGTTTGTCTCTACTGCGGCTAGTGAATCAGCATGAGTGCTGGAAAGAGGGATTAACTCATGCGATAAGGATATGGTTAAGCGAAATTCACTCATTGCTTGAGAGGATTGCTTTGTTGCGGTCACTGAAGATAATTCGGATGATATAAAGTAGATCGAGTCATTGAGATTGCGAATAAAAGTAGATAAGCGGTTGTTGGAATTGGTTTTTCCATCGATCAGAAGCGTATTATCTACTCGGCTCAAGTAAGTTAAGCGAATCCCTTCAGGAGTAAGCGTAACCAGTTCTGAAAATATCGTCGCCGTTGTATTACGCGAGCGTTGTAGTTGCTCAATTAACTGCATCCGCTTGGCTAAGGCATCTCTTTTGATATTGATATATTGAATTTCACCAATATCTTTGTCGAGTTGATTGATGTGCTGAGTCAAAAAAGCATTGCGCGCCTCTTGCTGGATGATTTGGTAACTCAACCATTGCGAACCGGCCATAACAACAATCAAACAACTTATCGCAACGCCCACTAAGATGATTAAATACCGTTGCTTTTGCAGTAGGGCTTTCTTTTCACGCCACGGCAGAAGGTTTATCGATGACATGACAATAAACTCCCTGAAGATAAGCCATACGCCAAAGTAAACTGCGAACCATGGCGAGCCAACAGCTCAGTGGCTGCTTCATTCTTACATCTCAACTTTGCAACAGGGTTGAAGATATTAGTCTGCTGAGTGAGTTCATTGCCAAGTAATTTTTGGATATCGGGTAATTGTGATATCCCTCCGCTTAACCAAATGCATTGGCTCTTGCCCGATGAAAACGAATGCTGAAACAGCTGTAAAGCACGTTGACATTGCTGGGCACAGTGTGCAACAAAAATTGGATAGATTGAATCTTGCCAAGTCGGCTCAAGACTTCCCTCTAACAATGAATTGACTGTCGAATCACGATCTAGTTGGTACGAAGCCATAATATCACTGACTAAACCGCTCAAACCAAATTGGTGTTCTTTGTGATATACAAGTTTATTATTGTAAAGTGCGCAGATATGCATCATTTCGTGACCGATATGAAACACAATGTCGACGGTATCAGCACATCCTGTGAGTTCGCTTTGCATGACATTGACCAGTGCATTGTATTCAACATCTATCACAGTGGGTTCGAGTTTCTCTTCACGCAATAACGTGCATCGGGCATCGACTAACTCACGGTGCGCAGCAGTTAACAGAACATCGTCTTTACCCTGATGCGTTTTGCTGATACCCAAATGTTCAAAATCCAAATAAATCTCTTCAAGAGGAAATGGTAAAAAACTATCGACCTCGAGAAGGATTAGTTCTTCAAGTTCATATTCACTAAGCTGGGCTTCGATTTGCACTTTTTTAGAAATGACATGTGAGCCAGCGATAGCTAGTGCAACGTCACAATGGTGGGTTTTGATTTGACGTTTGATTTTTTTTAATGCAAATGCAAGGGCGTCAAAGTTTTTGACTTTTCTATTGTGTAAGGCTTGGTCTGGTAACGCTTCAATGGCTGCGCTCAATACACACAAACCGTCATTACTCGGTTGCAACAGTAATGCTTTTACAGAACTGGAGCCGATATCAATGCCTAGTAATGGTCTTTTTTTCTGGCTAAACCAAGAACGCTGCACGTGTTAAACCTCCTGTAAAATACTAGGTAAAGAATATCCCCAGATAATTCACTAGGGATCCGCAAAATCACACTTAGGTAAACAAATATATCCTTAAATGAGCGCGAGTTTGGCCAGTTTTGTGGCCAGTTTGCTAAGTTTGAGAACAAGAGACTGTTGCTTAACCTGAATCAAGGGTAAATCAAAGGCGATAGAAGATGCAGTATGCAGAGCAAATGTGTAGAATAGCCCTGCAAATTCGGATGCGCTTAAGAGTAGTATTACCATGCAAAGGCTAAAACAAGCTTTTAAATTTATTGCCGTCATCTTCATTGCTGGGACAACCCTTGGCATGCTAGCTGTGGCGACAATTTATTTTATGGTCAAGCCGGATTTACCTTCGGTAGAAGTGCTCAAAGACATTCGTCTGCAAACGCCTTTGCGTATTTATACTCAGGATGGCCAATTAATTGGTCAATATGGAGTTAAACGTCGCATCCCAATAGCCATTCAAGATGTGCCGCAGAGTCTGATTAATGCTATCTTAGCGACTGAAGATTCGCGTTTTTACGATCACGATGGGATAGACCCAATCGGCATGACCCGTGCTTTGGTCAACCTAGTTGTAACCGGCCAAAAAGGGCAAGGTGGTTCGACACTTACCATGCAGTTGGCGCGTGGTTTTTTCTTAACTCGTGAAAAGACCTATATTCGCAAAGTCAAAGAAATTTTCATCGCTTGGCACATAGAACAAACTCTCAATAAAGATGAAATCTTAGAGCTTTACATTAATAAAGTTGAGTTAGGACATCGCGCCTTTGGTTTTGGTGCGGCTGCCCAAGTATATTATGGTAAGCCGTTAAATGAGCTAACGTTAGCGCAAATTGCTACTCTTGCTGGACTGCCTCAAGCCCCTTCAGTTTTAAATCCAATCAGTCGACCGGACCGCTCATTTGAACGACGCAAAATTGTTTTGTATCGGATGTTAGATGAAGGCTACATTACACAGAATGAGTATACATTGGCTAAGAATGCTCCTGTCACGGCACAAAAACACGGAGCAGAGCTAGATCTAGCTGCGCCCTACTTGGCGGATTTGGTATATAACGAAATGGTTGAGTTATACGGCAAAGAAATTGCCGAGACTGCTGGCTTTAAAGTCTACACAACCGCGCCTGCAGCACTACAAGATGCCGCACAAAAAGCAGTACAACAAAATATGCACGATTACGATGAGCGTCACGGTTATCGCGGTCCCCTTACAACTATTCGCGAGTTACGCGAAGCAGAACAAGAATACAATGCGCTAGAAACAAGTGTTGAAAAAGAAACGCCATTAGCTAATTCTGAAGAAACTCAAGACGTTGTTATCCAAGAAAGCGATTTTGCATTACTCGACAATGTGGATGCAGTCGAACCGCTGAAAGTGGCTTTGGTGACTCAAGTCAATGAGCGTGATATTAGCGTGAGGATTGCAGGAACAACCACCGATACTCTAATTAAATGGTCGGGTCTTGCTTGGGCAAGACCATATATTAATGACCATCGCCAAGGCCCAATTCCTGAAACGGCTAGTGATATTGTTAAAGTTGGGGATGTAGTAAATGTCCGTGAAATCGCTCCAGAACAATGGTCATTGAGTCAATTGCCTACCGTAGGCGCTGCATTTGTTGCACTGGATCCTAACGATGGTGCAGTGAGAGCAGTGGTAGGTGGTTATAACTTTTATGCTTCGCAATTTAATCGTGCGACCCAAGCCAAACGCCAAGTCGGTTCTAATATAAAACCCTTTATATATTCGGCGGCATTGGAATCCGGCTATACCTTAGCGAGTGTGATTAACGACGCTCCAATTAATCAGTGGGATGCCAGCTCCGGTGTGGCATGGCGCCCACAAAATTCACCTGCCGTATACGATGGCCCAATCCGTATGCGTGTTGCGCTAGGCAAATCTAAAAACGTCGTTTCGGTGCGCTTATTGCGAGCCATTGGTATTGAAAATGCGGCACGTTATCTGGCTAACTTTGGTTTTCAACTCGATGATATCCCGCGTGATGAAACCTTATCATTAGGATCTGGTTCGCATACCCCGCTTGAAGTGGCAAACGGATTGGCGGTGTTTGTCAACGGTGGTCATACGGTAAAACCGTATTTTATAGAGCGAATCACCAGCAATGATGACGAGTTAATTTGGGAAGCTAAGCCACTGTTGGCCTGTCCAGCGTGTGTTACAAACGTAGATCCTAAGGATCCTTTTGCCATATCAGAGGTTGATTATTCGCGCCAGGCGCCTCAGGTGATATCGGCACAAAATGCCTTTTTGGTTACTGAAATGATGCGTACCGCAGTTCGAGCCAATGGCTCGTGGAATAACAAAACGTATTGGTTGGGCACAGGCTGGCGCGCTCGTAACATTCTACAACGAACCGATATTGGCGGTAAAACTGGCACGACCAATGATGCCCGTGACACTTGGTTCAGTGGTTTTGCGCCTGGCTTAGTCGCTACAAGTTGGCTGGGATTTGATGATAGTAGTCGCCAGCTAGGACGTACCACACGTAATCAGCATTTAGTCAATATGAATCCGGACCGATTTAACTGGATTGGTAATGGTATGTTTGGCGCTGAAGATGGTGCTAAGGGTGCGCAGCCCGCTTGGATTTATTTTATGCAATCTGCATTGGAGGATGTTGCCTTTCAACCTGTGACGATTCCAGCGGGAATCACCCAGGTCAGAGTAGACCGAGCAACTGGTAAGTTGACTTCACGCAATGATCATACAGCCTTATTCGAATATTTTGCATTGGGCACAGAACCGACGTTATCGGTGCGTTCAGATCAAGTGATTGATCCCTTAAAGCAAGAAAAATCAACAGAGTCTGCTGAGGGAGATGACATTTTTTAACGTCTATCTTGTATTATAACAATCAAGTAATACAACCATAAAAATAACACAACAATAAGAATAACATCATCACACGACAGGATTTACGATGACAGATAAAGGGTATTTATACATTCCACATGCTGGCCCTGCACTTTTAGAAACTCCACTGTTAAATAAGGGCAGTGCATTTTCTGAGCGTGAGCGCAAATCGTTTAACTTAATGGGTCTTTTACCTCCGAGATACGAAACCATTGAGGAACAAGTGGAACGCGCTTATCAACAGTATAAGAGCTTTGATGATCCGCTCAACAAACACATTTATCTTCGAGCGATTCAAGACACTAATGAGACCCTGTACTTCAAATTAGTACAAGAGCACATCGTTGAAATGATGCCCATCATTTACACGCCTACCGTTGGGGAAGCATGTGAACGCTTTTCGGATATTTATCGCTCTTCTAGAGGTTTATTTATTTCCTATAAAGAGCGCCATCATCTTGATGATGTTCTGCGTAATGCGACAAAGCGCAAAGTAAAAGTCATCGTTGTGACAGACGGTGAACGCATTTTGGGCTTAGGTGACCAAGGCATTGGGGGGATGGGGATCCCAATTGGTAAACTTTCCCTATATACCGCATGTGGTGGGATTAGTCCTGCCTATACCTTGCCAATTACCCTAGATGTCGGCACGAACAATCAGGCACTGCTGGACGATCCTATGTATATGGGAGAGCGTCATACGCGTATTGACCAAGAGACTTATGACGAATTTATCGCTTTATTCATGCAGGCGGTAAAACGACGTTGGCCAGAAGCCATGGTACAGTTTGAAGATTTTGCACAGCCTAATGCCATGCCGATTTTGCAAAAGTACCGCGAAGACTATTGCTGTTTTAATGATGATATTCAAGGCACAGCGGCCGTGGCTTTGGGTACACTACTATCTGCGTGTCGTTTAGCAGGTAAGACGCTTTCGAGTATGCGCATTGTATTTGTTGGTGGCGGTTCAGCTGGTTGCGGGATTGCCGAGATGCTCATTCAACAAATGAAGCATGAAGGATTATCAGATGGAGATGCGCGCGAGAGGATCTACATGGTCGATAGATTAGGTTTAATCACTAATGACACACCTGAACTTCGCGATTTTCAAGCCGCTCTAGCCCAAACTAGAACCGCTATTACGGATTGGCAAATTAGTGGTGAGTATCCTTCGTTGTTAGAAGTTGTCTCTCATGCCAAACCTGATGTTTTGATAGGTGTCTCAGGCGTTCCGGGATTATTCACTAAAGAAATCGTGAAAACCATGGCGGAACAACATAAATTACCGATTATATTTCCACTCTCCAATCCGTCAAAACGAGTTGAGGCAACCCCTGAAGAAGTGATCCACTGGTGTGATGGTGAGGTCATTGTTGCTACAGGTAGCCCGTTTGATCCGGTGCTTCACAATGGCAAATCGTTTCCGATTGCGCAGTGTAATAACAGTTATATATTCCCAGGTATTGGACTGGGTGCCTTGGTGGCCAAATCACGAGTTATCAGTGATGAGATGTTAATGGTAGCCGCGAGCACTCTAGCGGAGCTCTCTCCGGTGGCCAACACGGGAAAAGGCGCGTTGTTGCCGCCCATCACGGCTATTCACTCTATCAGTAAAGCGATTGGTTTTGCTGTGGCCAAGATGGCGATGCAACAGGGCCATGCTTTGAGTGTGTCTGATGAAGAGTTACTCTCGCGTATTGACGCTCAGTTTTGGCAACCGGAGTATCGGGAGTATAAACGAGTGAGTGTGTAAATTAATTTGCAACTTGTAATGTAAAGACTTTGCTGTTGCGAGTAAAGTTATACAACTCTTTTTTGGCAGTTGGTAAGTCTGCTACATCGCCAGGTTGAAAACCTTGCTCCATAAACCAATGTGCGGTGAGTGTAGTGAGCACAAATAAGGTGGTGAGGCCGCTCTGCTGGGCTTCATTGATGAGTGCTTCAAGCAAGCGCTCGCCTCTGTTTTTTCCTCGGTAATCACTGTGGGTAGCCACACAAGCAACTTCGCCACAAGACTCGTCTGGATAGGGATACAACGCTGCGCACGCAATGATCATACCGTCACGCTCAATGACCGTAAAATGGTCTATTTCATTTTCGAGGCGTTCACGGGAGCGCTTGACTAAAGCACCGCTTTCTTCAAGCGGTTTAATGAGTTGTAATATTCCGACTACATCTTCAATTGTCGCTGGCCGCAACTGTTCATAGTGGTTTTCGGTTACTAACGAACCGGTGCCATCTCGGGTAAATAATTCTTTGAGTAATGAGCCATCAATATTGTAGCTAACACAATGAGAGCGTTCAGTACCATTTGCTACACTGTGATATAGGGCGTTGAGCACATTGGGTTCGTTGATTAGGGCATCTTGTTCGAGTAAGGTTTCTAACTGTAATAACGAAACGTTGCGCAGCAATCGGTCTTGATTATCAATTAAGCCTTTGTGCTCCGAAAACGCAATCAATTTATCTGCCTCCAATATACGAGCAGCTTCAACGGCAACGTCTTCATGAGAAAGATTAAACACTTCACCTGTTGGAGAATAACCAATTGGTGAAAGCAAAACGATGAAACCATCGTTTAAGTGATTGGTGATACCGCTTTTATCGATACGGCGTACTTGACCTGAATTTTCAAAATCGACACCATCGCGCACCCCGATAGGTTTTGCTACAACCAAATTACCAGAAGCAACTCGCACATCGGAACCGTGCATGGGGGAGTTGGCTAGACCCATAGTCAACAATGCTTCAATCTGAGCCCTAACCGAACCCGCGGCATCTTGCACGCACGCAAGAGTGGGTTTGTCAGTGATACGAATGTCATCACGGTAATGTGAATCAAATCCGCGCATCGCAACACGTTCCTCAATTTGAGGGCGAGCACCGTGCACAATGACTAAACGGACACCCAACGAATTCAACAACGCAATATCATTAATAATGGTCGGTAAGTTAGGGCTTGCAACTGCTTCGCCGCTTAACATAATGACAAACGTTTTACCTCGATGCGCATTAATGTACGGAGCGGAGTTGCGGAACAATGAAATCATGTCAAGGTGAGTCAGTACCATTGTTTATATCTCTATACTAACGAGTTTGCTGAGCCGCTAAAAAGGCAAGCGCGTGTTCGATGGCTTTGGTAACAGGCTCTTTACCTGTACCACCTAGGATATTGCGTTTATCAACCAAATACTCTAATTGCAATATAGAGTATACATCGTCTTGAATAATAGAGGAAAACTGTTGTAACTCTGTGACAGACAGTTCCTCTAAAGCCTTACCTTGTTCGATGGCGTACACTACCGCTTGGCCAGAGATATCGTGTGCCGTTCTAAAAGGAATGCCGCGCTCGACCAAATAGTCTGCGAGTTCTGTAGCATTGGCATAGCCTTGCTTAGCGGCCTGTTCACAACGAGCTTTATCCACTTGCATGCTTTCCAGTACTTCCACCGAAATCGCTAGACAAATGTGCCATTGCGTGACGGCATCCATTGCACCTTCTTTATCTTCTTGCATGTCTTTATTGTATGCAAGAGGCAATCCTTTCATCGTGACAAGTAGTCCTTGCAGTGCACCAAATACGCGACCACATTTGCCGCGCATTAACTCACACGCATCGGGATTTTTCTTTTGTGGCATCAAAGAAGAACCTGAGGTCACAGTATCGCCAAGCGTAATAAAGCCAGATTCACCAGAATTGTAAAAAATTAAATCTTCCGCCATACGCGAAATATGCATCATCGAGGTGGAAGCACAAAACAACAACTCCAGAACAAAATCTCGGTCTGATACGGCATCCAATGAATTGGTACAAGGTCCAGAGAAGCCAAGTTGAGAGGCAATCTCATGACGATCCACTGGGAAGGTGGTTCCAGCAAGTGCGCCACAGCCAAGTGGCGCATAATTCATGCGCGCAAGGGCATCATCAAGGCGTGATACATCGCGTTTGAACATCTCGACATACGCGAGCGCCCAATGGGCAAAACGCACCGGTTGAGCACGTTGTAAGTGTGTATAGCCAGGGAAAATGACATCTTGCGTGCGTTGCGCAACATTGGCTAATGCCGTAATCACAGCAATCAGATCACGGCGTAACATACTGACATGGTCTTTGACCCACAAGCGAAAATCTGTGGCTACCTGATCGTTACGCGAACGGCCAGTATGAAGTTTGCGGCCAATATCACCGAGTTGTTTGGTCAACTCAGCCTCAACAAAAGCATGAATGTCTTCTTCATCGGTCTGCGAAAAATCCAATTCGCCCGCTTTTGCTTTGCCTAATAATGCGTCCAAGGCGGTTTCAATTTGGTCTTGTTCATCCGCCGTCAATACGCCGGCTTTAGCTATCGCACGAGACCAGATAATGGATCCCCAGATGTCTTGCGCAGCCATGACTTGGTCAAAGCCAATGGAATCGTTGACCTGACGAAACATGTTCGAACTACCTTGGGCAAAACGCCCACCCCATAATGCCATCTTGTACTCCTAACCTTTACTTACTTGGCTTTATCCAGATCGTGCATCGCTTTGATGCGGCTTGATAAACTGAATAAACGAATGAAGCCTTCAGCATGTGATTGGTCATAGACATCATCCGCACCAAAAGTCGCAAAATCTTCAGAGTACAAGCTGTTCGGTGAACGGCGCTGAGTCACTGTTGCAGTGCCCTTGTACAGTTTTACCACAATGTCACCGGTAACGAGTTGCGCAAATGAGTTAGCGCCTGCAAGTAAGGCATCATTAAGCGCCGTAAACCAGCGTCCGTCATACATCACATGAGAGAACTCAAGGCCTAGTTGTTCACGGTGTTTCAGAGCGGCTTTGTCTAGTACTAAACACTCAAGTGCTTTGTAAGCTTTAACCAAAATCGTGCCCCCAGGCGTTTCATAACAGCCACGAGATTTCATGCCGACTAGGCGGTTTTCAACGATATCGATTCGTCCAACACCGTGCGCTGCGCCAATGCGATTTAACTCCATTAAAGCAGGATATGGTGCAAGTGCTTGGTCATTGACTGCCACTAATTCACCTTTAGCGAAAGATAATGTGACAGTTTCTGGTGTATCAGGTGCATCCATTGGATCGACAGTGAGCGTCCAAATGCCTTTAGTTGGCTCACACCAAGGGTCTTCTAATTCACCACCTTCATGTGAAATGTGCCATGCGTTCGCATCGCGGCTATAAATCTTAGTCGCAGAAGCCGTTGTCTGAATGTTGCGCTCAGCCAGATAATCAAGCAAATCTTCACGCGAAACCATATCCCATTCGCGCCACGGCGCAATAACCGTCAAATCAGGTGCGAGAGCGGCAAAAGTTGACTCGAAACGAACCTGGTCATTGCCTTTACCTGTACAACCGTGACACAATGCATCTGCACCCACTTTGCGTGCAACTTCTACTTGTGCTTTGGCAATTACCGGACGCGCCATTGAGGTGCCAAGTAAGTATTCACCTTCATATACGGCGCCAGTTTTGACCGTAGGGAAAATGTAATCTGCTACGAACTCATCTTTCAAATCGATGATGTAGCACTCGCTGGCGCCGCTGGCGATGGCTTTGTCATGCAAACCTTCTAATTCTTCATCACCTTGACCAACATCGGCCGCAAAAGCAACGACCTCACAGTCGTAGTTTTCTTTTAACCAAGGAATAATAGCTGAAGTATCTAAACCGCCAGAATAAGCTAAAACGACTTTTTTGATATCTTTTTTCATGAATGATAACTCTTACACATTTGCACCAAGCAAGGTCACCATAATCGCGTTCTGAGCATGCATACGGTTCTCTGCTTGTAACATTAATAATGAGGCGTCCGAATCCATTAGTTCGCCAGTAATTTCTAAATCGCGATGCGCCGGTTGGCAATGCATCACATATTGTGCGCCGCACTGTTCCATGAGTGCGTGATTGACCTGATAAGGCATGAATTTATCTTTTATTTCAGCCAACGGCGTATTATCCCCCATGGATAGCCAAGTGTCAGTATAAATCACATCGGCTACGCCTAATTGACTAACATCATTGATTTCAGTGATCGTTGCGCCGGTGGTCTCGCCCATTTGCTTTGCCCACGCCACGATATCGGCGTCTGCTTCATGGCCTTCTGGCGTTACCACCACTTGATTGACACCAAGGAGACTACCCACGATAAGCAATGAGTGAGTAACATTGTTGCCATCACCGATGTAGGCCATAGTGCGACCTTGAACATTGTGGAATACTTCCGCCATCGCGAGATAATCAGCCAAGCCTTGACATGGGTGGTAGCGGTCACACAGTGCATTAATTACGGGAACACTGGCAAACTCTTGAAGCTCTTGAAGCGTTTCATGAGCAAAGACTCGGGCAATGATGCCATCCGCCCAACACGATAAATTTTGCGCCATATCTTTGGTGTCTTCGCGCCCAGCCAGGTTATTGGCTTGCGCATCCAAATACACTAAATGCCCACCTAGTTTGTTGATGCCGATGTCAAAGCTCACTCGTGTGCGCAAAGAGGGTTTCTCAAACAACGCAACCAAAGATTTGCCTTGCAAGGCGTTGCGATAATCAGATGGTGCGCGTTTGACGGCTAAAGCCAAATTTAGCAATTCCTGCATCTGCTCTGGAGTAGAATGTTTAAAGGTCAATAAATCCTGTTGCATTATGTTTCCTTTTGCTTTTTTAAGCAGTTTCTGTCTGTTGTTGTGGATAAATAGTCGTGCCAAATCCGGTTAAGTCACCGCTCATGAGCGCCTGGGTATTTTGCCACGCCCCTATAATAACCGGTGCGGATAATTGACTGGCGGTGTCCAAAGCCGCTTGGACTTTGACAATCATGCCATCGGTAATAACACCATTTTCCACATACTGAGTGAATTCTTCAATGTTGAGTGTAGGTAACAATTGTTTGTCAGCATTTAACACTCCAGGCACATCGGATAATAGTAATAAATCTGCTCCAATCAGCTGAGCAATAATAGTTGCAGCGTGGTCGGCGTTGACATTTGCTAGGTCGCCAGTTTGCGTAGCTCCCACTGAATTAATAATGGGTAAGACGTTTAGATCCAGTAAAGCATTGAGAAAATCTGGTGTGCCTTGATGTGGGGTACCAACTTGACCTAACTCAGCATTATCTAAGGTACAATAAGTAATATTCCCATCGGCTAATGTTATTGCCGTTGCGGTGATTTGGTTTTGTAATGCAGCCGATAACAGTGCTGTACTGCATTGTCCAGCCAATGCAGCAGCAATATATGGCATGTCGTCTTTGGGGGTTACTCTAAGGCCATCCTGTTTTTGCGTGGTCTTGCCTAGTTTATCAAACAGTGCTTGGACTAATGAACCACCCCCATGTACTAGGACGACGGGTCTGTTTTTTTGTAACGCCTTTACATGTGCAAAAAAGTCAGTGTGATAATTGGGGTGTTCCAAAAAGGTACCGCCAACTTTGATGACTAAAGGTTTCATTCTGCCTCCGCGATCAAACCTGAGTTCACAGCAAGGCCTTGAGTCAAATTTGCACATTGCAAAGCTTGTGCTGCCGCACCTTTAAGGACATTATCAATTGCGACGGTAATAACCGCATATTGTGAGGTTGCGTCATAAGCATAAAAAATATCGCAGTAGGGCGTATGCACAACATCGTCTAATTTTGGTGCGGAACGTCTCAAGCGAACCAAGCCACCCTTTGGATAGGCTTGTTCGAATGCACTATTTATGTGTTCAATCGTGGTATTGTCACTGCATTTGACCGTAATGGTGGCCAAGATACCGCGTTTAAATGTTCCTAAATGGGGAGTGAAGATGACTTCGGTACCGAGATGCGCAGTGATCTCGGGCATATGGCGATGCGCCAAAATTCCATAGGCTTGCAAGCCGACCTCGCAGAAACTATTGCTCAGTGCAGCTTTGCGACCGGCCCCTGATACCCCTGATATTGCATTAATCACAGGTCTCACACTGGTATCAAGCAAGTTTGCATTAAACAGAGGTTTTAAGCCTGATAAGCTTGCAGTTGGATAACAGCCAGGAACAGCAACCACTGAGGCACCACTGATCTGTTGTGGATACCACTCAGCGAGGCCATATACAGCCTGCTCCAACCAGATTTGGTCGGTATGGGCAAAACCATAATATTGCTCAAAGACACCTCTATCTTGTAGTCGATAGGCGCCCGATAAATCCAAAATCACTGCGCGTTTACCGGCAAGTGTTGGGATCCATTCATGTGAGGCTTCATGCGGCGTTGCCAAAAAAATCACATCGTAATCCCACGCTAGCTGTTCTAGTGCATCATCTTGCAGTGGGCATAGGGTAAGATCGGTCACGCCAATCAAGGCAGCGTGCAAATCACTTATGGATTTATGTGCATCTTGAGAGTTGGATGACACAAATATCGCATCCAATACATAATTCGGGTGTTGGCTAATGAGTCTTACAAGTTCTGCGCCGGTGTATCCACTTGCGCCTATAATGCAGGTTTTGATCATCTCTCGGTTCCTAAAAAAGAAAAATCACTTTTATCCTTACCGTCAAATTATCAGGTAAAGATAAAAGTGTTGCTTTACAGAGTATTATCTAGCTTTCGTCAAATAACCTCATCCAGCAAGGCAGGGAGAGTGTTAAATCGGTACTGTGTCGTTAAAAAATCGAACATGTCTTAAGCTGTCAATTTATATATATATTTAACTAATTATAGTAAAATTGATTTTTTATGCAATAAAAATGTATTTATATTCAGAAATATTTATTATTAGTGCACTGTGTTTACCACATAACAACAGTCTGCAAGAAGCAGCAAAAAAAGGCTATAATGCATCAGTCGCATATTATAGACATGCATCAATGCTCTGGGCCCAATCGATAAAATTAGTGTGAATGAATCAATGAACTGGCTATCTGAACAAGAACTGCTCTCAAAACAACCCATTATCTCAAGCTGGTTTTTAGAACATGTACAGCAGGATGTATTGCATAGTAAGGAAGGGATTAAATTAGCGTATGCGTTCTATATTCCGGACAATGCCAAACAAGCGATTGTAATAAGCGCTGGAAGGGTAGAAAGTTATCTCAAATACGATGCACTGTTTTATGAACTGGCACAACGAGGAATCGCGGTATTTTCATGTGACCATCGTGGGCAAGGCTTATCACAGCGAATAAGTCCTAACCGAATGCATGGGCATATTCTTGACTTTGCTACGTATCGAGATGATTTGGCTGAGTTTATACAAGAAATTGTTCAGCCTCGGTTTGCGCAGCCGTGGTTATTGTGTCATTCGATGGGCAGTGCGATTGGTTTAATGCTCGTACAACAACAGCCAAGCTGGTTTGCCAAAGTAGCCTTAACGGCACCTATGCTGGGCTTAAAAGCCCCGCTTCCAGAATGGTTAACTAAGCTTGTCTTAGCATTGGGCTTGATGGGCAGTAATTTATTGCAAAAACCTTTATATTTTCTAGGTCAAAAGGCCTACCTACCCGAACCATTTGCTGATAATAAGCTCACCCATAGTCAAACTCGTTATGATATATTCCGTCAGCAACAACAGGCTTTCCCCGAGACTCAGTTAGGCGGAGTCACATATGCTTGGGTAGCTGCGGCAATACAAGCCTTATATACTCTCGAAAAACAAGCACCTCACACCGATATTCCGTTATTGTGCATCAGTGCTGGAGCAGATAAAATTGTAGACAATAAAGCTCAACAACGCATCGTTAACCTCATGCCAAATGCGAGTTGGCATAGTATTGATGGAGCATATCACGAGCTATTATTTGAAACGGATGTGTACAGAAATGCGACACTGGATGCAGTTATGACTTTTTTTGAGGAATAAACCTTGCTAGATATTGTGTTATACCAACCAGAAATTCCGCCCAACACCGGCAATATTATTCGCTTATGTGGTAACACTGGCTTTCGTTTGCATTTGATTGAGCCACTGAGCTTTTCATTAGATGAAAAATCAGTGCGTCGGGCAGGTATGGATTATTCGGAGTTAGCGCCAGTACAAATTCATAAGACCTTAGATGAGTATTTACAAGCAGCCCAACCCAAGCGCATTTTGGCTTGTACTACAAAAGGTTCACAACATCATCATAAAGCAAAATACGAAGCAGGGGATGCATTAATTTTTGGCCCGGAAACTCGAGGATTGCCAGAAGATTTTATTTTTAGTTTACCTTCCGAGCAGAGAGTCAGGATCCCAATGTTGCCTCACTCTAGAAGTATGAATTTGTCAAATTCCGTTGCGGTTTTTGTCTATGAGGCATGGCGTCAGTTGGGATTTGATGGGGCGGTATAGCGTCATCCTCGATGGCTAGAAAGCATCATTCATTTGTCAAATCACGACCTAATAATGCCATTGCTGCATCCTTAGCGTCTTTACCACCGAATAGAACCGCGAAAAGTTGTTCTGTGATTGGCATTTCAACACCTTGTCTTTGTGCCAAGATGTGCACCTCTTCCGTGTTGCGATAACCCTCAACGACTTGCCCGATACTCTGAATTGCCGAATTTACATCCATTCCCTCACCCAAAGCAAGGCCAAAGCGACGGTTACGCGATTGGTTATCGGTACAGGTAAGCACCAAATCGCCAAGCCCAGCCATGCCCATAAAGCTTTCAGGATGAGCGCCTAAGGTAGCGCCTAGTCTGGCCATTTCAGCCAAGCCACGAGTAATGAGGGCAGTTCGAGCATTCGCGCCAAACCCCAAACCATCTGCCAACCCAGCTGCAATGGCAATGACATTTTTAACGGCTCCACCTAATTGAACGCCGATCATGTCATGATTCAAATACACACGAAAACTTTTGGGATTGTGCAAATAATCAGCTATGATTTGGCCAAATTCTTCACAAGTCGTCGCTAAACTTATTGCTGTGGGTAGATTGGCAGCCATTTCTTTGGCGAAAGTCGGACCGGATAAGACCCCCATTGGTCGATCAGGACCAAGATAATCCATTGCAACTTCAGATAACAAGCGACCTGTTTTGGGCTCGAGCCCCTTCGTTGCCCAGACTATACGATGCTGAGCTCGCAGGTGAGGAGCGATGTTAATAATGCACTCATTAAAGGCAGCAGAAGGCACTACTACTAAGATCTCTCGGCTAAATTCAATTGCAGATTGCATATGAGATGTCACCGAGAGATTGTCCGGAAAAGATGCATCCAAAAAGCGCACGTTGGCGCGCTCTTGTTGCATTTGCTGAACATGCTCTGGATTGCGAGCCCATAACAAGGTCTCTACACCGTTGCGTGAGAGTTGTAGAGCTAGAGCAGTGCCGTAAGAGCCTGCACCAAACACCGCAATCCTGCGTTCAGTCATAACTTAAGCGTCAAGCTGGTCTTTTTTCTGAGCTTCTTCTTGCGCTTGTTGTTGCATATACGCTTGGAAGATAGCATCAAAGTTTACTGGAGCTAGGTTAAACGCTGGGAAGGTGCCACGATTTACCAAACTTGAAATAGTTTCGCGTGCGTATGGGAACAATGTATTTGGACAAAATGTACCAATGACTGCCTTAACGTTTGGCTCAGGCATATCGGCAATATAGAAAATACCAGCTTGCTGAACTTCACATAAAAATGCGACTTTTTCGCCTACTTTTACCGTAACAGTGACGGACAATACTACTTCATGTAAGTTGTTACCTAATGTGTTGTTCTTGGTGTCCAAATCTAACTTAACTTCTGGTTCCCATTTTTCGTTAAAGATGACAGGAGAATTAGGCGTCTCAAAAGAAATATCTTTCGCATAAATGCGCTGAATGCTAATAGGTGCTTGTTGTGGTTGCTGCTCGGCAGCGGCTTGGTTTTGTTCGTCAGCCATGAAAATTCCTAAATGTTTAAAATATTAAATTACGCTAAGAGCGGGTCTAATTTACCCTGAGCATCAAGCGCGAAAAGGTCGTCACATCCGCCAATGTATTGATCATTAATAAAAATTTGCGGCACAGTAGTGCGTCCGCCAGCACGTTCAATCATCACATCTCGTTGATCTGGTTCTGCTTGAATTTCAATGTTGCTCACCTCAACCCCTTTACTAGCAAATAAAGCCAAAGCGTGCTTGCAGTAAGGACAGTAATCTTTGGTGTAGAGTTCGATTTTAGCCATGTTGTTCTCTAGTCGTTGTCTGCTAGGTTATTTGGTTACCGGTAAGTTGGCGCTCGACCAAGCTTCCATGCCGCCTTTTAAGGTGAAGGCTTGTGTAAAACCGGCTTTAGCTAATTTGTTAGCTGTTTTGCCAGCATTCATACCATATGGGCATACAACAATGATGGGGGTGTTTTTGTACTTTTCAAGCTTGGTAAAATTGGCTTGGTTTATTTCATCTGCCTTGAGTTGACGCGCTCCAGTAATGTGGCCTTTTTTGAACTCTTCTGGTTTGCGTATATCAAGAATAACGGCGTCCTCTTTGTTGATTTTCTGAGTCACTTCGTGAGTGGTCAGATTTTTCACTGGAGAAAGTAACGGCGCAATAAACGTGTATAAAAGAAGTGCGACTAGTGCTAGCCAGATCCCAGATAATAATGCGTTAGCGGTAGCAAACTCGATAAGTTGGTCCATGAATAACCCTATTTCATGTATTAAAATAAAAACGATGCACAGTATAACGCATCTCATTGATTTGACTAGTGCCGATAATGTGTCTTTTCCCAATCTGGAAAAAATGGTATTTTATGTACACTTAAGTTTTGACGTTTTTTTAAATTTTTTGAGGCGAGTATGAGTCAACTAAAGGCACCCCTAGCACTGTTAATTTTGGATGGCTGGGGATATCGAGAAGATCCTGAGAACAATGCAATTTTGGCAGCAAACACTCCAGTCTTAGATGAGTTGACTCAGAGCTATCCAAATACGCTTATATCAGGTTCTGGACTCGATGTTGGTTTACCTGATGGCCAAATGGGTAACTCAGAAGTTGGCCATGTCAATCTAGGTGCTGGGCGGGTTGTATATCAGGACTTTACTAAGATCACCAAAAGCATTGCAGATGGGGATTTTGCTCAAAATCCAGTATTAACAGGGGCAATTGATAAAGCGGTTGCCCAAAACAAAGCCGTGCACATCATGGGTTTATTATCACCAGGTGGCGTGCATTCTCATGAAGACCACATTTTTGCAGCGATTCGCTTAGCCGCTCAACGTGGCGCACAGCACATCTTTTTGCACGGATTCTTAGATGGACGTGATACGCCACCTCGTTCAGCTAAAGCCAGTCTGGAAAAAGCTGACGAGGTGTTTGCGGAAGTAGGTGTCGGTCGAACCGCTACAATTGTCGGAAGATACTTTGCGATGGATCGTGACAATCGCTGGGATCGAGTTGAAGCAGCTTATCAGCTTTTAACCAAAGGGGAAGGTGCTTATCAAGCCGGTAATGCTGTGGCTGGTTTGGTGTCTGCATATGAACGCGATGAAAATGACGAGTTTGTCAAAGCCACTGTAATTGGGGAAGCCGTCACAATGAATGCTGGAGATGCGGTCATCTTCATGAACTTCCGTGCGGACCGAGCAAGGCAACTCGCACATACCTTTGTGGATGACGAATTTACAGGCTTTGCACGTGGTGACAAAATAGCGCTGTGCGACTTTGTTATGTTAACCGAATACGAAAGTAACCTTACGAACCCATGTGCCTTTCCTCCTGAAAAACTCACGAATGTACTTGGCGAATGGTTAGCTAAGCATGACAAGACTCAATTACGTATCTCTGAAACAGAGAAATTTGCCCATGTGACCTTCTTTTTCTCTGGAGGTAAAGAAGATGAATTTAATGGGGAGCAGCGCGTGTTAATTCCTTCACCAGATGTGGCTACGTATGATTTGCAACCAGAGATGAACTCAGTCAAGTTAACTGACGAATTGGTCGATGCGATCAAAAACAAGCGTCACGATGTGATTATATGTAACTTCCCGAATGGCGATATGGTTGGGCATACTGGTAATTTTGATGCGGCTGTAAAAGCTTGCGAAGCTGTTGATACAGCTATTGGTCGTGTGCTTGCCGCGTTAGCTGAAGTGGGTGGTGAGTGTCTGATTACGGCTGATCATGGTAATGCTGAACAGATGCAGGATCCAAACACCGGACAAGCGCATACTGCACATACCAGTGAGCCAGTTCCTTTTATTTATTACGGTCGAAAAGCTAAGGTTAGAACCGGTGGCACGCTCAGTGATGTAGCGCCTACTATGTTACATCTTTTAGGTATGGAACAGCCCACCGAAATGACCGGTACCCCTATCGTCACCCTAGCGGAGTAGCGATGAGGATAGTTGCGACAGGCATCATCAAGGCAAGTGTCATTGCGCTTGCCTGCCTGTATGCTGTTACTCCTCAGGTAGTTGCTCAACAAGCTGATTTAGAAAATATCCAACAACAAATTGCGGCAGCGCAAAAACAGAAAGCGGCCCGCGAAGCCAAACGCGATGAAATCTTAGACACCTTGCAACGCCAAGAAAAAAAAATCAGTAATATTGCCAAAGAACTCAATCAAATTAATCTTGCAATCATACAAAATAACGCTCAGATAAAGACGTTTGAGGAAGAGATAGATGCACTAAAAAATGCACTGGTAATTCAACGAAACCATCTAGGCCAACAAATTCGTTCAGCGTTTGTCGCAGGTGATTACGATCTGGCAAAGATGATTTTTAATCAAGAAGACATTGCAGAACTTGAACGAATGTTGACTTATTACCAGTACATTTATAAAGATCGAAAAACCGCGATAGATGAGTTTCGCCAAGGGATTGCCCGGATCCAAAAAGTAGAGCAAGCACTTGAGGTTGAGCAAGAACGCACTATGCGCTTATTAGCAAGGTTAGAAGGCCAGTCTATTGAGCTAGCCAGTGAGCAGTTTGCCAGACAAAAATCACTAGATGCTCTGCAAACACAAATAGATTCTGATATCGCTCGGATTGAGCGATTGCAAATCGACGAACAACGGCTAACTCAAGCCATAGCCGAAGCAACTAGAAAACAAACATTGACCAAGTCTCTTGTGGGGTTAGCCAATTTTAAAGGTGGTTTGACGATCCCAGCGGATGGAGTTGTTCAGTACCATTTTGGTAAACGTCGAGAAGGGCAGCTCAAGTGGAAAGGTGTTGTGATTAACGGCGATTCTGGAACCTCGATTGCGTCGGTTGCGAACGGCAAGGTTCTGTTCGCAGATTGGTTGCGCGGTTTTGGTTTGGTTCTAGTTGTGGATCACGGGGCTGGGTACATGACGGTTTACGGTCATAATCAAGCGCTATTAAAGTCCGTGGGCGATCTTGTCAATCGCGGTGAGACCATTGCGCTTATGGGACAAAGTGGTGGCCAGAGCACGCCAAATCTCTACTTTGAACTCAGACACAAAGGCATTCCTCTGAATCCAAAACAGTGGTTTGCTCGTTGAACTTATTAGTATCTCTGAATATGTTGCATTGCGTGAGTCAATCGAAAATAACAACCTTACAGCAACTAACACACAAGAACGAACCCCTACCGATGTGCAAATGACCCTATAACCTAAAAATAAGTTAGTGATCACTTTATTATGATGTTACAATATAACAATTGTAGGGTAAGTCACTTTAAAAATGCGTCTCATATTTAGCAAAGACAATAGGATAGACCAAGTGGGCGTATGGCTCACCAGCTTGTGTGCGCTTCATTGTATTGCAGTGCCCGTTATTCTTCCTCTAGTGCCATTGCTAGCCGGTTCATTTTTTGCCGAAGAATGGTTTGAGAGGCTGGTTTTGTTACTCTCAATTGTGGTCGGCTTTATTGCCTTGCTCATCGGATTTTACAAGTATCATAGACAATTGTATCCACTTTATTCATTAGCCATGGGCGGTTTTATCTATTGGCAAAAAGATATGTTTGGACATCACTTTGAACCATTAGTAGTGACTGTTGGTGCAGTGTTGATCATCGCTTCTCACATCATTAATATTCGCCTGTGCAAAGCGTGTAAAGGATGTGGCAGTAAGGCTGCTAGCCCCTCTTAGCGGGAATTAAACCAGTGAACGGCTTCGTGCGGGGTGTTGGTAAAGTATCCATCAACGCCAAGTTGAAGCATATCCTCCCATTGAGCAGGTTCATCTAAGGTAAAGACCCATACGGATTTACCAGTTTGCTTAATAGTAGTAATGCGTTGTGCCGTGGCTATTTCAGAACTGATCCCGACAATATCATAAATAATGTCTCCACGGATTGATGGCAGTTCCTGATGCCTATCTTCAGATAACCATCCCCACTTCACAGGTAATTTGATACACTGCAAATGCTCTAAAAGGCGTTTATCAAACGACGATAGGACAACATGTTCACTGAATAAACCTAAGTGAGATAACTTTGCCATATATTCTTGCATAAACAGGACATCATCACAGCTTTTGACTTCGATATTAATGATCAAATCCGGTGGGAGTAACGCCATAACTTGTGTCAAGGTAGGGATTTGATATTGTTGTCGGAGCGTTTCATTGAGTTCGGTTATATTCACATCCACCTTATGCGTACGGTATAAGTTTGTATCGTGGATGATCAACGCTTGCCCATTACAAAAATGCACATCAAATTCTATTCCATCACAACCACTGCTGATGGCAGAGCGAAACGCTTCCATAGAATTTTCTAAAACGCGCTTTGAAGCTCCCCTATGTGCGAGTATCTGCATGACGTTTACCCGTTATGATGGTTTCATACACAGCTGCCGCAACGATTAAAAGCCCACCAACGTAGGTTTGCCAGTTAGGCTGCTCGCCAAGTAATATAATAGCCAAAATCACCCCATAAAACGGTTGCATACACGCAACGAGTGAAAATGTCTTGGCGCGTAAGTGTTGTAAACACGCGGCAACCATGGCATGTGGTACGGCAGTAAATAAAGTACCTAATACGAACAGTAATAGCAAAGAATGTCCGGACATGTTCAGCATTTCTTCTGATGTGAATCCAATTAAGCATGCTGAGACAATCAAAGTTTGATAACTCATTGCTTTAGCACCACTGTAATGCGAAAAATACTGTCGGTGTAACAAATTACGCAAAGCGTATAACAAGGCAGAAAAGACTCCAACGGCAACACCCATGGTAATGTCGTTATCGAGGTTGTTTTCTGGGACAATCAACATGATCCCAATGAAGACGACGATAGCGCTAATAACATCTTGCCAAATCAGTCGAATTTTCTCAAAAAATGGTTCGAGCAACACCGTGATGACTGGAAACGTAAATAGCGCAATTATGCCAACGGATACCCCCGCATATTGCATCGCAGCAAAGTAAGTGATCCAGTGTACTGCCATGATCACACCCAATCCGGCACCCACCCAATAATCGCGATGATTGTCCAAACGCCAAGACTCACCCATGAGCTTAATCAGAGTGTACAAAAACAAACAGGCGAAGATCGAGCGACCGATAGTGATGTCTAAGGCGGTTAACGGAATGATTTGCGAAAATAATGCAGTACCACCCAACAACATCACTGTAAAGTGAAGTGAATAAAGACTGCGTTTAACGGGATCCATCAATATTACTTAGTGTCAGTATTTTGGATGGTGGCGAAGGTTTCACCTAAACGAGTCACTTGACCGGCACTTAAATCACTCAAATCGACACGGTTTGGCTCAAAACATACGACAATCGTAGAGCCCAATTTGAATAGGCCCATTTCTTCACCTTTTTGAAGTGTGATACTATCTCCGGCACTGTCTGTGTATTGCCAATGGGTGACGTTTTTGCCAGCAGGTGGTGTCACAGTACCCGCCCAAGATGTTTCGATGCTTGCAACAATGGTCGCACCCACGAGGACGATAGCGACTTTACCAATGGCAGTATCAAACATCGCCACCACACGCTCGTTGCGTGCAAACAAACCCGGCACATTCTCAGCAGTCAGAGGGTTCACTGAGAAAAGCTCGCCAGGCACGTACACCATATCGGTGAGCTTCCCTGTCAGTGGCATGTGAATACGGTGATAGTCTCGAGGTGACAAGTAAATAGTCGCAAAATCCCCGCCTTTGAATGGTGCGGCCAACTTTGCATCACCGCCGAGTAACGCTGTTAGGCTGTAGTGATGTCCTTTGGCTTGAAAAATCTGTTCGCCCTCGATTGGACCGCATTGACTGACAGTTCCGTCGACAGCATGACCGAGTTCATTTGTATCTTCAGAGAAGGAGCGTAAACCGTCTTTGAGCTCACGAGTAAAAAAAGCGTTGAAACTTGAGTAGTGAGAGGGATCTTCGTATTTAGCTTCACTCATATCCACATTAAATTGCTTGATGAATGCCTTGATCACAGCTGTGGTGACCTTGCCATATTCGCCGGCGGCAAATTTGCCGACTAAGCGCGATAAAGCGTGTTTCGGTAGAATATACTGTAAGCGAACTTTGAACCAATCCAGCACGGTGTTTTTCTCCATAAATAAGAATACATATTGTACATGGATTTGACGCAGAAAGAATTAAAAATCCTTTGCAAAATTAGGACGTTTGTCTGACATAGAATCAAGGATTTTGTGATAGCTGGCAAAGCGCTCAGGATCGATGTCGCCATGTTCAACAGCTTGCCGTAACAAACATCCAGGGTCGTCTCGGTGCTTGCAGTCGCGAAATTTACAGCCACCCAAATATTCTCTGAATTCGATAAAACCTTGAGTAATTTGCTTTTCAGGTAGGTGCCACAAGGCAAATTCACGTACTCCAGGGGAATCAATCAGCTCTCCACCTTTTGCAAAGGGAATGAGCTTGGCAGCGGTTGTGGTGTGTTGACCTAATCCTGAATTGGCCGAAACATCGCCAACTAACTCTTCAGATTCAGGCAATAGAGCATTGACTAATGAGCTTTTGCCCACTCCAGACTGTCCGACAAACACACTGATTTTATCGACTAATAAATCCGCTAACTCGATAATGCCTATATTGGCTTTACACGAGGTAAACAAGACTTGGTAGCCGATATCTCGATACACTTGAGTCATTTCTTCCACGATGGCAAAGTCTTCGTCATCGAGTAATTCCACTTTATTAATGACGATAATGGGTGTGATATGGACGTCTTCACAAGCGACTATGTAGCGGTCAATGATATGGGGCGACAGGGTTGGCACGATGGAGCTGACAATGATGATTTGGTCGATATTGGCCGCAATGGGTTTGACTCCATCATAAAAATCTGGCCGTGTTAGTACAGATTGTCGCTCCTCAACCAGCTCAATTACGCCCAAGTCACTACTTTCAGGGCTAGAGGGAGGATAAAATTGCACGTCATCGCCGCATACTACTGAATCAATGGTTCGGCGAATGTGAACTTGTACTTGGTTATCTTGTGGATCTCTCACAATGGCTTGCTTGCCAAAGCGACTAACGACTTTACCCGTCGTAAGTTGGCCAAGGTGGGCGACATCGAGCTTTGGAGCGGCTTGTTTTTTGCGCCGATTATGCGCAATCTGACGGCGTTGACGGTCGCTGAGTTTTGGTTTTTTGGCCACGAAATATTACAAGATAAATTAAAAACTGACTATATATTACCGTTAAGCTAGCTATAATGCTAATGCTACTCTGATATAGGAATTTTTGCATGACCCCAGTACTTTCTTCGGATAATTTAATTTGGATTGATATGGAAATGACCGGACTAGACCCTAAAGAATGTGTCGTATTAGAAATCGCAACCATCATTACAGATAAAGATCTAAATATCCTTGCCGAAGGTCCAGTCGTAGCGGTTCATCAATCTGACGATATTTTGGACAACATGAACGAATGGTGTATCAAAACTCATGGTGCAACGGGTTTGACTCAACGCTGTCGAGAGAGTGAATACTCTGTATCCGATGCAGAGAAGATCACCTTGGATTTTGTTAAGCAATGGGTTGGTCCACAACAGTCGCCTTTGTGTGGTAACAGCATTGGTCAAGATCGTCGTTTCATGGCTGAATATATGCCTAGCCTTGAAGGTTACTGCCATTATCGCAATATCGATGTATCGACCATCAAAGAACTGACTCGTCGATGGCAGCCAGAGATTGTGGATCAAGTCGTCAAAAAAGGCGTGCATTTGGCCTTAGATGATATCCGTGAGTCCATTGCCGAGCTGATTCATTATCGCAAACATGTATTTAAAATTTAGTCCGAATTTTAGGTAACTATTGTACATTTTGTATCCCTGACATATTATCGTGTGATAACACTAATAATATTCTATCAATTTGATATACACTCTTTTTAGGGAAACACATCATGAAAACACTACCGAAGTTTCAAACCTCGATGGTAGCGGCTGCTATTGCTGCAAGTATAGCCCCCACATCAGTGGCCTTAGCGCAAACGCAAGAAGCTCAAGTTGAACGTATTGAGATCACGGCAACTCGCCGTACGGGTACCGTTCAAGAAGCGCCTTTGAATATTACAGCGTTAACAGCCGATACGCTCTCAGAGCAAAACATCGGCCAGCTGGAAGACGTTGCGCGCTGGGTACCAGGTTTAACTGTTGTAGATCAAGGCGGACGCAGTGACTCTCCTATTATTGTACGTGGTCTAAACACCAATACACTAGGTCCAGGTGCCAATGGTGGCACGGTTGCGACTTACTTTGGCGAAATTCCAGTGTTACTCAATATGCGTTTGTCAGATATCGAACGAGTAGAAGTATTGATTGGTCCACAAGGAACTTTATACGGAGCGGGCACGTTAGGCGGTGCAATTCGCTACATACCTAAAGGTGTGGATTTGGACTTAACTGAAGGCGAAGTCTATGGAAACATCTCGTCCATGTCTGAATCAGATAGTTTAGGTGGTGAATACGGTTTTGTCTTTAACACGCCGTTGATCAATGATGAATTAGGTTTCCGTGCATCGGTAAATTTTTATAATGACCCTGGTTTCATTGACTATGATTATGTGGTTCGACAAGGGGGGGTATCTCTTCCAGACGTAGATTGGAATAACGCTTCTGAAGTCGATGCGAATTTGCGTTCAATTAAAGACGCAAACGGCGAAAAAACACTCACAGGGCGTGCAGCCTTACGCTGGCAACCTACGGATGATATCGATGCGACATTATCATATTTTTACCAACATCAAGATGTTGAAGGCCGCTCGATTTCTCATTACAACGCTCTACCAGAGAGCAATCCATTGTCACAAGCGGATGTGGGTAAATATAGCTCGGCGTATCGTTATCTAGAGCCGCGCGAAAAAACAGACCAACTATTGAGTCTTGAAGTGAATGCTGATCTTGGTTTTGCTGACTTAGTGTCCGCAACAGGCTTGTCTTCGTTTGAAGCAGATGGTCAACGTGATCAAACTGACCTTTTAATTCGCCTTGATTATAGTTATGAAGCATTTCCAGCATTTTCTGCGTTTACCCGCGAGTTAGATAACACTGATATCTTTACTCAAGAAGTTCGCTTAGTATCTAAAGACACGGACAAATTGAGCTGGATTGTCGGCGCATTTTACAACAAAGTTGAATCGGATGGTTCTTCTTCAGAATTCACTCCAGGCTTTTCGCAATACGCAGTTGACGTTTGGGGAGCTGAGCAAAATCGCCCTGACGATTTGGAATACTTATCTGTGAGTGAGTCAACCGTAACGGAATCAGCCATTTTTGGTGAAGCGACGTATGAGATTAACGATAAGTGGGATGTGACGCTTGGCTTCCGTGCTTATGAGTACGAGGTCGAAACACGTTCAGCGATTGATTTACCGCTTTATTACACAGTATTCACTGGCCGAGCGCAGGACTCAATCGTTCTTGATTACGGTTCAGAAAGTGCCGATGACAGTGGCACGTTGTTAAAATTCAATACCTCTTATCAAGTAAACCGTGATGTGATGATGTATTTTACCCTATCTGAAGGTTTCCGTATCGGTGGTGCGAATGGTGTGGCGGCATGTCCTTCTAACATCAATGAAATTGAAAACCAAATCGTTTGTGCCTTGCCAAATGAGCAGGTGTACGTAGCCGATACCACCACGAACTATGAAGTGGGTGTTAAGTCAGCGTTATTAGGTAATAAATTACAAATCAATGCAGCGACATTCTTAGTGGAATGGGATGATGCCCAAGTTGCGGGTGCAACAGTAAATGGTGCTCAACCAATCACGGCTAATGCAAAAGGTGCTGAAAGTAAAGGTATCGAATTGTCTGCTCGCGCTATCGTGACTGATGAGTTAACTGCTTATGCAACATACTCATCTGTAGACGCGAAATTGACTGAAGATGCTCCGTATTTGTTTGGGGTTAAATTCGACCGTTCTGGCGATATCCTCGCCGAAGAAGGTTTGATCCAAGATTACTATGACGGTAAAGCAGGCGACCGCTTATCTGGCTCACCAGAAACACAAGTGTCATTTGGCCTTAAATATTCTACTGAAGTATGGGATGGTAAAGGACTTGACCTTGTTTACGGTCTCACTTACCAAGACGAAGTCGCATCGAAAGTAGGTAATCGTGCCGACGGCGAACTCATCCCTGGTTTTGCCCTTAGCAACATCAGTGCTACGCTTACCGAGGATAACTGGGCAGTGTCTTTGTATGTGAACAACTTATTTGACAAGTACGCTTACAGCTCAATCCGCCGAGATCGTGGCGATTTAGGCTTGAATAACTATGCAGTGGGTGATTTGAACGGGGTTGACCAGCTACGTAATTATGGTCGCTTCTTAATTCCACCGCGTAAGATTGGTGTGAAGTTCACTTATAAGTTTGAACTTTAAACCATTTAAGTACGTGTTAAACCGGTTCAAATGAGCCGGTTTTTTTGTTTTAATACCTTAAAAAAATGCTTATCACTTATGAATCCTGTTCCAGCACTGTCTCAGATCAATCAACTCCTCAACCAAGGTCAGTTTATCCAAGCACACCCTTTAGTTGTGGCTTTTTTGCAACAGCAAGCAGATGTTTCTTTACAAGCCGAAGGCTATTTTTTACTGGGTATTATTAATTCGGAATTAGGTCAGTTTAACAAAGCCAGTAAGTGCTTTGAGAAGGCATTGAGTTTGGCAGTTAAGTCAGAATATCTTGCTTACTATTGCAAATGCCAGGCACTTTTAGGTAATAGTAATAAAGCTCTTGAAGCGGCAGATCAAATTGATGTCAAGGCATTAAAACAGCCCAACGCTTTAGATACAGTAGGCGTTTCACTCTCTAGACTCGGATTTCATGAGCGCGCTAGAGTGTTTTTTGAAGCGGCTATTGCGTTGGATAATACTAAAGCGATGTATTTTTATAATTACGGTATGTCGTTAAAGTTTGCTGGGGAGTTCAAATCTGCTCTAGTTCAATTTACCAGAGTCTTACAAATCGATCCCTCTCATCCGCCTACGCAATTTGCCATATCGGATATGCCCAAACACGATCAGCACGAGCGAAGAATAAAAGAGCTTGAGTCACTTTTGGCTTCACCACCACAAGATCCAGATGCTCAATTACACCTGGCTCATGCCTTGGCAATTGAGTATCAGAACACAGCACAGCACCCTAGAGCTTTGGAAGTGTTACATCAAGCCAAACTATTCAAACAGGCCCAAACGCGATATGATTTTGCACGCGATAGAGCCATTTTTGCAGCATGTCAACAGTGGTCCATGCCATCAGATCAAGTTGGTCATGATTCTGTTCGTCCGATTTTTATCGTCGGTATGCCTCGTTCCGGTACTACCTTGGTTGAGCGCATTTTATCTCATCACTCTCAGGTCGGGTCTGGTGGTGAACTACAGGATTTTGGGATTGCGGTGAAGCAATTAACCCAAACGCCAGGCCAACTTGTGCTGGATCCATTGACAATTGAGCAATCTGTGAACCTAGATGTGGCTGAGTTGGGGCAAGTTTACATTAATAAAACTCAGCGCATTGCTTCAGATAAACAGCACTTTATCGACAAATTACCGTTTAACTTTTTTTATATCGACTTGATTCGTGCGGCGTTGCCTCAGGCCAAAATCATCGTCATGTTACGCGATCCGATGGACACCTGTATTGGCAACTACCGCCAAATGTTTTCTCTCAACTCTCCGTATTATCAATATGCATTCGATTTACAGAGTATTGGTGAGTTTTATGTGGCGTTTCGCAAGCATATTGAGTTAATGCGTGAGCGCTATGGCTCCGCCATTCGGGTGCAAAACTACGAATTACTTGCTACCAACCCTGAAGCGCAGGTAAAAGAATTGCTCGAGTTTTGTGATTTGCCCTTTGAGAGTCAATGCCTTCATGTTGAACAAAATAAAACGCCAGTCTCAACCGCAAGCAAAGTTCAAGTAAGGGAACCGATTAACACTTCGAGTATTGGTCGTTGGAAAAAATTTGGCCCAGCACTTGAGCCCTTGCGTGACTACTTAAAAGCGCATAAACTGGTCTAACCAGAGTTTAATAAGAGCAAATATATGACCGATCATCGCAACAACCCATTGCGCAAAATGGTACTAAAGCTGATAGATAAACCGGTATGGTTACAGCAGTTTCTTTTGACCCGATTATTTCGCCATACCGTGAAATTCAGTGGTACTGCAAAACAAGATATTGTGCAAACGGATCTCAAAACAGTCACGTTTCGTCAGCGCAATCTTAAACGGGTACAAAACCACATTGGCGGGGTACACGCTGCAGGAACAGCGTTGTTAGGAGAATCCGCTACAGGTTTTGTGGTCGGTATTAATTTACCGGGAGATAAGTTACCCTTACTTAAGACCATGCATGTCGACTATCTCAAACGGGCGACGGGTACCCTTGAGGCCAAGGCATCGTTAACGGATGAACAGATCCAGATGATGCTTACCGAAGATAAAGGTGAAGTGGAAGTCACCGTGATTATTACGGACGAAGCGGGAATCGAACCTGTTGCGACATCCTATGTGTGGGCATGGATACCTAAGAAGCGTTAACCAAACGTCTGATTCACTAATACATCACATTAGTGTAGTATATTGAAGTAGTGCGATGTAATTATAATGTTAAAAATCCTAATTAACCTACAAAATTCCGCTATTATTAAAATTTTTATCCTAAAATTAAGCATATATAGGATATAAATTTCACTTTTTGGTTTATTCGTGTTTATTCTTCCTAATCCCTAACGTAGAATACACATTCATTAAAGATAACAACCTGGAGAGACTCATGAAGATGATGTCTGGTGCCGCAATGGTGGTGCAAACACTCAATGATTTGGGTGTAAAACATGTGTTCGGATACCCTGGTGGTGCCGTTTTAGATATTTATGACGCGTTATTTGCCCAAGACGAAGTCAAGCACGTGTTAGTCCGTCACGAGCAAGCTGCTGCACATATGGCAGATGGTTATGCCCGTGCGACTGGTATTACAGGTACTGTTTTAGTCACTTCAGGTCCTGGTGCAACCAATACCTTAACTGGTATTGCGACCGCTTATATGGATTCTATTCCAATGGTGGTCTTATCGGGTCAGGTTCCTTCACAGCACATTGGAGAAGATGCTTTCCAAGAAACGGATATGGTTGGCTGTTCACGTCCAATCGTAAAGCATAGTTTTTTGGTAAAACGCGCAGTTGATATCCCTAAAGCTATTGCTCAAGCTTATTATATTGCAAACTCTGGGCGTCCAGGTCCAGTAGTAGTTGATTTACCTAAAGACATTGTTAACGTTGCCGATTCCCATCCGTATGAGTTTCCAACCGATGTCACAATGCGTTCTTACAACCCTGTGACAAAAGGGCATAGCAAACAAATTCGCAAAGCCATTAACGCCATCATGGAAGCCAAGCGTCCAGTATTATACGTTGGCGGTGGTGCTATAGCTGCTCAAGCAGAAGGTGAGGTAACTGAACTTGCTGAAAAGCTAGGTTGTCCAGTAACGTGCACGCTCATGGGCTTAGGTGCCTTTTCGGGAGTACATGAGCAATTTGTTGGTATGCTCGGTATGCACGGTACGCTAGAAGCGAACAAAACCATGCACAACTCAGACTGTATCATTGCACTCGGCGCGCGTTTTGATGATCGGGTAACGAACAACGTCGAAAAATTCTGTCCTAACGCAAACATCATACACGTTGACATCGATCCTGCATCAATATCTAAGACCGTGAATGCACATATCCCGGTAGTGGGTTCCGTTGACGTTGTGGTGAAGCAGTTTTTAGAAGAACTTACCAATGAAGATTTGAGCAAGCAAGTTGAAAAACAAGCCGATTGGTGGGAACAAATTAATTCATGGCGCGCACAGCAGTGCTTGTCGTTTAATCAAGAAAGCCAAGTCATCAAGCCACAAAAAGTCATTGAGTCATTGTATAAGCACACTAATGGTGATGCTTATGTGAGCTCAGATGTTGGTCAGCATCAGATGTTTGCAGCACTATATTATCCATTTGCTAAACCGCGTCGCTGGATCAATTCAGGCGGGCTTGGCACGATGGGCTTTGGTTTACCAGCGGCGATGGGCGTGCAGTTTGCACATCCGGATGCGACGTCTGTAGTGGTCACAGGTGATGGCTCAATTCAGATGAACATTCAAGAGTTATCAACCTGTTTGCAGTATAACTTGCCGATCAAAATCATCTCATTGAACAACCGTGCGTTGGGCATGGTACGTCAATGGCAAGATATGATTTATAAAGGCCGTCATTCACATTCTTACATGGATTCGATGCCGGACTTTGTAAAACTAGCTGAAGCCTATGGTCATGTTGGTATTAAAGTGGATTCATTGGACGAATTAGATGATGCGATGGCGCGTTGTTTCGCCGAAAAAGACCGTCTGGTATTTATGGACATCGCCGTTGACCAAAACGAGCACGTATATCCTATGCAAATCAAATATGGTGCAATGGATGACATGCGCCTAAGTAAAACGGAGCGTACCTAATGAAACGTATTATTTCTGTATTAATGGAAAACGCCCCTGGCGCCTTATCGCGAATTGTAGGTGTATTTTCACAACGAGGTTTTAACATTGACTCGCTAAACGTATCCAATACGGATGATCCGAGCTTGTCGCGTTTAACGATCGCTACCATCGCAGACGATAAAGTCAATGAACAAATCATCAAGCAAATGAACAAGTTGATTGATGTTTTAAAAGTAACGGATTTGACAGAGTCAGCGCATGTTGAGCGTGAATTAATGTTAGTAAAAGTCGTTGCAAATAATGAAGCAACTCGCTCTGAAATTATTCGTAATGTAGATATCTTCAGGGCAAAAGTTTTGGATGTGGATGCAACGAACTACACCTTAGAATTGACTGGGGCGAAAGAAAAGCTGGACGCGTTTATTGCTACATTGTCTCACAATGCGACAATTATTGAGTCGGCGCGCACGGGTATTTGTGGTTTGGCGCGTGGGGAAAGAGCTTTAACGCCTTAACTTTACAGGATTTTGACTTTAAATTTTTGTATATTTATTGCACACTTAACAATATTTCTACATAAATTAACATTTATATTGATAAATAATTAACCCAAAGTCTTTTATAATTATAAATGAAATGTTAGAGTTTACATGTAATTCATTGATAGGCCTTTGACGTCTACCATAACTAAACAGGCAAAAGACTTGTGTTATGTGTAGAACAGGTATCGCCAATTACCTGATATGAATACATGGAACGCAAGTATGCACGCAGTGCATTTTAGCAAGTGGTTAGTTATTTAGTTACAAGGTGACGTTATGTCAAAGTATACAGGTTCTGTAAAGTGGTTTAATGCCGAAAAAGGTTATGGTTTTATTACTCAAGACAATGGTGGCAAGGATGTATTCGTACATTACCGTGCTATTCAAAGCGAAGGTTATAAAACCTTACCAGAAGGTCAAAAGGTAACTTTTGAAATTGAAGAAGGTCAAAAAGGATTGCAAGCAGCAAACGTTGTTAGCGTCTAATTGATATAATTCAAATCCTCGGTACTTACCTGGTGTAAGCCTGTCAAAGATTCACATGTTTAAGTACCGAGTTATATCCTTGTCAGATAAATGCGTAAGCATCCCCAAATAAACAAGCTTTTTTCAAGCCTACTTTCATAAAATCTTCTCTAGCAACTTTTGCCATTTGAAAAGGTCCTGCAATATAGACTTGGGCACTATCTAGTGATTGCATTTGTTCAATAACGGTAAGGTGAACCAAACCCGTTTGACCTTCCCAATCGGCTTCAGCTTGTTCAACAACAGGATGAAAATGAAAATTATCATATTTATCACATAATGCTTGCATGATATCAGCTTCATATAAT
Source organism: Glaciecola sp. (assembly GCA_023268935.1). Lineage (GTDB taxonomy): Bacteria > Pseudomonadota > Gammaproteobacteria > Enterobacterales > Alteromonadaceae > Opacimonas. Next base: position 58,186 of record JALRKK010000099.1, read on the forward strand.
TGGCTCGCTTGTTTGGCTCCCCAAAAAATATGAACAGACACATCAAGTTGCTGCTCTGCGATTTCAAAGGCAATGGATTTGAGATAAGAATACCCAGTACCACCTGCTATCAAAACAATGTTCTTGTCCTCTTGTGGCTGTAAATAGGCATTACCGTTAGCCAAAGTGACTTGAATATTACCAAGAGTTCGCAAACGTTCAATTACGTCCCATGCATAGGGGTTTTCTGGTACTGCGCCAATATGTAATTCAATAAATTTATCTTTGCTTGGGCTGCTTGCAATAGAAAAAGGACGAGCATCATCCTCGCCCATATGCACCAGTAGATACTGGCCCGCAAAATAGTGTAATTCGTCATCTGCAGACAAAATGATACGGTAGACGTCATGGCCGACGTTTTCTATGGTTTTTAAGTTGAGTTGCATCAAAGTGTTGGTTACCTTTTTGAAGGGGTTTGGCAATGGGGTTCGATCCCGAGTTCATCCCACATTGCGTCGATTTTGTTTTTGACCTGTTCGTCCATTACGATGGGTTCACCCCACTCACGGTCGGTTTCACCAGGCCACTTATTAGTTGCATCCATACCCATTTTGGAGCCTAAGCCTGACACAGGTGAGGCAAAATCTAAATAGTCTATTGGTGTGTTGTCGATCATTGTCGTATCACGGGAGGGATCCATACGAGTGGTAATCGCCCAAATGACATCTTCCCAGTTTCGTGCATCGACATCATCGTCACACACGATCACGAACTTGGTGTACATGAACTGACGTAAAAACGACCAAACACCTAACATCACTCGTTTCGCGTGTCCAGGGTATTGCTTTTTCATTGTGACGATTGCCATACGATATGAACAACCTTCCGGAGGCAGATAAAAGTCAACAATCTCAGGAAATTGTTTTTGTAAAATCGGCACAAAGACTTCGTTTAATGCCACACCCAATATGGCTGGTTCATCCGGTGGTCGGCCAGTATAGGTCGAGTGATAAATTGGGTTTTGGCGCATTGTTATGTGAGTCACAGTGAACACCGGAAATTCATCTACTTCGTTGTAGTAGCCGGTGTGATCACCGTAAGGCCCCTCTGGAGCCGTTTCTCCAGGCATAATATGCCCTTCCAATACAATTTCAGATTGAGCTGGCACTTGCAAGTCACAACTGATCGCTTTGACTACTTCGGTTTTACTGCCTCTCAATAATCCAGCAAAAGCATATTCAGACAGTGTATCTGGAACTGGAGTGACTGCACCAAGAATAGTGGCTGGATCTGCACCTAACGCAACCACAACTGGGTATGGTTTGTCAGGGTGTTGTTGGCACCATTCGCGAAAATCCAAAGCCCCACCTCGATGCGATAGCCAACGCATGATGACTTTGTTTTTGGCAATAACTTGCTGACGATAGATGCCTAAGTTTTGACGTTTTTTGTATGGCCCCTTGGTGACGGTTAAACCCCAAGTAATAAGAGGAGCAGCATCCCCCGGCCAGCAACGTTGCACGGGGATTTTACTCAAATCAACATCATTGCCGCTCAGGATAACTTCTTGGCAAGGCGCTTTGCGCACTACTTTTGCTGGCATATTCAATACCTGTTTAAAAACGGGTAATTTGCTCCACAAATCTTTAATGCCTTTCGGCGGATCGGGCTCTTTGAGGTAAGCGAGTAGCTTACCCACTTCGCGCAGCGCTTCAACATTGTTTTGGCCCATACCCAGTGCGACGCGTTCAGGGGTACCGAACAAGTTTGCTAATACAGGCATATCATGACCTTTGGGGTTTTCGAACAATAGCGCCGGCCCCCCAGCGCGAAGGGTGCGATCAGCAATTTCGGTCATTTCCAGATCAGTATCGATGGATTGGCTGATACGGAGTAATTTGCCGCGAGCCTCTAATTGCTCAATAAAATCACGTAAATCTTTGTATTGCATTGCAAAACCTGTGCAAAGTTTTAGGTTAATTATGGTCAATTATACCAGAGCAATACCTTTATTGATCATCCTCACCCGGAATAATTTGGAATAAACCGATTGACCGGTTAGGCAAACTCAAATTTAGATCAGCAAGACTATGAAGGGGATCGAATTGAACGGGTGCGTTAAACACCCTCAGCATGCTATAATTGAACCACTTAAAAAGAACGATGTGATTGAATGTCCAACGATCCCTATTTTGAACGTGAACAAGTCAAATATGAAAACCCTGTAGCTAGTCGTGAGCACTTACTAACCTTAATACAAGAGGCCAATCAAGCTCTTAGTTTTCTCGATATCTGTCATTTAGCAAATGCCACATCCGATGCTGAGCAAGTTGGTATTCAACGCCGACTCCGGGCAATGGAGCGAGAAGGCCAACTGCAATTCAATAGGCAAAAAAAATACGAATTACTTGCAGCGGAAGCCGTTATGGTCGGTCGTATCATCGGTCATCGCGATGGTTTTGGTTTTGTGTCATTTTCCTCAGAAGAGCCTGATTGGTATTTGTCCCAAGGACAAATGCAGCAGCTGATTCACGGCGATGAAGTCGAAGTGGTGAGTAAAGGCTCAGGCCGTAAGGGGAAAACGGAGGGGCGTGTTACTCGCGTTATTAAGCCACGCGAAGAATCCATTGTCGGTCGCTATTTTACTGAGCACGGTGTGGGATTGGTCGTTCCTGATGATCAACGAATTGGTCATGAAATTTATATTGGTGCGAAAGATACCTTAGGCGCAAGACAGGGTAATGTGGTAGTGGTGCAAGTCATTAAGCGCCCAAGTCGCCAATCTTCTGCGGTCGGCAAAATCACCGAAGTCCTTGGCGAACACATGGCGCCCGGGATGGAAATTGAAATGGCCTTGCGTACTTATGATATTCCTCATGTCTGGCCACCAGCTGTTACCAAACAAGCAAAATCGTATGGGGAGTCTGTGCCGGAAGAAGCAAAAGTTGGCCGAGTAGATCTAAGAGACTTACCATTAGTGACCATTGACGGTGAAGATGCGCGTGATTTTGATGATGCGGTCTTTTGTCAGCCTATTTGTAAAGACGGCATAATTACAGGGTATGAATTATATGTCGCCATTGCGGATGTCTCTTATTATGTCAGACCCGGAACGGCTTTGGATCAGGAAGCTATTAATCGAGGAACATCGGTGTATTTCCCTGAGCAAGTCATTCCCATGTTGCCTGAGGCTTTGTCCAACGGATTATGCTCACTAAACCCTGATGTTGAGCGTTTATGCATGGTGGCGCAGATGCAGGTAGACCTTACCGGACAAGTCACACAGTTTGAGTTTTATGAGGCGGTCATGCGCTCTCATGCGCGGTTAACCTACAATAAAGTTGCTGGTATTTTGTCAGGTGATGAAGTACTTGTTGAGCGCTATTCGGCGTTTGTAGAGCATTTGAAGCACCTAGAAGATATTTATCGCACTTTGAAAGGCGCAAGAGATGGGCGTGGTGCAATTGAATTTGAAACCCGAGAAACCAAATTTGTTTTTAACGCGGATCGCAAAATAGAACATATTGTTCCGCTAGTCCGCAATGATGCGCACAAGCTCATTGAAGAATGTATGATCTTGGCCAATGTCTGTGCGGCTCGGCTGTTAACAAAAAACAAAGCCCTTGGTCTATATCGTGTCCATGACCAGCCAGATAGTGACAGATTGATTGCGTTTACGACCTACCTCAATGAAGTGGGTGTCGCTCATCAACTTGAAGCAGAACCATCTGCCAGAGCATTTACCCGCATCATGCATAAGATTAAAGCAAGGCCTGATGCCGAGGTCATACAAAGTATGTTATTGCGCAGCATGAAGCAAGCACAATACGCTTGTGAAAATATCGGGCATTTTGGTTTAGCATTAGAAGAATATGCGCACTTCACATCCCCTATACGACGTTATCCTGACTTGGTTGTTCATCGTGCGATAAAAGCGGTTCTAAAGGCGCAGAAAAAAGCCACTACGGGTGCCAAAAAATATGTGCTTGAAGAAGTTGAGCAGTTGGGCGAGCAATGCTCGATGGCGGAACGTCGAGCCGATGAAGCAACTCGAGATGTTGCTGATTGGTTGAAATGTGAGTTTATGCAAGATCACGTGGGCGATGTATTCCCTGCTGTGGTCTCGTCTGTTACGAATTTTGGTTTGTTTGTTCGTTTACTCGAGTTTGGTATAGATGGCTTAGTGCATGTGACTGCATTGGGTAACGATTATTATCATTTTGATGATGTGCGCCAAGCACTTGTAGGAGAGGCTTCTGGTCGAGTCTTTCGTTTAGGTGATAAATTGGAAGTCAAAGTGGCATCGGTTAACTTGGATGAACGCAAAATTGATTTGATCTTAGATGAGCCAATTCCGAAAGCGGGTAAAAAACCGCGTAAAGCAAAACGCAGTAAAATTTCTGACACAGAACGAAGCTCACCTTCTAGAACGAGCAAAGGCCAAAAACGCAAGCAAAGCACCCGCGAAAAGAAAAAACACAAAGCATCTAAACGCAATAAAAAGAGATAATTTAATATGGCACAGTCACATGAGTGGTTATATGGTATTCACGCATTAGAATCTGTTTTACAGCGAGAGCCACAGAGGATTCTAGAAATATTCATCGCCAAAGGTCGCGATGACGAGCGTTTACACAATATTGTTAATCTTGCTCGCAAACATCGCATCAGTGTGCAGTTTGCGCAGCGCAAGGCGCTAGATGATAAAGCTCAAGGTGAACAGCATCAAGGTGTCCTGGCAAGAGCTATCGCGGCGAAACCTTTAAACGAAAATGACCTTGATACAATTATTGCACAGGCTGAAAAGCCTTTTTTACTCGTTTTAGATGGAGTGACCGATCCGCATAACCTCGGTGCTGTGCTTCGATCAGCTGATGCTGCTGGTGTCGATGCGGTTATTGTACCAAAGGATAAGTCGGCTACGCTCAATGCCACTGTACGCAAAGTCGCTTGTGGCGCAGCAGATGTGATCCCACTGATCCAAGTCACTAATCTTGCGCGGACACTGGTTGATATACAACAACAGGGAGTATGGGTTGTTGGTACAGCAGGGGAAGCCAGTCAGCTGGTGTATGATTGTGATTTTAAAGGACCAATAGCTTTGGTGATGGGCGCTGAAGGTAAGGGAATGCGTCGCTTAACTCGTGAAAAATGCGATGAATTGATCAAACTACCAATGTATGGCTCCGTTTCTAGTTTAAACGTATCCGTTGCCACAGGGGTCTGTTTGTATGAGGTCGTACGGCAGCGTGGCTTGGATTAAATAATTCATGTGTCGAATTTGTATTTGCTGATTTGGTTGATATTCTCAGCTTAGACTTTTTTGATTTTGAAGAAGCTCTACCCCTCCTCCCTTTTCAAGACTGACAGGTCATCACAGCATGAGTGGCCTTTTTTATTTTTGAAAGCGAAACTAAGACTATCTTCTCATTAATATATCTGTTATCATTGCGCGCCCTTTTTATGGGGTATGGTCTAAAATTTGCACAAACCTCCGGGTTTTTGTCGGTTTTAGCGGCTTAATAGCCCGTTTTGGGCGTAATTTATTAGCGGAGCACTAACATGATCCAAATGCAAACTAACCTGGATGTGGCAGACAATTCTGGCGCTCGCAGGGTTCAGTGTATTAAGGTTCTAGGTGGCTCGCATCGCCGTTATGCACATATTGGCGACATCATCAAAGTTACTGTGAAAGAAGCAATTCCTCGCGGTAAAGTGAAAAAAGGTGACGTCTTAAATGCGGTGGTGGTGCGTACTAGACATGGTGTTCGTCGAGCAGATGGTTCAACTATCCGCTTTGATGGCAACGCTGCTGTTTTGCTTAATGCAAACAAGCAACCTATTGGTACGCGTATCTTTGGTCCGGTCACTCGTGAACTTCGTGGAGATAACTTCATGAAGATTATTTCACTGGCCCCTGAGGTACTATAAGGAGTCACGATAATGGCTAGAAAAATTCGTCGTGATGATGAAGTAGTCGTATTAGCGGGTAAAGATAAGGGTAAAACTGGTAAAGTAAAATCAGTATTGACCTCTGATAACCGTGTCGTTGTAGAAGGCATTAACTTAGTCAAGAAGCACACAAAGCCTAACCCACAATTGGGTGAGCCTGGTGGCATCATTGAAAAAGAAGCCTCTTTACATGTTTCAAATGTAGCGATTGTTAACCCAGCAACGGGCAAAGCAGATCGCGTTGGTTTCCGTGAAGAAGACGGTAAGAAAGTTCGTTTCTTTAAGTCTAACGGCGACTTAGTTTAATTAATTGGAGAGTACGATGGCGAAACTGCATGATTTCTATAAAGAAACAGTAGTAGCTGAACTTGCAAAGCAGTTCGGGTACAAAAGCGTCATGCAAGTCCCTCGGATTGAAAAAATCACCCTGAACATGGGTCTGGGTGAAGCCGTAGCTGACAAGAAAGTTCTGGAAAATGCGACTGCCG
>JALRKK010000003.1 GCA_023268935.1 Glaciecola sp.
CGAAACGATGAGCAATTTCATCAAACTTATCACCTATCGTACAACCCAGTAGTGGTGTTGTTGAGATGCCATTAGTGTAGCTTAGGTTTATTGTTTTCATTCCTTAGCTCCTCAGAGTAGAGATTATTAAAATTACGAACGATTTTGTGAGTGATACTCTAGATTGGGTTGCATATCGACGGCGCTTGCGACACGGTTGGTCATATTATAGAACCCGGCAATATTGGCTATATCCCATATGTCGCGATCACTAAAACCCACATCGCGAAGGGCCTGACGGTCAGACTCGATGATTGTATGTGGTGACTCCGTCATCTTTACTGCGAAATCAAGCATTGCACTTTGCCTCTCTGATAGCTCCGCTGAACGGTAATTCATAACCAATAACTCACCCAACGTTGGATCCCCAGAGTATTCTCGCACAGCTGCACCGTGTGCTACTTGGCAGTAGTAACATCGATTCGACGATGAGACGGCTACAGCGATCATCTCTTTTTCAAGTTGTGAGATTCCACTTTCACCGAACATTAACTCATTGTAAATGCGAGAAAAAACATCTAGTTGACTTGTTCTGTGGCTGTAGGCTTTAAGCACATTTGGCACCATGCCTAGTTTTTCATCACAAATGTTAAAGTACTTTTGAAAATGATCAGGTAGCTCCTCACGCTCGGGAATCCCTAAATCAAGTGCGGTTGTATATTTTGGTTGAGCGCTCATGGTACATGCTCCAATTATGCCTGATTGTCGCCCATCGCAATGGCGACCTTAGAATTATTATTCTTACCCAGTTGTTTAGTAATCCAGTGACTTGTCTTTACTAAATCCTTGAGGTTTACCCCCGTCTTAATGCCCAGACCTTCTAGTAAGTAAACAACATCTTCAGTAGCAACATTACCTGATGCACCTTTTGCGTAAGGGCATCCACCAAGTCCGGCTACAGAGCTGTCTATAACAGTTATGCCCTCCTCAAGCGCAGAATAAATGTTTGCTATAGCCTGCCCATAGGTATCATGAAAATGGACTGCCAGTTGTTTAGTTGGTACGACTGATGAAACAGCCTCCAACATAGTTTTAACTATTTTGGGAGTGCCGATACCTATGGTGTCTCCCAACGATATTTCGTAACACCCCATGTCAAGCATTTGCTTTGCAATTGCAGCAACCTGTTTAGGCGATATATTGCCGGCGTATGGGCATCCTATGACAGTTGAAACGTAGCCTCGGACCGGGATTCCAGCAGATTGAGCCTTTTCAATCACAGGTATAAACCGATCAAGACTCTCGCTAATTGAACAGTTGATGTTCTTTTTGGTGAATGCTTCTGAAGCTGCGCTAAACACGGCGACTTCACTGGCATGTGCTTTAATTGCGCCTTCAAGGCCAATAACGTTAGGAGTTAGCGCTGAGTAAGTCACCCCCTCTTTGCGCTTAATACCACTCATAACTTCAGTAGCATCTGCCATCTGAGGCACCCATTTCGGTGAAACGAAACTTGCAGCTTCTATGTGGGTGAGACCAGCATTTCCTAGAGAATCTATTAGTTCAACCTTAATATCGGTACTAATGAATTCACCCCTTTCGTTTTGGAGTCCATCTCTGGGCCCGACTTCAACGATTCTTACAGAGTTGGGTAATTTCATGATGCTTCAACCTCGATAAGTGGCTCTATCTCAATAAGGTCAGCACCCTCACTCACCATGTCACCATTAGCATAAAAAATAGAGCTTACCTTGCCGTCGTAAGGTGCGGAAATTGTATGCTCCATTTTCATGGCTTCCATAATCACAAGCGTTTGTCCGGCCGAGACCTCTTGACCAGCTTCGACTAGAACGGCCACTACCGCGCCGTTCATTGGTGCTGATAGTGAACCTTCATTGTTCTCACTTGTATCTGTAAACGTCTGGCGGTGGCGAATACATTCAAACTGCTCGCCTTGATAAAATAGCGAAAGTTTGTCGCCATCTAAATTGCCGTGAACAGAAAGCTTATGGCCATCTATTACAAGAGAAAGAAGATCTCCAGATAGACTAGCTTTTACTTCATAATGGATATCACCGAGACTGATCCGATAGTAACTATCAACCTCAAGTACATTAAGTTGATAGTGTTTATCATCAACTATTAAGGTAATTGGGCGTGAGTAAGAAGAGTTCAAACGCCAGCTGTTCGTTGAGCTGAAAGGGGAGTATTGGTCTCCAGAAATGAATGACTTTCCTCGTTCAATTTCACTACAGAAAGCTGAGGCAATTACTAGTAATCGATTTTTATCAGCTGATTCTGATTTGAAAATTTGTTTTTCGTGTTTTTCAATGAATCCTGTGTCTAATTCACATCCCCTAAATGGAGTCGAATCTGCAAGTGTATGAAGAAATTGGGTGTTAGTTTTAACACCTGAAATACGATATTCTTCAAGCGCTTGTACCATACGATCAATTGCTTTTTCCCTACTTTCATCCCATACAATTAACTTTGCGATCATCGGATCGTAATAGATGCTGACTTCGTCGCCTTCTACCACACCGGTGTCTACTCGGACATGGTTGCTCTCTTCAGGCGTTCTCAGATAGTTCAGTGTACCGGTTGCTGGAAGGAAGTCATTCTCTGGGTCTTCAGCATATATGCGAGCCTCAAGTGCGTGCCCTTTGATTGTTAGTTCACTTTGAGCAAGGGGAAGTGCTTCGCCACTGGCTATTCGTATTTGCCATTCGACTAGGTCTAGTCCCGTAATCATTTCTGTTACTGGATGTTCTACTTGTAGACGTGTATTCATCTCCATGAAATAGAAGGATCCATCAACGTCATACAGAAATTCAACCGTACCGGCGCCTACGTAATTAATGGCCTGTGCAGCTCGAACAGCGGCCTCACCCATTGCGCGCCTAGTTTCATCTGATAGCCCTGGAGCTGGCGCTTCTTCTATCACTTTTTGATGGCGTCGCTGTACGGAGCAATCGCGCTCAGCAAGGTAAATTGAATGACCTAATTGATCACAAAATACTTGAATTTCTACATGGCGGGGTTGAGTTAGATAACGCTCTATTAGCATGTCCGGGTTGCCAAATGCGTTTTGCGCTTCTCGGCGAGCAGACTGCAGAGCACTATCAAACTCTTCTATTGAATTCACAACGCGCATTCCTTTTCCGCCGCCACCTGCAATGGCTTTGAGAAGTTGTGGATAACCGCAACGTTCTGACTCCTGGCGAAGCAACTCGGGTGATTGATCTTCGCCATGATATCCAGGAACCAAAGGCACACCAGCGTCTTCCATAATCGCTTTTGCAGCTGATTTGGAGCCCATTGCAGCAATAGCGGACGAAGGAGGGCCTATGAAGGTTATTCCCTGTGCTTCAAGAGCTTCCGCGAAAGACGTATTCTCAGATAAGAAACCATATCCTGGGTGAACAGCTTGTGCTCCTGAGCGCTTACAGATCTCAATAATTGCATCTGCGCGTAAATAACTCTCTGAACTCGGTGCAGGGCCTAGGAGAAAAGCTTCATCTGCCATTGATACATGTCGCGCATTCGCGTCTGCTTCTGAGTAAACTGCAACACACTTTATTCCTAAACGATGAGCAGTCTGAATAACGCGACATGCGATCTCGCCACGGTTTGCGATAAGTATTTTGTTGAACATCTAGCGTTCCTCCTGAATCCAGTTCGGTTGGCGCTTCTCAAGGAAGGCTGACAGGCCTTCTTGACCTTCTGGGCTAACACGAATCTCTGCAATGCGACGAGCTGTATCATCTATGAGAGATTCATTTATCTCTTTCCCACTAACTTTAAAGATTAACTGCTTGGCTGCATTCATTCCCTGAGGACTGTTCGTGGCTAATAGGTCTAAATATTTTTTCAATGCCAATTCAAACAATGAAGTGTCAGCGACAATCTCATGTACTAATCCAAAATTCATTGCTTCAACGGAACTAAACGATTCTGCAGTTAAGAAGAAGCGCCTTGCTTGTCTCTCGCCGATCGCACGAACAACATAAGGAGAAATCACAGCTGGAATTAATCCTATTTTCACTTCGCTTAAACAAAATCGACTTCGTTTTTCGGCGATAACAATGTCACAACACGCAGCCAAACCCACAGCACCTCCAAAAGCAGCTCCTTGAACAAGGCAAATTGTTGGTTTGGAGAAATTATTTAAGCGCCGCATCAGTTCAGCGAGGCGACCGGCATCAATGAGGTTCTCGTCATAACTGTTTTCAGCTATTTTTTTCATCCAATTAAGATCCGCACCGGCAGAAAAATTCTTCCCGTTGGACCTGAGCACTAGCATGCGAACATCAGGATCTCTTTCGGCATCATCAAGCCAAATGATCATTTGTTCTATGATGGTGTCATCAAATGCGTTGTGTACTTCTGGGCGATTGATGACGATATGTGCGCACCCGGTTTTCGTTTTTTCTAAGAGCACAAAAGATTCAGACATATAACCCCCTTACATGCGGAATACGCCGAACTTCGTGTCCGGAATTTGTTTATTGAGTGCGGCAGATAACCCCATCGCAAGCACTTCACGAGTTTGTGCAGGGTCTATTACTCCATCATCCCAAAGTCGGGCGCTAGCATAATATGGGTGCCCTTGACGCTCGTAAGTGTCTAATACAGGCTTTTTAAACTCAGCTTCTTCCTCTGCAGACCAAGATTTTCCTTGGCGTTCTAGACCGTCTTTTTTAACCGTTGCAAGAACGCCTGCAGCTTGCTCGCCGCCCATTACAGATATGCGAGCGTTTGGCCACATCCATAAAAAGTTTGGATCGTAGGCTCGGCCGCACATTCCATAGTTACCGGCACCAAATGAGCCCCCAATTAAAACCGTTAGTTTGGGAACATCAGCACAAGCAACTGCAGTTACCAGTTTTGCACCATGTTTAGCGATACCTTCAGATTCACTTTTTTGTCCGACCATGAATCCCGTTATATTTTGCAAGAAGATAAGAGGTATTTTTCTCTGACAACATAACTCAATAAAATGAGCGCCTTTCTGGGCTGAATCACTGAACAAGATACCGTTGTTGGCTAAGATGCCTACTGGATACCCGTGGATGTGAGCAAATCCCGTTATAAGCGTTGTGCCATAAAGCTTTTTGAATTCATCGAATTCAGAACCATCGACAATACGAGCAATAATTTCTCGAACATCGAATGGTTTTTTGAGATCTGTTCCAACAATGCCGTATATTTCATTTACATCGTAAATCGGTGCTTTTGGTGTTTGAATATCGCCGTCAATTTGCTTACGACGGTTTAGGTTTGCAACACAGGTGCGTGCAATCTGTAGAGCGTGTGCGTCATTTTCAGCATAGTGGTCAGCTACGCCTGAAATTTTACAGTGAACATCAGCACCACCAAGATCCTCAGCGCTCACCTCTTCCCCTGTTGCAGCTTTTACTAAGGGGGGGCCAGCAAGGAAAATAGTACCTTGATTGCGAACAATAATTGATTCATCTGCCATTGCAGGAACATAAGCACCGCCAGCAGTACACAGCCCCATCACTACAGCAATCTGAGGTATACCTTTTGCAGACATTCTGGCCTGATTAAAGAATATGCGTCCGAAATGGTCACGATCAGGAAATACTTGATCTTGTTGGGGCAGGTTCGCCCCACCTGAGTCAACAAGGTAGACACAAGGTAAATTGTTTTGTTCGGCAATCTCTTGTGCACGCAAATGCTTTTTAACCGTCAGAGGGAAGTATGTCCCACCTTTTACTGTCGCATCATTGGCGATGATCATGCATTCCTGGCCGCTAACCCGGCCAATGCCAGTAATAATGCCAGCAGCGGGAACGTTATCGTCGTAAACTTCATAAGCTGCCAGTTGTGATAACTCTAGAAATGGTGAACCTTCATCAAGTAGGGCGTTCACTCGATCTCGTGGAAGCAACTTGCCGCGTGAAAGATGACGCTCTTGATATTTAGCACCACCCCCTTGTTCGATCAGCGCTACTTTTTTTCTGAGATCATTGACTGCATCGGTCATGCTTGCGTCGTTCTGAATAAATTCATCGGCCCGCTTGTTCACTTTGCTTTGTAAAATCGGCATAAACTGTTCCTTATAACTGATATCACTTTCTGAGAAAGTAGTTTGTCAATTTCCCATATTTAGTTATTTGTTGAGGAAAAGTTCGCGTCCAATCAGCATTCTACGAATCTCAGATGTGCCTGCACCGATTTCATAAAGCTTGGCATCACGGAGAAGTCTTCCTGTGGGGAACTCGTTCACATATCCGTTTCCACCTAAAAGCTGGATAGCATCCAGAGCCATTTTGGTTGCTGTTTCGGCGGTGTATAAAATTACCCCTGCACAATCTTTGCGACTAGGCTCACCTTGCATAGCGGCCTGAGCTACCGTGTATGTGTACGACTTACACGCGTTCATCAACGTGTACATGTCTGCAATTTTGCCCTGCACAAGCTCAAATTCCCCAATAGCTTGACCAAATTGTTTTCTATCACGGATGTACGGCACTGAAATATCCATGGTAGCTTCCATAATTCCAAGCGGGCCACCTGCAAGTACCAAGCGCTCGTAATCTAGACCAGACATAAGCACGCGAACACCACCGTTGAGTTCACCCAAGATATTCTCTTTAGGTACTGGACAGTCTTCAAACAGCAATTCACACGTGTTTGAACCACGCATGCCTAATTTGTCGAGTTTTTGATGGCGTGAAAAACCTGGAAAATCACGTTCTACAATAAATGCGGTGATTCCTTTGGGGCCTGCTGATGTGTCTGTTTTTGCATAGACAACATAGGTATCGGCATCTGGACCGTTAGTGATCCACATCTTGTTACCGTTTAGGAGATAATGATCACCGTTATCACGAGCTGTAAGTTTCATTGATACAACATCGGAACCCGCGTTGGGTTCTGACATAGCTAATGCTCCAACGTGATCCCCACTGATCAGTTTTGGTAGATATTTTTGTTTCTGTTCTTCTGTACCATTTCTATGAATTTGGTTAACACAAAGATTTGAGTGAGCTCCGTAGGAGAGGCCAACAGAAGCTGATGCTCGACTAATCTCCTCCATTGCTATGACATGTGCTAAATAGCCCATATCAACGCCGCCGTATTCTTCCTTTACTGTAATTCCTAGAAGACCCATATCACCGAACTTTTTCCAAAGATCTTTAGGAAATTCGTTTTTCTCATCAATATCAGCTGCACGAGGTGCGATCTCTTTTGCTGCAAAAGCATTAATGCCATCACGTAACATATCCAGAGTTTCGCCATGGCCGAAATTTAGTCGGGAAAATTGAGAAATCATAACGTCATCCTTTAATTATTTGATTTGTTTGAATTTGTTTTTAGATT
>JALRKK010000068.1 GCA_023268935.1 Glaciecola sp.
ATCCATCAAAGCCGCCTTGATACGTGGCCTGATCATTATGATTGGATTGATAAAGAAGGGTTTAAATATTTCCAAATGCGCTTATCTCAAGCAAGGCGTGATGTTGAGCATGGCCTTGAAATCACACTGGATCATTTTACAACTCGCCCTCAGCAAGAAAAAGCGCTGAATATTTTGCAATTCAAAATCGACGTATTGTGGTCACTTGCTGATGCCATTAGCTATGCGTATGATTATGGGCAAGTACCTTATGTTGGTATTGCCGACCAATCCATCAGCCATAAAGGAATGCTGTAATGAGTGCGTTATCCTTAAACCCCTTATACCGTTTACAGTTTGAAAAAGCTCAAGACTGTTATGTGCTGCTGTTTCCAGAAGGTATGGTAAAATTAAATCCTTCTGCGGCTGAGATTTTACTGCAAGTCGATGGAAACAAAGACGAAACAGCTATTGTTGCAGCCTTGCGTGCCAAATTCCCTGATGCGCCTGAAGATATGGACGCAGACATCGCCGACTTTGTGGCTAAAGCGACAGAAAACAATTGGATCACTCATGGCTAAACCGCAACCTGGCCCACCTCTTTGGTTACTTGCAGAAGTCACATATGCCTGTCCTCTGCACTGTCCGTATTGCTCCAACCCAACTGAGTTAGGCGATAAAACGGATGAAATTGATACCCAAACTTGGTTGGACACCCTGAGCCAAGCGCGAGAGCTGGGTGCTGTTCAGTTAGGGTTTTCTGGCGGTGAACCCTTGTTACGGCAAGATTTGGAAATGATGGTCAAGCACGCCTCTGACCTTGGATTCTACACCAATCTGATTACCTCGGGTATTGGGCTGACTGAGAAGCGAATTAAGGCACTTAAAGAAGCCGGTCTTGCGCATATTCAATTGTCATTCCAAGGCGCGTCACCTGATATCAATGATTTGGTTGGTCAGCGCAAGCACTCGTTTGCACACAAACAAAAAATCGCACGACTCGTCAAACAATATGACTACCCAATGGTACTGAATTTTTGTATCACAGCGACCAATATTCATGAAATTCAAGAGATATTAGAACTGGCGACCGAGCTTAATGCCGATTTTGTTGAACTCGCAACTGTGCAATATTATGGCTGGGCCTATCTCAATCGTGATGAGCTTCTTCCAACTAAAACACAATTGGAAGAAGCCGAAGCCAAGGTAAATGCTTATCGCGATGCGCAAACAAGTGGACCTAAGTTTATTTTTGTGACACCTGATTATTACGAAACGCGACCGAAAGCATGTATGAATGGTTGGGGATCGACGTTTTTAACCGTCACACCTGATGGTACCGCTTTGCCTTGCCACAGTGCTCGAATGCTGCCATTGCAATTTCCAAATGTTAAAGATACGTCTCTAGAAAAAATTTGGTACGGAGAAACGGATTTTGCGTATTTTCGGGGGGATGACTGGATGCCTTCGCCATGCAAAACCTGTGAAGAAAAAGACAAAGATTTTGGAGGCTGTCGTTGCCAAGCATACATGCTCACAGGTGACATGCATAAAACCGATCCCGTATGTGATAAATCCCCCAACCATCATTTGATCCAAGCTGCGATCGCTAAAGCGGGTCATAGTCAAAAAACACTTGTCTATCGCGACCCCAAAAATGCCATTCCAATCTCTATTGCCGAGACGGAATAAGTTTGAGGTAGTAGCGCGATGTCTGTGCAGTTATTTGAGTGGTACAATCAGGAATATGCCGCAGTCTGCATTGTGCCTACTCCTAGTGTCGATGCATCCGGTATTGCTCACTTAGTTGAGCATCTAGTATTTCGATATTCAGATAAATATCCTAGCGGCCACGAGTTATTTGTTGCCAACACATTACTTCCAGTCAAAATCAACGCATCGACACAAGATGGTTATACTTTGTTTTATGTTGTGAGCCCAGAGCCGGAGGTTTTTTTGACTTGTCTGGACTTTTTGGTACATGGCCTAGACCAGTCAGATTATCCCGAGCAATCTATTGAGCTCGAGCGCGATGGCGTATTGCAACGTGAATTACAATGGCTTGAAAGCCTTCCTGAGTATATGTCTGAAGCACTAATCAATCGTACCAATCCATCCTGTATACACGCGGGTGGTTACAGTGATTTGATGCCGTTCAATAACACTGGTAATGTGGAAGTGTACAAACGAATTTGCTATCTAAGGTCGAATCGACAATGGCTGGTAAACCGTAAAGACCTGCAACAGAGTGAGTTAGCCTTTCTGGGTTCGCCCACGGCTCTTTTCTCTGACTCTCTTACTACAAGTCAATTTGATGTTCAAAAGCTACCTGAAGTGATCCAAGAATTACTATCTCAGAGCGTGCAAGCTTCTTATACCCAAGAATTGTCGCAATCAGCAAAAGAGCAACTTATGCAAACACTGGCAATGCGTTTTCTTGAACCAAACCAACCCCAAATACTTACCTATCAGTCTAAGCCGATGCCATGTCCTAAGGAGTGTGCCAACAAGACAATGTCATTACTCGCACAAGCATGTCAATATCATATCAGCAGTGAAAATATCCCACCATTGCCTAATTTTATTCAATCCCAAGTTGCCGAATATCCAATGTTATTATTGGGACAACCCTACCAAAATATTGTACTGAAAAAACTTGATGAACTTGAAATCGAGTTGGTCTCCCAAGCCGATTTTTGGCAAAAACGCTTACAAGGACAATGTTATGCGATGGGGATTGGGCGCTTTGAGGGAGACTTTTATCAATATATTTTTGCTGAAAACACGAAACTATCTACCTCTAGCACCTGACGCAACGCAAGCACACAAGACCATTCCCAACGATAGCATCAATGCGAATTCAATGGTTTTAGCTATGTTGTCCAATGGAGCTATCTCGATGGGTATATCTCCAATAATGATGTGAATCATAGTGTTGACAATACTCATCCCAATCAAGTTACCTACGGTTCTACCAAGATTCATAGCTGCGGAAGCAACTCCAATTTCAGCCTTTGAGACACTGCTAACAATTGAATTATTATTGGGTGTTGAAAATAGTCCAAAGCCAATTCCGAGGATCAGTAATGCCAGACCAATCCACCACGGTTCGGCCATAATAAAAGGCAAATTTAGCAAAAAAAGTCCTACTGCAACAATACTACAGCCAACCGTAGCCACTACTCGTGAAGCAAACCGGTCGGCTAATTTACCCGCTAACGGTGCCATAATGGCCATCGACAATGCCTGAAATAATAAGATATTACCAGCTTGAGATGGCGTTAGATTGTGTATAAATTGCAGATAAACACTTAGCAAAAACAACAGTGCAAAGTTACTCCCATACATAAACAGAGAGCTGGTCAGAGATAAGGAAAATAAGCGATTTTCAAGAAACATCTGAACCCGAATCAATGGTGTTTTAGCGCGCGCTTGTACAACGACAAACAACCATAATACTGCAAAAGACGCAATGACGGTGAGTATCCCATACCATGACGGCAAATCAGCCATACCCAATACAAATAAACACGAAAATAATGCAAAAATTACCGTGCCGACCCAATCGACAGCATGGGTTTGCGCATCTTTCCAATCGCCAGGGAGTTTCAAAGCAATAAAAACCAGTAACATAAGAATCAACGGAACTTGAAACCAAAAAACTGACCTCCAGCCCAAAAATTCTGTCAAATACCCCCCAACCACTGGCGCCAAAGTCAAGCCCACATACACACATGACGCAACAATGCCCAATGCCATACCGCGTTTATTAGCAGGGACGATAGAGGAAACAATTGCCACCCCCGTGCCAAAAATCATAGCAGCAGCAATGCCCTGAACGAACCGCAATATAAGTATGATATCCATATTATCGGTTAAGGTGGATGCCGTGGCAGCTAAACCATTAAGCCACAAGCCATAGACGAACACGCGTTTGCGACCATAGCGGTCAGCCAAACGGCTAGCTGGTAAAAAGCACATAACACTGCTAAGAATATATACCGTTGGCAACCAGCCCACTTGTTCGGCTGAAGCCTGTAAATCAAGCGCTAATGCAGGAATAGCCACATTTACCGCAGACAGCCCCATTGGCGCAATCAAATATCCGGCGCAGACAGTGATGAGTGCGATTAAAACCGATTGCTCTGATGACATAGTTGAGGGTTCAGAACTCATTAGTGCAAGTGATACCCTGGTGCAATGGTTCTGTTGTCGGCTTCATCAAGGACTTCAAGATTAGCAAGCTGTAACTGATATTCAGCGCCTTTTAGTGATGCATGAGGCGAGCAATCCACATTCCAACGACGCAACAAATATCCTGCCATCGCTTTTCTAACATGGACAATGAGCTTGCCATCGGTCATGCCAAAATCTAATTCAATTGCAGTGGGGTGTGAGATATTTTTGCTATGCGGAATCAACGTTAGTGGAAGTAACGTCTGCCATTGCTCATCCGCAGCTTGCTCCTCAGCATATACAGTTTCATCTTCAATAATACTCACTTGGGACAGTCGCGTTAAGACAAAGTCCCGAAAGCTCTGGGATTTGCGGTCGAATGCCCGTACATGCCAGCGCTGACCATTATCAACAATACTGTGCGGTACCAACTCTCGAGCTCCTGAACCGCTCGACAATGATGTGTATATCACACTTACTACTTTGTGCTGCACCATTGCTTGCGATAACGTCGCAATGACATCGATGTTGGGTGTATTTAAGTTGGATGGTTTTTCTACCGGAAACTCAACCTCTCCGATTACATCAGAACCATCACTGATTTGATGGGCTAATTTAATAAGAGTTTTGTGTGCATCATGGGCAAATAGTGGTGTAAACTCAGGCGCAATAAAATACTTTTTAACCGCGTTATCATAACGCATATTATGCGGTTTTAATGACTTATACAGATTAATATCCCGGGTAGCTGCCGCTAAACCCAACTCAAAATGCTGCACGATTTCACTGCGCGTCATCATACCCGTGAAATAAAGGGTAAAATCAATATATGCCAAGCGTTGTTTCTGTGCAAAGCTCATTTCTAATAGGGACTCATTCAATATTTCAGACATGTGATTGGCTATCTTAGAGTTCGGGTGTGTATCAAAATAATATGTATCATTTTGATATCGATGTCAATCAGTTTAGTCATAACACCGTATGACACACACAACAAAATATGGCATGATCTCGTTCAGGATACGTTTTTACATCTATCATTATGGAATTAATCCAAATCAACAAATCGCGTTACCGTAAACATCTCAATGTGGTGATCGTCTGTTGCATCATCGCACTAACATCGGGTAGCTTAGGCATTGCGCAAACTCTTATTGCCGTATTCCCCGACCCAGATGGCAGTCATTTTCATTGGAATTTCTTGGGTGTTATTTTGACAGCCCTGATGATTGGCGGTATTTTGGGTAACATCAAGCAACACCCTTTTATGACCGAAGTGGTCTATGTTTGGGAGCTCAAACAAGTCCTAAACACACTTACCAGGAAAATGGCAAAGTTAAAACGCGCAGCACAGGACGGGGATATCGACGCGATGAATGCGATTCAGTATAGTTATGCCGGTTCTCGCTTATTATGGCAACTCGATGACAATACTCTCGTCATGGATGAGTTATCCATTGCTCAAGCCGAACTTGATGCATTAGCTAAACATCACAATGTCACTCTAGATACCTCATCATTTCAGATATCACATCTCAAACAATATTAAATTTCGGTAGTATGTATAGAAAATTACTCAAGAGCATTGAGATAAGCCTGATCTGAAATTTGGGTCCAATGACGCACCATCTTTAGGTAACTCTGTTGAGATTCAATGATTTCTTTAGTCAACGGATCGCGTGATGCAAACTCAGAGAGTAATTTGTCATTTGCCTCACGCAATGCTTGCATCACCGGTTTGGGGAACGTTTTGATTTGCACGTTTGGGTAGTCTCGTTGCAACGTCGCCAAATTCACGGCACTTTCATGATAGGAGTATGCATACATTTCGAAGGCGGATAACCGCATTGCATTCACGAGGACCGCTTGTAAGTCGGAAGGTAACAGCGCAAAGCTGCGTTTGTTGATCAAAAACTGTAAGTCGGCTCCAGGTTCATGCCAGCCGGTGTAATAGTACTTAGCAATCTGCTGGAAGCCCATGCGCAAATCCAGAGACGGGCCAACCCACTCAAGTGCATCTATTGCACCGCGCTCCAGTGCAGTATAAAGCTCACCTGGCGCGACATTTGTTGGCTTTGCGCCAAGTTCAGCCATGATCTCACCGGCAAACCCAGGGATCCGCATTTTGAGCCCCTGTAAGTCTTCGACCGTGTTGATTTCTTTTTGAAACCACCCTCCCATTTGATTGCCCGTGTTTCCTCCAGGAAACGACATCATACCAAATTTATCATAGACCTTATTCATTAGCCTTTGCCCATCTCCACCATAAAACCAGGCAAATTGCTCGGGGCTGGTGAGACCAAACGGCATGGTCGTGAAGAACATCGTATTGATGTCTTTGCCTTTCCAGTAATACGATGAAGTATGACCAAGGTCATATTGTCCAGAACGCACCATATCAAACACACCTAGAGGCGCCTTATGCTTATTGGCTGAGTCGATGCGGACGATCAGTCGACCATTCGACATTTCCTTGGCGTATCGAGCCATATTCTGCACCGACTCACCAAAGATAGGAAAATCTTTGCTCCACGTTTGCGCCAGTTTCAGTGTATAGGTCTTTTCATTAATTTTTGTAGCTCCATCTGTTTTTTGTTCCTGACTACAGCTCAACAGAAGCCCTACTGAACAGAATAAAATACCGATACGTTGAATATGAATCATAATTTTAACAACTAAAAAGCAACTAGAATGATGGACAGTTTACCGTTTGCCAGTCCAATAAGAAATAGTGACTGAGCGGCCAATAAAATAATAACCGTGTGTCATTAAAAAAATCGAAAAAGCTGATTAAATCGTATTATCAAAACGTACTATTTTTTAGGTTGATGTAAAGTGTTTCCACTATATCGATTTTTTTTACTTCTGTGTGCCTTCGTATTTTCATTACCCGCCCCAGCGACCACCTGCTCTATCCTAAAGAATAACTATATGGCTGGAATTGTTGCTGGGACAATCCAAGTTCCGCTACATCACCCTGCTTTACTCGATATGTCATCACGATATTCTTTACCTGACGATACCCAATCCCAAATAACCCTTGCCTACTTTTATCGACCCAGTTCCTCTGACAAACAGGCTCCCCCTTTACTGGTTTTAAACGGAGGTCCAGGTGTGAGCAGTCACCATATGATGGCAAAAATGCTCACCGACAAGAGGCTATCCAATGTACCGCTAGTATTTATGGACCAACGCGGCACTGGTTGTTCAACTCCCTATCCAATTTTGGATAAAGCATCCATTGCACACGCTCTACACTGGGGTTCAAGCTCCATTGTTCATGACGCAGAACTATTGAGGAAATCACTGTTCCCCAATCAAAAATGGCGTTTGTTTGGTCACAGCTATGGTGGATTAATTGCTTATCGATACATCGAACTTCTGCCACACGTCCTCTCTGACGTTACCATATTTGGATACAGCCCAACGCACGATCCCATCGATTGGCTGTATCGTCAGACACGCTTTATCACAGAGCAGAGTCACGCATACTTAGCCAAATACCCCGATGACAAAAAGGTACTCACACAGATGCGTACCGTGATTGAAACGGATACCTGTTTACAAATGTCGCAATATGAAATTTGTGGTGATGCTATTCTTGACGCGTTGGGACATCATCTCGCATTTTATGATTATTGGCCCAATGTTCACTATTTATTAAATGAGCTTGCACAAGCTTGGGAAACACCCAGGGAACAGCAAGCTATGCTTGCCATTGCTAAGATTGCATTTGCGGGCTTTAAGTTACCTGGAGGCGGGTTAGTACAAAACGCCATATCCAACTATGAAATCGTCGCCGGCTACACGCCCAAACAAGCCTTTGAGAAGGTGAATAAACGCATTATCCGTAACCGTATCGATACCTCTAGCTGGTTGTTTAGCCCCATTTATTACATGCAAAACCTCACAACGGGTAATCGTGAGGATATTTTTGTTCAAAATATATCGCATTCTCTCTCATTAGCCAAAATTACAGAACACGTCAGCAAGCACCTTGATATAAGACTGAATTTATTCGCTGGAGAGCGAGATGGAATCGTCCCACCTGCGCTATTTACTGATATAAATTCACAGATCAAGACACAACGAGATTTCACAGTAATACACGATGCAGGTCACAATGATTTTATGCACAACCAAGTGATACAAGCACTCAAGAAATAAAGAATGTATTTTTTCCTACTATTGATGGGTATAGATAATCATTAAATCCGCCTATACTTATCGATAGTTTTTAACAAATGGAGTAAAAACTATGTGGACTAAACCTGAATATCATGAAATGAGATTAGGATTTGAAGTTACGTTATATATTAGTAACCGATAATATACGTCTGAATAAAAAAAGGTTGCTCATGGCAACCTTTTTTTTGCGGTCTCATTATAAGCTATAAAGTGTTCTTCATAACGGATTAAATTTAACTAAAAATGCGGCTTCATAAGACAGTCTTAGGTATCTTTGAGACTACTGGATTTGTTCGAACAATCACGGAGCAGAAGAAAATGGTCGGTGTGATAGGATTTGAACCTACGACCCCTGACACCCCATGACAGTGCGCTACCAAGCTGCGCCACACACCGACCGTAGGCAATGCATTATAGGGATTTAGATAGAATTTGCTAGTGATTTTTTTACTAATTCACAAGCCGATTCACCATTTGTCACTTTTCGACACACATACCATCATTTACTCATAAATATCTTCTACTTACCAAGGTGCTCATAGCAACATTGTTTATAATTGACAAAATGAAACCCAATCTCATAACGACTATAAAATCGAACGTTTTATCAAATAATTTTCGCTTTTTATTCTTTTTTATAGATCTATACTCATATGTGTAAACGCATTTAGGAGTCTAATTATGTATATACGCAGAGCGGAAGAACGCGGTAAAGCAAACTTTGGCTGGCTCGATAGCAAACACAGCTTTTCATTTGGTCAATACTATGATCCTCAGCATATGGGCATTTCGGTATTGAGAGTCATTAATGACGATATCGTATCAGGCGGTGCTGGCTTTGGCATGCATGGCCATCAGGATATGGAAATTATCTCGTATGTAATTGATGGTGCTTTGGAACACAAAGACAACCAAGGTAATCAATATCGTGTGACCGCAGGAGAGGTTCAACGCATGAGTGCTGGAACAGGCGTTATGCACTCTGAATACAATGCGTCACAAACGAATGATGTGAACTTTTTGCAGATTTGGATCCTACCCAAGAGCAAAGGGATTGAGCCGGGTTACGAGCAAAAACGAATCGAACAACAGCACCCCCTTACTCCATTAGTCACACCAGATGGTGCTGATGGTTCAATTAGCATGCATCAAGATGCCAGTATTTACCGTTTACGTCTAGCATCGGGAGAATCCCACGAGTTATGGGCAAGGCAAGGCTACTTGCATGTCATCAAAGGACATATAACGAGTGAGGGACTGACCTTTCGACAAGGTGACGCCGTTGCCCCCACTTCCGGCAGTGAGCTGAATATCGTTGCCCAATCTGATGTTGAGGCGTTGTGGTTTGATTTACCCGTGGCGTCATAAAATAAATATTTTATCATTGCCATTGAATCGCCATAAAAGCGCTTTATATTATAATTAGTGCGTCTCATAGTGAGGCGCTTTTTACCGTTAAGGACATTTTAAATGCTGCGTATTGCCCTATTTATCGCCACCAATATCGCGATAATCGCATTGATATCAATTACTTTTAGTCTATTAGGTTTCCAAGGATTACTCGCACAAAACGGCGTTGATTTGGATCTTGCTGCCCTTTTGGTGTATTCCGCGGTCATTGGTTTTGCGGGTTCATTCATCTCATTACTGCTCTCTAAATTCATGGCAAAACGCGCTATGAACGTACATATAATTACTGAGCCTCGCAATCAAACCGAAGCCTGGTTACTCAGAACCGTCAGACGACAAGCTGAACAAGCCAATATCGGTATGCCAGAAGTGGGGATTTTTAACAGTCATGCACCTAATGCTTTTGCTACTGGATGGAGTAAAAATAACTCATTAGTGGCGGTCTCCACTGGTCTCATCGATATAATGAATCAATCAGAGGTGGAGGCCGTGCTAGCCCATGAGGTCGCTCATGTGGCGAACGGTGATATGGTAACGATGACATTATTACAAGGTGTGGTGAATACGTTTGTTATTTTCTTATCTCGGATCATCGGCCATACAGTGGATAGAGTCGTTTTTAAAGTAGAGCGTGGACATGGCCCTGCGTTTTGGATTGTCTCGATTATTTGTGAAGTTGTCCTTGGCTTCTTAGCACACATGATCACCATGTGGTTCTCGCGCAAACGAGAATATCGAGCGGATGCTGATGCGGCCAAAATGGTCGGAAACACGGCTATGATAAACGCTTTGTTAAAGCTTAAAAACCCCAAAGTTGAAGAGCCCCTTGCCGATGAAGTGGCAGCTTTTGGGATCAACAGCAATGTCAAACAGCTATTTTCTAGTCATCCCCCAATCGATGCTAGAGTTGCGGCCTTACGTCAGCAATAAACCGTTACAACTTGTCCCTCGACAAGGCTGATCAAAAACCTTAGCTTGTTGTGTATAAAGAAAAAATAACAATTGAGTTGAGTCCAATGATCAGCCTGCGTCAAATAAGCAAAACCTTTAGCAACGGTGATGAAACCGTAACGGCCTTGAATAACGTTTCGTTAGATATTAAAAAAAACGAATTCGTTGCTATTATGGGTACATCGGGTTCAGGAAAATCGACCCTTATGAATGTGTTGGGCTGCCTAGATAGCCCGACCACCGGCGATTATGTTCTCAATGATCAAAATATTGCACAGTTAGATGATGATACGCTCTCAAGTATCCGCAATCGCTACATTGGCTTTATTTTCCAAACCTTTCACCTGCTCCCTAAACTCGATGTGGTGGGTAATATCACCCTCCCCTTGCGATATACTGATGTGTCTCAAAATGAAACGCAAACTCGTGCCAATGCGTTAATTGAGCGAGTGGGGTTGTCACATCGTA
Organism: Glaciecola sp.; assembly: GCA_023268935.1. GTDB lineage: Bacteria > Pseudomonadota > Gammaproteobacteria > Enterobacterales > Alteromonadaceae > Opacimonas. The sequence continues at coordinate 11,173 of JALRKK010000068.1, forward strand.
AACATCACAAACCATTTGAAATGTCTGGTGGTCAAAGACAACGTGTGGCCATCGCGCGCGCATTGATTAATCAACCTAGCGTGATTTTGGCCGATGAGCCAACAGGGAATCTGGACAGCAAGACCTCAGAAGAAATCATGGGGTTATTAACTGAATTGCACCAACAAGGCCAAACCATTGTCATGGTGACACACGAAGCTGACATTGCAGAATACGCACAGCGCGTGATTCGCATGAAGGACGGTCAAATTATCGAGGATACTCAAACATGCTCCGCTGCATAATCACCTTTGTTTTATGTTTCAGTGCTCTGACATGGGGGCAAGATGTCCCCTTGGTCTTGTCGGGTAAAGTCAGCTCTGCGGCCAAACAAATTGTCAACGCCCCACGCTCTAGTAGTTGGCAGATCCAGATCCAATGGATGGCAGAAGAAGGGGATATTGTACAAAAAGGCGAGCCTGTCGTGGTATTTGATGGCGCTGCAACCCAAGCACAACTCGAACAGAATGAGGAGCGCTTAGAAACCTTAAACCTCGAGTTCAAACAATTAAAGATGCGCTTAGAACAAGCGGTTACTGAAGCTCAAGGTCGACTCGCTGTGGCACAAATGCGCGTGGCCAAAGCACGCATCCCTGTATCCATCATATCGGATACCATTAATGCTTACCAACGTGGGCAAAATGAACTCGCCTTAGAACGCGCTCTGATGGAACAAGGTAAAGCGCGAGAAGCCGTTATTGAAGCAGAACAACAGCTCAAAGCTGGGCTAGAAAAAAAACGCATCGATATATTACAGGTCGAAGACCAAATTACCTATCTAGCTGGGTTAATGGAAAAACTCAATGTCACCGCTCAACACACTGGCTCCGTGAGTTATGCATTACACCCTTGGTATGGCCGAAAACTGCGCTCAGGTATGAATGTTCAGCAAAGCTGGAAAGTGTTAGATGTGCAAGCATCAACCGACTTACAAATCGAATCATACGTGCATGAGATTGACGCCTTAATCCTCGAAGAAGGTGATCCAGTCACACTAACGTTTGATGCCTTTCCCGGCTTTTATTATTCAGGCACTATTGCATCAATCAGTCGTCAAGCAGAAAAAAATCCTCAGTTGAGTAACGCCAGTTACTTTCCCGTAATAATTCAGTTTAATGAGGTGCCAGAACGAGACCTGATGATTGGGATGAGTGTACGTATTGATACACGCAAAGAATTTGTCTCTACATTAATGCGAGATTATGTTGGGCCTTCATCCTTGACCGTTGCAGCTGAGCTCAAATCTTTACAAGACCTAAGCTTCGGTCCACCTTCTATTTCACGTATGTGGAATTACAAAGTACAAAGGTTAGTAGCTGATAACCAAAGTATTAAACAAGGTGATTTACTTATTCAGTTTGACGGTCAAGACTTGCGCAATCGTCTGGTAGGCCAGCAAGCGGATTTGGATGCTGCGACTAAGGAGCTTGAAAACATACAACTGCAGGACAACGCCAGAGAAAAAGACTTAGAACTAGCGCTTGCCGAAGCTCGGATGAACGAAGAAAAAGCACAACGCAAAGCAAAGATCACAGATGCTTCTCGCTCTGAGATTGAGCGTCGCCAACAACAAGCCGATTGGGACATTACTCGAGTCTTGAGCGAGCAAGCTCAGCAGCGTTTGGACGAGCATCGTCTACGTAAAGTACTAAACAAACAAGTGCAACAAGCTCGCATTGCCAACCACGCCTCACGAGTTAAAGAAATTCGTCAAAACATGGCAAAACTCCAAGTCAAAAGCCCGGTGGATGGTATCGCTATCATCAACAAAAATAATGACGGTGACCGATATGCCGTAGGTGATAACGTGCACATGGGAAATACCTTAGTCAATGTGCCCTCATTGGACAAACTTGCTGTCAAAATGGAAATCGACGAATCCGATACTCAAAAAGTCGCGATTGGTCAGCGCGTGGACATTGTCTTAACTGCCTATCCAGAACGAACGTTTAAGGGCACCATCACAAGTAAAGGAAAATCTTATCGAGCCAAATCACAGCGAAACCAACGCATTATTTTTGATGCTTGGGTGACGTTTGATGAGATTGAAAATACCATCATGCGGCCTGGAATGCAGGCAAACGTCACCTTGCCTTTAAACGAAGAAGGACTCGCGTTAGTGCCTGATGCCAACGAGGAACTTGTTTTCACAGAGACTCTCACAGCGGAGACTCAACCATGAAAAAATTCAATATATGTCTCTTATTTTGCTTAGGACTCACTGGTTGTGGAGATACAATGGATACCCAGATCCCAACCTATACCGTGACCGAGCAGGAGTTTGTTATTGCCATCGACGCCTTTGGCGAGGTAGAACCCGCCTCTGCGGAACGCATTACCACCCCAGGTCGTAGGCCAATGGTCTTATCTTGGTTAGTCGACGAAAATACTCAAGTCAAGGCGGGCGATGTCATTGCTCGATTTGATTCAGAACGCATTATGCGCCAAAAACTAGAAGAAGAATTTGCCATGCGTAAAATTCAGCAAGACATCCTTGCCGGAATCGCTGAGCAGACCCAAGAAAAAAGTGAGATTGTCGTTGAGCAAACCTTTGTTGATGCGGAATTTCAGTTTGTCGAACAATTCGCCATTGACGACTTAAGGCTTTATTCTAAATTAGAAATCATAGATACCATGGCGAATCGTGATTTTTTGGAAGCCAAAGATGGTTTTCTCGATTGGAAAGCATCTTCAGTCGACGAGCAACATGCCTCAGAACAATCTGTTCTCGATATCCGAAAATCGGGTCATGCCAAGAAGTTAAAACAACATCAAATGGCTTTGAATCAACTCGAAGTCAGAGCACCTAGTGATGGATTAATTTTGTATATGAAAGATCGACGTGGCGAAAAACCTGCTGTCGGCAATACTGTTTTTCCTGGCAGTCCAATTGCTCAGATCCCCGATTTAAGCAATTTACAAGCGTCTTTATATGTACTAGCCAATGAGGCCATCGAGCTAGATAAAGGCAATCAGATTGAATTTCGTTTGGATGCTTTTCCTGAAAAAACATTCACTGGTCAAATTTTGGAAGTTGCCAAATTTCCTAGCGAAATCCAACGAGGTGATCCTACCAAATACTTTGCGCTCAGCGCGAATATTGACCAACAAGATGCATTAGAGCTCCAACCGGGTCGCAAGTTAACAGCCAAAATTACGGTAGAGACTGGAAGAACGACACTAACAGTCCCATTGCAATCAGTCATTTATGAGAATGAGCAATCCTATGTGTATGTTCAAGATGGCAATGATTTTACCCGTCAAGACGTCACAACGGGACGCAAAAACCTACACTTTATTGAAATAATCGAAGGCATAGAGCCTGGTACCAAAATCGCGCTGAGCGGAATTGTTGCTTCACAAAACAATCAGGAAGTTAAGTAATGCCACATCAAGCCAATATTATCTCAACATACATGCAGTTAATTATCGATGCGTTACATGAGCTATCCGCACAAAAACTGCGCACCTTCTTAACCCTGTTGGGGATGATTTTTGGTGTGGGTGCGGTGATCGCCATGCTCAATATTGGTGAAGGCGCTGAACGTGAAGCGTTAAAGATGATTGATTCGATGGGGGTGAATAACATCATTGTCAACGCGGTCGAATTTACCGATGATGAGTTAACCGAAATTCGTGAAGAATCGCTTGGCCTCAACACCGGTGATGTCGAAGCAGCAGTTGCGACACTCCCCTTTGTGACAGAGTTTTCGGCCAGTAAAACCATCAAAACATATGCCTTATACTCAGACTTCGCAAAATCAGATGCACAGGTTGTCGGCATCACACCAAGCTACTATGAACATGGCAATTTGACGTTGGCCAATGGTCGCTTTACCGACTCTGAAGATGATATTCGCTTGGCTCAAGTTGCTGTACTAGGTGCTGATACGGCACAAGAACTTTTTCCAAATCTGTCAGCGGTAGGCCAGATGATTAAGGTGAACCACCTATGGCTTCATGTCGTTGGTGTGTTACAGCCACCTGCAGGGGATAAAAATGAATTTCAAGGTGTGCAGATTGGTGGCGACCGCTATCGCGTATTTGTGCCTCTCAATACCGCTAAACAAAAATTTGCGTTCAATCCACTCGATAGTGAGTTAGACAGTTTCAAACTCCAAATCTCAACTGAAACGAATCCGGTTGTTGCCGCCAAAGCTGTGACTCACTTGATGGCTACTCGTCACAATAATATTGACGTGTACGACATCATCATTCCAGCTGAATTATTAGCACAACAAAAACAAACTCAACAAATATTTAATATTGTAATGGCCTGTGTGGCAGGGATTTCATTGTTAGTTGGGGGTATTGGCATCATGAATATCATGCTGGCTAACGTCATGGAGCGCACCACAGAAATTGGCCTACTCAGAGCCGTTGGTGCGACACAACGCGATATTCGCCTACAGTTTTTGGCGGAGAGTTTTACGATTTCTTTACTCGGAGGCATATTAGGTATTGTGTTTGGTTTAGTGCTATCAGAGGTGATCGGATTTTATAGCGAATGGGCGGTGTCATGGTCGCTCACCGCTATTGTCTTATCTTTATCCATCTGTATGCTGGTCGGTGTAGGCTTTGGTGTCTTCCCTGCGATCAAAGCCTCACAACTTAACCCAATTGAAGCGCTGCACTCAGATTAGTGTTAAGGAGTAGAATGAATCGGAGCTGAAATAGATGGGTTGACTAATAAGGATTCAGCACCTGTTTGTGCTTTGAGCTGGGCGAACCACATTCGCATAAATTCTTTGCCTAACATATCTTCAAGCTCACCTCGTTCGTTCGTTGGGCAGAACAAACTCACTGTCACGACGGTTTTGGCATAGCGATTGGTATCAACGGTAATGTGTGGATCCACATCGATAAACTCAGCATCCAAACTATGTTCAATGAAGGATTTATAGCGCAACGCAACCTCGCGGAAATGTGCACATTGTTCACGAGCAAATGTCGCAAAATCTTCAACAAATTCATATACATTAACGGTCGGCTCAGTCGTGATAGTAAACTGATGCAACGAATAGCGCTTAAAAAAATTGAGATTCTTTACCGTTTGCGAAATAAGCTTGTTATTCGGCACATAGATGTGCTGACCGGTGTAATCATAATGTTCAGGGTCAATTTCTAACAAGACCGTCTTGACCCAATCGATCTCGACCACCTCACCGGCCACATTATCAACTTTGACCCAGTCCCCAACGCGAAAAGGTCTGACCGATACATAATAAAAAAATCCGATCACACATTGGATAAATTCGCGCATTGCCAGAACAATGGCCACCATAAAGGCCGCAATGGACAAGGCGAGGTTTTGCATTTCGTTGGCCCAAAATGCAATAACAACAAACGCCAAAATAGCATTGACGATATTCTCGAATGTGTTGATAGAGTTCCGGTGATCGGTTTTGAGTTTCTTACTGCGTTTTTTGGCCCACTTTATTATGGCATGCTTTATCAGTAGCACCACCGTAATCAAGCCAATGGTGCTGAGCACCTTGTATTCGTGAACCCACAGCCAAACTAGAACGAGCCAGTTCTGCATTTGTGTCCAATCCAACATTAATCCCCTACTTGATCTTGATTAATTCGAGAAGCGATAGCACCATCTTGGTTTTTGTATTTTGCATCAACACGAGCATTGTAGGGCTTCTCGGCTGGAGCCGATAATACCTCAAACGACAAAGCGCCGATTTTCATCCCCGGTTTTAGTGCCAATGGCAGTTTGCCTGAATTAAAAAATTCCAGAACAATATTTCCCGACCAACCCGGGTCAATTCGATGTGCTGTTACATGCACCATTAAACCTAAACGGGCCAATGACGAACGGCCATCTAGCCAGCCCACAATGTTGTCTGGAAGGGTTACAGATTCGTGAGTGATGGCTAATGCTAATTCACCTGGATGCAAGAAAAAAGACTGATCTTCTGCAATCGTAATCTCATCACTCATGACGGCTTCAAGCTGGTTCTGCACATCTGACTTGGCACCAGATAAATCGATATAAGGTGCAGCGTGATCTTCAAATACGCGAAACTTATTGCCCAAGCGCATATCGACCGTCAGCCCACTAATATGCTCATAAGAGGGTTGTGGGGATATAACGATTTTACCTTGTTGTAAATACGTCCAAATATCTTTGTCACATAAGCGCATAAGCGTCTTGTTCTCAATGGTATTGCAAAATGTCCAATGTACACATAGTAACATTTAAGCTAAAATCGCACACCATAAATTTGAGGTAAAAAAAGAAAGTATACTATGAGTCAATCTTCTCGCGACATCCTAGTCACCAGTGCCCTGCCCTACGCCAATGGTTCAATTCACTTAGGACATTTACTCGAGCACATACAAACGGACATTTGGACCCGATTCCAGCGTATGCGTGGAAACAACATCATTGCCGTCTGTGCCGATGATGCACATGGCACACCGGTAATGCTAAAAGCGCAAGAACTAGGCGTTAAACCAGAAGATATGGTCGAAGCAACTCGTCAAGAACATTGGCGTGATTTACAGGGTTTTGGGATCAGTTATGACAATTATTACTCAACGCACTCACCTGAAAACACGCAATTCTCGCAAGATATGTATAACCGCCTCAAAGCAAATGGTTACATCACTAAGAAAACCATCAATCAGCTTTATGATCCAGAAAAAGAGATGTTTCTTCCCGACCGCTTCGTCAAAGGTGATTGCCCAAAATGCGGAGCTGAAGACCAAAATGGCGATAGCTGTGATGTCTGTGGCGCGACTTACTCTCCAATCGAAGTCAAAAACCCACGTTCTGTAGTGAGTGGCGCAACTCCGGTACTAAAAGACTCTGAGCATTACTTCTTTGATTTGCCTCAGTTTACCGAGATGTTGCATGAATGGATTGGCTCTGGGTCAATCCAAGCTGAAATGGCAAACAAGCTCAATGAATGGTTTGAGGGCGGCTTACAGCAGTGGGATATTTCTCGTGATGCGCCGTATTTTGGGATTGAGATCCCTGATGCGCCAGGTAAGTTTTTCTATGTCTGGCTCGATGCACCAATTGGCTACATGGCGTCCTTCAAAAACTACGCTGACCAGCATGGGATAGACTTTGATCAGTTTTGGGCCAAAGACTCTAGCGCCGAAATGTATCATTTTATCGGTAAAGACATCACTTACTTTCACTGTTTGTTCTGGCCGGCTATGCTCGAAGGCGCAGGTTACCGTAAGCCTACCGGCGTCAACATTCACGGTTTTGTTACGGTCAACGGGGCTAAGATGTCAAAGTCAAAAGGGACTTTTATTAAAGCGAGTACCTATCTTGAACATTTAAACCCAGAGTATTTGCGATATTATTTTGCTTCTAAACTCAATGATAGCGTGACAGATATTGATTTGAACTTTGAGGATTTTTGTCAAAAGGTCAATGCTGACTTAGTCGGTAAAGTCGTGAATATTGCCAGTCGCTGTGCTGGATTTATTACCAAGCGTTTCGCTGGTCAGTTGTCTGAAAATGTTATGGAACCTGAGCTGTTAGCTCAATTCCAAAACAAATCCGATGCGATTGCCCAATACTTTGAAAAACGCCAATATCATCATGCAATTCGTGAAATCATGACACTGGCCGATGCCGCAAATCAATTCATTGATGCAAAAGCCCCTTGGGTCACCATCAAAGAAGAAGGCAAAGAACAGTTCACGCATGATGTCTGTTCCATGGGTATTCACTTATTCCGGATTCTAGCTATTTATCTTGCGCCGGTTGTGCCCAATTTAGCGCGAAGCGCTGAGTCTTTTCTCAATGACCAATTCACGTGGGAGGCGACTGCTGACACGTTAACCGGTCATGGAATTAATAAGTTCAAGGCCATGTTACAACGTGTGGATAAGGATAAAGTAGCTGCTATGGTGGAAGCATCAAAAGAAAACCTTGCTCCCAAAGTGACAGCCGTAACGAAGCCGGCAAAGACAGCGAAACTTGCATCAGACAATGAAATTGCTCCCACAATTCAGTTTGAAGACTTTGCCAAGATTGACTTACGCATCGCCAAAATAGTCTCTGCCGAGCACGTTGAAGGCGCTGATAAGTTATTGTGTCTGCAACTTGACATTGGCACTGAAACAAGACAAGTCTTTGCCGGTATTAAATCCGCTTATTCTCCGGAACAGCTCTGTGGAAAACTAACTGTTATGGTGGCTAATTTAGCGCCTCGCAAAATGCGTTTTGGGATGTCGGAAGGAATGGTCTTAGCTGCAGGTCCAGGTGGCGATGAACTCTATATTTTAGAACCGCATGAAGGTGCCAAGCCAGGTATGCGCGTGAAATAACATCAGCGTCTACTGACAGTGTTTAAGTGAGCCGCGGCGGGTCTAAGTTGCGGCTTTATTTTGGCAAATTTTGGTGCTATCAAATTAAGTGGTGTTTCTCTTTTTCGTGCAATAATCACATACATACTGCGTAAACATGCAAGCGATTCGAATCGTCCCAGTGCCTTGTCTTTATGGCCTTTTGCCAAAAGGTTGTGACCTGCTAAGTATTCAGTGTGAATCACTTCAAAATTTAACAACGATAACCAGTCCTTTACGCGAAGTGCGCTAAAGTACCGAGCAGATTTTAGGGGATTTTGTTTGAACCACGGAGATAGATGCGCTAAACCAGACAGGCTCGTTGGGTTAAAGCCTGTCATTATCAAATATCCATCCGACCTCAATACCCTATCAAACTCCCGCAATTGAGTGTGGGGATCCGAGCTAAAATCTAATGCATGCAAGGCCAAAATGGCGTCCATACCATGCTCCTGAATTGCCAAGGAGTGATAGTCACTGTTGCATAGGTAGCTATTTAAATTGGCTGATTCGGATGGTGCATTACACAAAATATTGAGTTCTCTGCGCAGACTGTGTTTATCCCAATCTAGCTGTTGACTCAATGGCCCGATTCGCAACAAATAATCACCGTACATCGTCGGCCCAAATTCGTTCAGAATATCAATGAGTTTTCTTTGCACCGTTTGATAACGACTGATACACTTCCAATCCATTGGGTAATCAATTTTTCGTGATATTTTAGCCGGAAACAGCATCATGAGTCTGTTCAGTCCTTTATGAGTTTATACAAAAAAACCAACTTTGTTAATTTGTCGGTACAGCTAGAAGATAGCGCTTTGCAACTATTATTACAACAAACTCAAGCAAACGCTGGCTATGCAAATAACATTCACATTCTGCCTTTACCTGCTTTTACTGACAATTATATTTGGGCAATGTTCAATCAGACTCACTGTGTCGTCGTTGATCCAGGAGATGCAAACGTCGTGATTGATTTTGTCGAGCGTTTTGGGCTAACTTTATCTTCAGTACTCATTACACATCATCACTCTGACCATACTGGTGGGCTAAAAGCACTCAAGCAATACAATCCGAATTTGTCCGTATTTGGGCCCCACTCTGACAAAATTCCAGAAGTCACTATCCCACTTAACGTCGATGAATGTGTCTTTCTGAATGAGTTTGGTGCAGAGTTTCGTGTGATGGAAGCTCCAGGCCATACACTGGATCATATTTTATACTATGCCAATGAAGTTTTGTTTTGTGGTGACACTCTGTTCTCAGTCGGCTGCGGGCGTATTTTTGAAGGCTCTTTCGCGCAAATGCATCAGAGCTTACAACAGATTGTGAGGCTCCCTCCATCAACCCAGATCTACTGTACACACGAATATACACAGGCTAATATTGCCTTTGCCTTAACAGTCGAACCCCATAATCCTGACCTGAATCATTATAAGGCATGGGCAGAAAGGCAACAGGCGAGTAATATACCCACCATTCCAACGACGTTATCTCAACAGCTTAAGTTAAACCCTTTTTTACGGGTTAAATTCCCACCAGTTGTAAAATTTGCTGAACAACGTGCTGGATATAAAGGTCTTGATAACATTGAAGTATTTACGCAGCTAAGACTGGCTAAAGACGAATTTTAGTAGCAAAAACAACCAAAAATCCGTACACTTCATGCACATTTTTCTGTGTGAGGGTATGTTTTGAGAACGGTGTTATTGCTTCTGTGTGGAGTATTGTCTGTTGTCACAATCAGCGGCTGCATGAGTACTCGTGATAACAGCGAATTCGGCTTATACGCTAACACGACAGCCTCACAATCTTCAGAGCAGGATGAAACCGACCCTGACATTGTACATCCTGTCGCTGAAATTGCTGAAACGCTCGATAACATTATTGTTGAAACACCTCAATCTGAGCTACCAAAAGCCATCAAACCTACCAACGATTTATGGCAATACATCGCCCAAAACTTAGATACCCTAGCAATAGACAAACAACAAATTCAGAGCCAAATTGATTGGTATGCAAAGCATCCCAACTATATGAAACGCATTAGCCAGCGCGCTAAATTTTTTCTTTACTACATCGTGCAAGAGCTTGAGGCGAACAACATGCCATTAGAGTTGGCCTTGCTTCCCATTGTCGAAAGTTCGTTTGACCCTTTTGCATATTCACATGGTAGCGCTGCTGGTATGTGGCAGTTTATTCCTGGCACAGGAAAGCGCTTTGGTATGCAACAAACCTGGTGGTATGACGGTCGCAGAGATATTATCGCTTCCACTCAAGGGGCAATTGATTATCTACAATACTTGCACAAGTTTTTCGATGGCAACTGGGAGCACGCACTGGCCGCATACAACTCTGGCGAAGGTCGGGTTCGCAACGCAATTCGCAAGAACAAACGCAGTGGTAAAGCAACGGATTTTTGGTCTTTAAAATTACCCAAAGAAACGCAAGGTTATGTGCCTAAGTTGATGGCATTGGTTGTACTGCTCAGAGAAGCTGAAACATATCAAATGGTTTGGCCTCATATACCTAATCAGCCTATGATTGATGTGGTTGAGATTGACGGTCAGGTTGATCTCGCTAAAGCTGCCGAGCTTGCAGGTCTGAGCGTGAATGAACTACATGCTTTGAACCCCGGGTTTAACCGCTGGGCAACGGACCCCAAAGGTCCTCACCGTTTGGTTTTACCTATAGATAGAACTGAACGATTTACCCGTGAATTTGCAGCGCTATCTGAATCAGATAAAGTCCAATGGGTACGGCACAAAGTTCAACCTGGTGAAAGTCTTGGTGTATTAGCTCAAAAATATGCTACAACTGTTCATGTTATTAAGGACATTAACAGTCTTAAAAGCAACGTCATTATTGCTGGAAAGCATCTTCTGGTGCCTCGGTCTCTAACTTCATTAGAGAATTATGGACTTTCTCAAACGCAACGAACAGCTCGATTACAGAATCGCAAAAAAGCCGATGTGAATATCAAACATGTGATTCAATCAGGTGACACCTTGTGGGATCTTGCACAACAATACAAGGTGTCTACACGAGAGATTGCTAGTTGGAATGGTCTTTCGCCTAAAGATTATCTCAAGCCAGGGCAAACCTTAGTTATTTGGTATGAAGCTGATAAACCAGTTGGGATCCAGCGTAAAGTGACATATACCGTGCGTAGAGGTGACTCTTTAGCACAGATTGGTCAAAAATTTAATGTCAAAATAGCCCAAATTAAACAGTGGAATAATCTATTTGGTCAGAAATATTTGCAACCAGGGCAAAAGCTGACCTTAATCGTAGACGTAACACGAACCGGTGCAATTTAAACTAACTGCACCCATGGCTCATGCCATATTGGCTTGGGCTTTGCGTCATGCAGGCCTAAGCTTTACGCCATGTTGTCCCTTGGGCACCGTCTTCGATAACAATTCCCATCGCCGTTAGCGCATCTCTTGCCGCATCTGCTGCCGCCCAATCCTTATCCAAACGAGCTTGTTTTCGTTGCTGAATGAGAGCTTCAATTTGTTCGACATCGACATCATCTCCCGCTTGCAAAAACGCATCTGGTACACTTTGTAAACACCCTAATACCTCACCAAGCCCCAGCAATACCCGAGCTAGTTTAGCCGCTTCTTCAGGCTCTGAAGCTTTGGCAATATTCAGCGCTCGTGCACAGTCAAACATCACTGACATCGCAATGGGCGTATTAAAATCGTCATTCATTGCAGCTTCGAAACGCTCAAGGTATCCACCATAACTTAGGTCAGTATGTGCATCAGGCGTCACATCACGTAGTGCTGTATAAAGACGTTCGAGTGACGCTTGCGCCTGAGCAATATTATCTTGTGAATAAGAGAGCTGGCTGCGGTAGTGCGCAGACATCAAGAAGAATCTCAGTGTTTCTGGGTGGTGTTCAGCCAACACGTCGCGCAATGTAAAAAAGTTACCCAAGGATTTGGACATCTTTTCATTGTCAACCTGTACCATACCAGTGTGTACCCAGTAGTTCACATAAGGCGTATCAAAGGCACAGCAAGATTGCGCAATTTCGTTTTCGTGGTGTGGGAAGGTCAAATCAGAACCGCCCCCATGAATATCGAAATGCTCGCCCAAATGTTTGTGATTCATTGCTGAACACTCAATATGCCAGCCCGGTCGCCCTGCTCCCCATGGTGAGTCCCAGAATGGTTCACCAGGCTTCACCGTTTTCCACAATACAAAATCTAATGGATCGCGTTTGTCTTGGTCTACATCGACGCGAGCACCGGCTTGCAATTGCTCCAAATCCTGTTTGCTGAGTTTGCCGTATTCTTTATAAGATTTAACCGAAAATAGCACATCACCATTGTCAGCCACATACGCGTGCTTCTTGTCAATCAAGCGTTGGATGACATCGATAATTTCATTCATGTGCGTGGTAACACGAGGTTCAATATCAGGTGGTAACAAATTCAGCGCTGCAAAATCCTCATGCATCATCGCAATCGTTCGCTCAGTTAATTCCGAGGTAGACTCATTATTGGCAATTGCGCGAGCAATGATTTTGTCATCGACATCGGTAATGTTGCGCACATAATTCACTTGAAAACCCAAGTGACGTAAATACCGCACCATGATGTCAAAGCTTAAGTAGGTGCGGGCATGCCCCATATGCGACAAATCGTAAACAGTGATACCGCAGACATACAAACCGACCATACCTGGTTGACGTGGTTTGAATATGGCTTTTTCTCGGTTTAACGTATTGTATATTTGTAACATAGGTTTGGCTTAAGTAATTAGATAGAAGAAAATTTGTCAGGATTATACCATTAATGCAATCAGTTGAAACTGGCAAAAAGTCTGCTTTGGCTTGCAAGCAAACGATTTTTAAGTATTATTGCGCCCTTATCAACGAATTGGAGCGTCCTTATGACTACCGTTACTTTAGAAACAAACCACGGTGCAATCACCTTAGAATTGAACGCAGAAAAAGCGCCTAAAACGGTCGAAAACTTTTTGTCTTATGTTAACGATGGTTTCTTTGATGGAACTATCTTCCATCGTGTAATCAAAGGTTTTATGATCCAAGGCGGTGGTTTTACACCAGATATGGATCAAAAATCGACTAAGGATGCCATTGACAACGAAGCCAACAATGGCCTGGCCAACGTCAAAGGCAGCATTGCCATGGCGCGTACAAATGATCCGCACTCTGCTACGTCACAGTTTTTCATTAATGTTCGCGATAACGATTTTTTGAACTTTAGCTCTGAATCAGGCAGTGGTTGGGGCTATTGTGTATTTGGACAAGTCACAGCGGGTATCGAAGTGGTTGAAGCGATTGAAAACGTGGCCACAGGTAATCACGGTTTCCATCAAGATGTACCGCTGGAATCAGTCATCATCAAAAAGGCATCTATTTCGGCTTAATGATCAATTTTACTTATTTCATCTCCGATCTGCACCTTTCTGCAGATCGGCCAGATATTACTCAATGCCTATTACATTTTCTAGAGCATGAAGCACCGCATGCCGATGCGCTTTATGTGTTAGGAGATTTGTTTGAAGTATGGCTGGGGGATGATGACATTACTCCGTTTAGCGAGCAAATTGCTTACGCATTTAAATCGCTCTCTGTTTCGACTCCGATTTACTTCATTCATGGTAATCGCGATTTTGCCATGAAGAAACGTTATGCAAAACGCGCTGGCTTTACCTTACTTCCAGAACAATTCGTGGTTGATTTATATGGCACACCTACGGTGCTGTTACATGGCGATGAAATGTGTACTCGAGATGTGGAGTACATGAAGTTTCGTAAAAAAGCCCGTTCTTGGTGGTGGCCAAGGCTCATGCTTGCCCTTCCCTTATCCGTTCGTCGCCGAATCGCACAAAAAGGCCGAAGTGTTTCCAAAAACAATAAACAACAGCTTGCTAACGACATTATGGATGTCACACCAAGTGAAGTCATTAAGGTGTTTGGCAAACACAATGTGCACAGAATGATCCACGGCCATACCCATCGACCGGCCATTCATTTGCATGAGGTCAACGGCCACAAAGCAACTCGCGTCGTATTAGGCGATTGGTATACTCAAGGGTCTGTGTTGCGCGTCAGCGCCACTGGTATTGAGTTAGAAACAAGAACCTTTTCGTCTAGTTAAGCCACTCTCAACGCTTGCGCTGGTGTGCCAGAATGAAACTTAAAATCGTCATCTTCATCCAAAATGGCCTTTGCTTCTATCGCTCCAAAATACCCAATACGCTCACTGATATCGGTTTTGGCGAAACTTTGTGCCAAGCTCAAATAATCTTGATAATGACGCGCCTCAGAGCGCAATAAAGATAGATAAAACTCACCTAGCTGCGAATCAACATGAGGCGCCAACCGAGCAAATCGTTCGCAAGAGCGTGCTTCGATATAAGCACCACAGATGAGTTTATCGACGAGCGCAGCTGGCTCGTGAGTGCGCATATGGCTCAATAATGTTTTGGCATAACGAGAAGACGTCGTGTACTCATACTCCACACCATACACTTGCATCATCTCTAATACTTGATAGAAATGGTGCAATTCCTCTTTTATCAATAACACCATTTTATCAATCAAATCTTGATTTTCTGGAGACTGAGCGCGTGGAATCATGGTTTTCTTTAACGTATTGCAGTTTGCGAGGTCTTGCCACTGCCCTTTTTTGCGATACGTAAAATCCTCATAAGGTTTTAACCACTCCAATAATGCATTAGAAGATGCATCATCTACCGCATATTTGCGGATCAACAACATCGCGGTTTGTGCAGCTTTTAGCTCACAAACCATATGATCACGTAATACAACAGGTAAGTGTTCAGGACGTTTTGCCATCTCAATCCATGCTGGTGGTGTGTCACAATGCAAAAAATCGGTTACTGGCTTTAATAAATGTTCAACATTCATGGTCTTGATATCAAAATAATGGGTTTAATTGCACAACTTTATTTTACCATCATTTTCGATAGAAATAATCGATAGGTAGCATATACACAAAATTGATTTGACTTATTGCGATAAAAACACCATATTTGTTATAGGTTTGTTAACAAAATAATATCAACATAACATTCTACTGTGCATTTAATGCACTAAAAGCAAGAACTCAGTAGTGACGCCATGTCGGTATTCCAGTTATTTGACTCATGTCATGTGTCTTTGGAAGCGGTATCAAGAGAAGGATGGCAAAGCTACATTAGCCCCTTAAAGGAGTAACTTTATGTTATTGAACCATTTGTTTGGATTGTATACCCACCCCAAAGAAGAATGGCAAACGATTGATCGCACCAAAGAAACATTCGCTTATCCACTCAGTCACATCGCAATTATTTCATTGATACCCGCAGTATGTAGCTATATTGCCTCCGCCAAAATAGGCTGGAGTATAGGTGCTGGTGACTTAATCAAAATGACCAACGAATCGGCGTTGTTTATGTCTGTTGGTATGTATTTCGGATTATTTTTAGGCGTGATTTGCTTAGCGTTTATGATCCAAGATTTGGCAGAAGTGTTTGATGCAAAGCCAACGATTACCCAATCACTTGAGTTGGCAGCTTACACGGCAACACCTTTATTTATGGTCGGTTTTGCGGCCCTATACCCGGTCTTGTGGTTTGTCGCAATGGTCGGTTTAGCAGGGTTAGCCTACTCCGTTTACTTACTGTATTCAGGCGTACCCATTTTAATGCATATCCCTGAAGAAAAAGGTTTTATTTACGCAAGTACCGTAGTGACTTGTGGATTGGTTCTATTATCCATTCTGATGGCTTTATCGGTTATTTTATTGCAGTCAGGTTCGGCGATTACTTATATTTAATCAATTAAACCCATACTAAAAAAGCCCGATGACTGTTGTTATCGGGCTTTTCTTTTATCTGTATTGGTCGCGTCTCAACACATCAATCCGTAAGATTGTGCACCTCAATATTACTTAATTCGGCTTGAATCGTGGGCGATTTTTTGGCACCTTCTGAGCGAGCATTATCTACGCGCTCAAGATATGCTTGATCGACATCGCCTGTAATATATTGACCGTCAAATACTGATGTTTCAAAACGCGATACTTTTGGGTTTTCTTCTCGAACCGCGTCTACTAGGTCACCGATGTCTTGGAAAATCAAACCATCAGCTTGAATTAAAGCCGCAATTTGCTCGTTTTCTCGACCGTATGCAATCAATTCATTAGCAGATGGCATATCAATACCATACACATTAGGGAAACGGATTTCTGGAGCTGCCGACGCGAAATACACCTTCTTGGCACCAGACTCACGTGCCATCTCAATGATTTGTTCTGACGTAGTACCACGTACAATAGAGTCGTCGACCAAAAGGACGTTTTTGCCTTTGAACTCAGAACCAATCGCATTCAATTTACGGCGCACAGACTTACGTCGCTGGGTTTGCCCTGGCATAATGAACGTTCGACCGATATAACGGTTTTTCACAAAACCTTGTCGATAAGGTAACTCTAACGTGTTTGCTATTTGTAAAGCCACGTCCATGGACGTTTCTGGAATCGGGATGACCACATCAATATCGATATCCGCCCATTCACGTTTAATTTTTTCCCCGAGTTTCTTGCCCATGTTCACTCGTGATGCATAGACCGAAATGCCGTCGATATACGAGTCTGGTCGAGCAAAATACACAAATTCAAAAATACATGGAGAGTAAATTGGATCAGCAAAACACTGTTTGGTGTGCAACTCACCCTGATTCGTAATATAAACAGCTTCGCCAGGTTCAACATCGCGCATAAACTCAAAACCAACTGCATCAAGCGCGACACTCTCAGAAGCGACCATGTACTCAATGCCAAACTCGCTATGACGTTGCCCTAAAGCAAGTGGACGAATGCCATGTGGGTCACGAAACGCCACCATACCATTGCCAATGATTGCAGCAACAACCGCGTAGGCACCGCGAATTTGTTGATGCACTCGAGTGACAGCGGTAAACACTTCATCCGGTGTAATCGTCATATCCCGACAGTGTCCTAATTCGTGAGCAAAGATATTAAGTAAAATCTCAGAATCCGATGTTGTGTTGATATGACGTCTGGCTTTTTGTGATACTTCTTCGGCAAGCTCGTGCGCATTGGTCAAGTTACCATTATGCGCGAAGGCGATGCCATAAGGTGAGTTAACATAAAACGGCTGTGCTTCGGCTGAGCTTGATGAGCCTGCCGTCGGGTAGCGACAATGGCCAATCCCTATATTTCCGGTGAGACGCTTCATATGACGTGTATGAAATACATCACGAACCAAACCATTGGCCTTTCTCAAATGAAAATTACCATGATCTATGGTCATGATACCAGCGGCGTCCTGTCCGCGGTGTTGTAGCACTGTAAGCCCGTCATAAATTTCTTGAGCAACGGAGCTTTTACTAACAATACCGACTATGCCACACATGTTTTACCTACTTACGATTCTGCTGGGGGTTGTAAAAAAGTTGAGTTTTGTTGAACGTATTCAAAAAACCATCGAATCACCACATCAAACTCAGGGATCAATACCGATGCTTGCCACGCATCGGCTTTTGCTAAACTAGTAAACGTATCAACAAAAAACAGTACTGCTGATACAATCAAAATACCGCGGAGGCCACCAAAGACCATACCTAAAACACGGTCTGTTCCTGATAATCCAGACACTTGGACAAGCTGACCCAATGTATAGTTGACAAAGGAACCCACTAAAATCGTCGCGACAAACAATATCGCAATCGCGGCACCATTTTGCCACATTGGGTTTTGGATCTGGGTAAGAAACGTTGCAACTTGAGGATAGAAATTTGATGCAACAAAAAAGGCGGTTAACCAAACAATAAGAGAAACGGCTTCTTTGACAAATCCGCGCACGAGACTAACGACTGCAGATAAGCCGATAATACCGAGAATTGTAAAATCTACCCAATTCATGAATTCATCTTATTGGTTAAACATGCCTAGCTGGCTTGTTTGTAAACGTGCGCGCATTTTACCAGAAGCTTGCACAGTTGCCACTGTTATTTGATCTCAAACGGTGTAATTCGACCGGCTAATCCAGTGATTTCTTTTAGATGAGGCAAGGCTTCGTCTAATTTTGATTGGTTAATTTCAGGCCCTACAAATACCTTTGTGAGCTTACCAGAAGGTGTTTGAATTGGACGGGTAAATGTACGATATCCTGCTCTTTCAACCTTGCGCACTAACTCTCGAACATTCTTTTGATGCTTGAAGCTGCCAAGTTGAACCACCCAACCTGCACCTTCTTGTTTGGTTTTGGTCAACAACGTTTGTTGCGCGAGGCTTTCATCTACCTCAACGGTTTCAGGAGTCTGAATAGTTGGCTTAGCAGCGTCAACTTCTGAACTAGGCTTTGGTTCAGCGTTATTTTCAATTTTTTGAGTTAAGTTTGATTGAGGTTCATCGCTATTGGATACGGCTTTGTCGGATTGACCTTCACTCTCGAGATCCAAAGCGCTTTGATTGTGAACTTCAGGTTTATACGTCGATTTTTCGATTACTTCAGCACTGGAAAGAGATAAATTTCGGCTTTGTAACTCTACTTCGGGTGCTGGTGGAATCACCACTTGAATATCTTCACGAACGCGCTTTTTGCCATCCAAATACTCAGGTAAAAATATCACGGCTAGCGCAACTAATATAAAGGTGCCGACTAGACGATTTTTTAAAGCCGTATTCACTTATTCACCTGTGAATTATCCTTCGAGTTAAAATCGATTAATGCTTGTTGAACCGCACTTACGGTAAAAAACGACCCTAATACTACCACTAATTCCACTTCATGTGCAGTCTTGTTCACCCCAACCAGCGCCTCTTGTGCATTGTAATAAACAGGTACCTCTTCCACTGTCAGTTCATGCAGGCGTGTCAACAAAAGTGATTGCATGCTTTTAGCTGGTAACGCTCTGGGGATATCCAGTGATAGACAGTGCCATGACTTCACCTTGTCAGCAAGAGGTTGCAATGTACCCCACACATCTTTGTCGGCCATCATTGCCACGATCACACTAATGTTGGAGATATTCTTAGCCTCAAGCCATATCTTTAAGTAGTTAGCAGCATGAGGATTATGCGCGACATCGAACAATATTTTATCCGGTTCACCATTCAGTGATGCTGTTTCCAATCTTCCTACCATCTTGGTTTGCTCAATCACAGTGGTCAATTGGGAGTCACTAATATGCCAGCCAAGCACATCTATGACAGCCACACTAGTGGCTACATTATGATGAGGTATTTGGGGAATAGAAGTCGAAAATTGACGATTTAGGCTATGGTAATGCCAGCGACCATCACGTACTGAGTGAGAAAAATCTTGGCCAACCCAAAAAGCGCTGGCTTGGTGCGCTATGACCGCTTCACGTAAGGTATATGGTGGCTCATATTCACCAATCACGGCTGGCTTATGTGGGCGCATAATACCTGCTTTTTCAATCGCAACAAGTTCTCTGGTATCGCCAAGAAAGGCCTGGTGATCAAGGCCAATTGAGGTTATTACTGCAAGGTCACTGTCGACTACATTTGTCGCATCTAAACGCCCACCTAAGCCCACTTCCAACAAAACACAATCAAGTTTAGCCTGAGCTAATAGAACCAATGCAGCGAGCGTACCAAACTCAAAATAAGTCAATGGAATATCGGCCCGAGCTTGCTCAACTACCCAAAACGCTTGGGCGTGCTGTTCAGCAGATAGCTGCTGCCCGTTCACGCGGACACGCTCCTCATACTGATGAATGTGGGGGGAGCTATAGACGCCAACAGAACGCAGAGTCGCAAGGGCAACTTGCTCAATTAGTGTGCACGTAGTTCCCTTGCCGTTGGTTCCAGCCACAGTGATGACGGTGGTACTATCCCAATTAAGGGATAGTCGCTGATAGACTTCTCGGGTGCGTTCAAGCCCTAACTCAATTTCAGAAGGGTGACTTGCTTCAATATAAACAAGCCACTGCTCAAGGTTCCAATCAGCTTTCGGATTCATTCTCTGGTGCTAGTGCAGGGGCTGTAAAGCCTTGATGATGAAGTTTGGACAAAACACTGAATAACTTATCACGCATTTGAGCTCGATGAACAATCATATCAATTGCACCTTTCTCTAACAAAAACTCACTACGCTGAAAACCTTCTGGTAATGTTTCACGCACCGTTTGCTCAATGACTCGAGGACCTGCAAAACCGATAAGCGCTTTAGGCTCAGCCACATTAACATCACCTAGCATGGCTAATGAAGCGGATACTCCACCCATAGTTGGGTCTGTCAAAACAGATATATAAGGCAAGCCACGTTGGCTCATTTTAGCCAATGCAGCACTGGTTTTCGCCATTTGCATCAAAGACAACAAGGCTTCTTGCATCCGAGCGCCGCCCGATGCTGAGAAACAAATCAAAGGACAGTTATTTTCTAGACAGGCATTCACTGCAGCTACGAAACGCGCACCAACCACCGATGCCATCGAACCGCCTAGGAAAGAAAATTCAAAGCTGGCCGCAACAACTGGCATACCTTTCAAAGTGCCTTGTATGACCACTAATGCGTCTTTTTCATTGGTGGCTTTTTGTGCGGCACTTAAACGATCTTTGTATTTTTTAGAATCTTTAAACTTTAATAAATCTTGAGGCTCTAAATCGACGCCGATTTCTTGACGACCTTCTACATCCAAAAAGTGATGTAAACGCGAACGAGCACTGATGCGCATATGGTGATCACACTTTGGACACACTTCTTGCAACCGCTCAATTTCACTGCGGTATAACACCGCATCACAATTACTACACTTCGTCCAAATGCCCTCTGGGACGTTAGACTTTTCTGATGATTGGGTTCTTGGGAGGATTTTTTCTATCCAACTCATGGGTCAATATTCCTAAAAACTGACTAGGTAAAATTATTACCAGTAACATATTTGGTGTATTAAAACATATTCTAACGTGTTTCAGCAAAGTTACTGGTCTAAGAAGTTTTGTCTTAACACAATTATTTTTTTATTCCCTATTACTCGGGTTCACGCGGTAAAAAAAGCGGACCGATTGGACTGATAGGTATTTCAAATTCACTTGGGTAGCTCACATCAATAAAATACAAACCGTACGCTTTTGCAGTTGCTGCAGCTTGCCTTCGATCCTTTACTGCCATAAGCTCAGCAAGCCATTCTATTGGTTTTTCCGAGGAGCCAATAAGCAACAGCGAACCGACAATATTGCGCACCATATGATGCAAAAAAGCATTTGCCTGAATATCGACTACCACATACTGCTCACAACGAAATACTTTGCAAAAATGCACGTTGCGATATGGAGTATTAGACTGACAAAGACTGGCTCGAAATGAGCTAAAATCCTGCTCACCCAATAGACTTTGAGCGGCCTCATGCATACGTTTTTCACATAAAGGCTTATGCCAATGCGTTATGCCGTGATGCAATATGGCCGGGCGAGTTTTGGCATTGTAGATGACATAGCGGTAGCGCCGAGCAGTTGCACTGAAACGCGCATGAAACTCTTCGGGTACAGCTTTGACCCATTTAACACTGATTGCATCTGGTAAGTGGGCATTTGAGCCCATAAACCAAGCCTTATCAGGACGAATTGCGCGAGTACGAAAGTTAACAACTTGATGCACTGCATGGACACCGGCGTCTGTACGACCTGCACAATTCACTGTGATTGGCTCGTCAGCAACCTTGCTCAGGGCTTCTTCAAGGTGTTGTTGAATTGTCGGGACGTTTTCTTGTCGTTGCCATCCATAAAAACGACTGCCATCATATTCAATTCCAAGAGCAATATTGCGAATCATTGATTAGAGCTCATTGAGTTGTTGCAGAAGCTGTTTAGCTTCAGCTGACTCAGTTTCTGTACCCAGCTTAATTACTTCATTGAGCAAAGCCTTGGCATCAGAAAACTCATCGATTTCAATATACGCTCTGGCCAGATCTAATTTCCCCATTGCATCGGATTCTTGAACTTCAACATCAGCTTGTGCAGGTAATTTGTCTGCAATGTTTTGCAAAATATCTAACTCTGGTTCATTTTGCAAAGGCTCATCATCTAACTCATCAAGCAGAGCATCAACATCAATATAATCCGGCGTATCTACCTTAAATTTAAGGTCATCGAATTCGGTTGTATCCTGCTCTTCTTGTTTGCTATCGGCAACTGTGTCGCGTAGAGTGGTTATTTTTGTTTGTAATTCGTTCAGGGCTGAGGCGTCTTTGGTATTGTCAGACTTGAGTCTGGATAAAATATCATCAAAGTCGGAATTCTCAAGCTCATTAAGTATCTCGGCGTCGCTATCTCCATTGAGCCAGCCATCCAAATCAGGTAATTCTAGAAGATCATCGAGTTCATCTTTGGCTGAAGGAGCTTCCTCCGCTGAAGGAGCTTCAAATCGTTCTACCGAATCGTCAAGCAACGCATCATTGGCAATTTCAATATCATCGACCTCACCTAACGTTTCAAGTTCTTCACTTTTTTTTGGTGTATTGCGTTTAAACAACCACAAGCCCAAACCAACCAATGTTAGCAAAACTAACAAAGAAATTAAGGCAATTAATACAAATGGTTTGGCAACAAACTCGGCAACTTGATCTAGTGCGCTCGACCCTTGTTTGGCGTTTTCTTTTTGCAACGTCTCGTATATTTCTGCCTGTAGAGCCCCTAACGCATCAAGTTGCGCTTGCACATCACCATTTACCTGCCCAGAAAGCGCGTCTACGCGTTCAGCGACATTTTGTAATTGGTCTGCAAGACGCTCATTCTCGTTAAGTAATACTTGAATTGTTTCAAGAGAAATAGCGTATTGTGATTTTAACTCATTCAACACCTGTAACTGTTGAATCGTTAGTTGAGATGTTGGTACGTTTGGTAAGGTGACTATTTCGGTTGGTTTGTCATTTAGTATTGAAACAGGATTTGTAAGAGTTTCACTAGGCAAGACCTGCTCTTGAACCTCTTCATTGGAGGAACCACTTGCTAAAGTAACTGCGTTTTTGAGAGCTTGCAACTCGGCCCATAAAGTTTCATCACTTTGGATCTTGGCTTCTGCCTCTAAAGGATCAATCTTAGCCACGAAAGCCGCTGTCGGCATCTCAAGCATAGTATCGTTGAGTAAATGATTGACGTTATTATCTTTAAACGCTTGAGGATTTAGCAAATAAATCCCATACATAACAGGATAAAGTGAATTGGGGCGCTGGCCAACAAAATCAGACGAATTGCGATAATCCTTTGCGATCTTCCATAGTGTATCTTTCTGCTCAACTGGGCCAAACACGATACCACTATAATCATCGATTTTATCTCCGCGCAGTTGCAGAGTCTGAAATTCCCCAGCAACGCTCACTACCGAAGTTAGATGAATTAAAATCCCAAATAATAATATTAGGCCAGAGGCTCTCATGCGTGATTATCCAAGTGATAGTGCATTGAATTTAAACGAAGATTCACTTTATTTCTTGGCTTGCAAAGATACCATAAAAAAACGGTGCTAAAAAGCACCGTTTCTATCAAGGTAAATCGAATTATAGATAATCTTTAATTAAGACTTCGGCAATTTGCACACTATTGGTTGCGGCGCCTTTACGGATGTTATCCGATACTACCCATAAGTTAATCCCATTGGGATGTGAAATGTCGTTACGGATACGTCCAACGTGCGTCAGATCGTTGCCACTGGCCGAGCACACTTGGGTCGGAAACTCATCACGCTCAGTATATAGTTTGACGCCTGGCGCTTGCGCGAGTAATTGTTTTACGTCTTCCGCATCAATCGGTTGGCGGGTCTCAATATGAATGGCTTCAGCATGACCATAAAACACTGGTACACGTACGGCTGTAGGATTGACCAAAATACTGTCATCACCAAAAATCTTACGTGTTTCCCAGACCATTTTCATTTCTTCTTTGGTGTAATCATTATCCATGAATACATCAATTTGTGGGATCACATTAAATGCGATTTGACGTGAAAAACCTTCGGTGTTCACTTCTTTTGCATTGAGTAGCGCTGCAGTTTGACCCGCAAGGCCTTCCATTGCTTCTTTACCTGCACCAGAGACAGATTGATACGTGCAAACATTGATGCGCTCAATGCCTACCGCATCGTGAATGGGTTTTAGCGCGACTAACATCTGAATGGTTGAGCAATTTGGGTTTGCGATGATATTGCGATTGCGGAAATTTGCTAACGCATCAGCATTGACTTCTGGCACTACCAATGGGATATCCGCTTCATAACGGAAATGCGAAGTATTATCGATGACCACACAACCAGCTTCCGCAGCAATGGGTGCAAATTTTTCAGAAACACTACCACCCGCAGAGAAAAAGCCGAGTTGAACTTGAGTCCAATCAAACTCATCCGCATTCAATACGGTAATCTCTTCACCTTTAAAATTAACCGTACCGCCAGCGGAGCGTGCTGAAGCAAGTGGAAATAGTTGGTTAATCGGAAAATTGCGCTCGGCAAGAATATCCATCATGGTCTGGCCAACAAGGCCTGTCGCGCCTAATACTGCGACATTATAAGATTGTGACATAACGATTAAAAATCCTGTAATTTATAACACGAGTGTTGCTTGAAAACCTAAGTTGCTCAATAGGGTTTGCGTGTTGGTATGGCTACATGAAATCTTCAATGTAGCAAATTCACGTCTTGTTATGGTATTTGGATTGTATTGTGCATTGCGATATTGTTTTCGCAACTGTGCAAACCGGTTAGATTGTGCCATGTTCTGGACAAATTCGCTATGATCAATTGTTATATCATAGATGCTCTCTACCAAGGTCTTAACCGTCCCCACAGATAGCGTTTCATCGTGACAAGATACCTGTTTGTCATCGTTAGGCAAATAATCATTCATATTCACTGAACACGTCGCACCAACTTGCTCACACAGCCATTCAAATAGCATAAAGGTTCCGCGGGCCTTGCCTTCAAGACTATGGCCAGCAATATGAGGGGTGGCAATTTCACAATATGGAATGAGTTCTGACAAGATATCAGGCTCGTTTTCCCACACATCCAATACCAACATTGGGCCATCACCTTGCCGTTTTAAATTTAATAAAGCTTGGTTATTAATAATTTCACCACGCCCAGCGTTGATTAATAGTTGTTCAGTTTGTAATGAAGCCAAGACTTGTTCATTCAAAATATGAAAACTGGGAAACTCGCCGTCTTTGACCAAAGGGGCGTGACAACAAATCACATCGCATTGCAAAACCTGCTCAAGTTGATCCAACGTCGAATTGCCTTCGGCTGTTGCACGAGGCGGATCCGATAACACCACCTCACACCCCAAACTAGCGAATTTATGAGCGACTCTTCGCCCAACTTGCCCAACACCAATGACGCCCACAGAAATGGTTTCGAATACATCAATAGAATCGTTAACATCGATTTTTTGCTGTTTACACAAACCGTGCAATGCTGCTGCCAGTGCATATTCGGCGACCGACTCAGCGTTGCATCCGGCGGCACTGGTATGGTTAATATTCCGTGCGTTGAGCGCTGCAAAGTGCATGTGATTAGTACCGGCTGTTGCTGTTGCGACAAATCGACAGTGTGGGCTAAGGCTTAAAAGCGCGTCATCTACTTTTGTCGTTGAGCGGATCATCAATGCCTCCACACTTGCAAAATCTGCAGCATGAATGTTTTGATGGTTAAACGAGCGTGCCTCTCCTAAGAGCGGGAACAACTCTGCTGCATAGGGCATGTTGTCATCGTACAAAATACGCATATTAAGAACTTATAAACGCCAAATTTCTTTTAATGCTGAGTATACCGCGTTTGCATCTTCAAGTTGAGGATAATGACCGACATTTAGCGATTTTGTGTCAGCTTCTGGGCAACACGCTGCGAATGCTTCAAGCATGTTTTTCCCAGAAATGGGGTCGTGCACTCCGTTGATGAACGCCAATTTTTGTTGCTGTAATGGCATCGCTTCACGCCATTTTGTCGCATACACCGCTCTTTCATCGATGTATTGCAAAAGTGCGGGGATCACTTTGGTGCCACCATTCACCTTTAATAATTCCCATAAGTCGTGGACGAGCTGTGCTGAGGGTGGTGTGTAGGGACCAAAAATTTTGGTGAAATTCTGATGCAGAGAACGCTTTGACAGCAATGGGACAATCATAGGTCCCAATATTGATTTCAACAAACGCTGCATGAATAACGGGCGATGTTGATCGGCAAATAACCCACCATTCAAGAACGCACATTGCTCTATATTAAAATCATACTGATCTTGACGGCACAACAATTCTTGCGCGATAGAGACACCATAATCGTGTGCCAAAAGATAACAATCTGTGATCCCCTCCTCCCGCAAATACTCTTGAGCAATATCGGCTTGCTCAATAAGCGTATAGCGATGTCCATAGGGCTTTTGCGACAATCCAAAACCCAAAAAATCAAATGCATGACAACGAAAATGTTGCGCTAAATCTGGCCATAACAAATGCCAATCATAGCTAGCACTTGGAAATCCGTGTAAAAGCAGCAGATGTGGTTTATATTTTGCACTTTCACTGGGCTCATCTCGCCAGTAGGCAATCTTTAGCCCCTTGATAGTGCGATAATGAGCCGTTTCTCGATACTGCGTGAGTGTGCTAAACACTTAGCTGCGAAACCCTGGATAGTTACGGTCGAGTTTTCGCAAAATCCCCGGCCATGCTAAGGCGCCACCCATTGCATTTGTGACTTGCTCAACTTGCGCTTTGATCCCTGCCAAAATCGGTTCAGGAATACTGACTAAGGGCTTGCCAGTCGCTTGCGCCATGAGTTGTACTTCACACGCTCGTTGCATAGCGTACATGCCCAAAAACGCATTGGGTATAGTATTGCCTACCGTGAGTAAACCGTGATTGCGCAATATCATAAAATTGGTGTTTCCCAAATCCGACACTAAACGCACTTTTTCATCAGGATTCAGCGCAATCCCTTCATAGTCGTGATAGCTTAAATTACTCAACGGAAACAACGCGGTTTGCGAGTATGGTTGTAACCCTTCTTCAAGTACCGATACGGCCACTCCAGCATTGGTATGCAAATGCAATACACATTGTGCATCCTCGCGTGCCTCATGTACTGCTGAGTGAATGGTAAACCCCGCTGGATTCACGTCAAACTCACTGTCCATCACTTTTTTGCCATGCAAGTCTACTTTGACTAAAGAGGAAGCGGTGATCTCTTCAAACATCATGCCGTAGGGATTCACTAAAAAATGATGTTCAGGTCCAGGCACACGTGCTGAGATATGCGTAAAAATTAAATCGTCCCAACCATAATGTGCAACAATACGATAACATGCAGCCAAATCGACTCGGGTTTGCCATTCGGCTTCTGATACGCGCTGTTGAACTGTCTGTGTCATAGGGGTAATCCGTTTTTGTACTTTGTAAAATAAATTAGCACATGTAATCAAAATGTAAATACACTTTTTTTAATTGAATCCCTCTGACACAAAAAAGCCCGCAATTTTTGCGGGCTCTTGACTGAATGGTATCGATATTACGCTTCGTAACGCTTAAAGACCAAGGTGGCATTAGTTCCACCGAAACCGAAACTATTCGACATCACGGTGTTGAGGCGTTGCTCACGCGTTTGCAACACAATATCCAAACCCTTTGCTGCTTCATCAAGATTCTCTACATTGATAGAAGGAGCGATAAATTCGTGCTCTAACATCAACAAACTGTATATCGCTTCGTGCACACCGGCCGCCCCCAAACTGTGTCCTGTCATCGCTTTCGTTGCACTGATCGCAGGAGAATTATCACCGAACACTTCTTGGATGGCTTTGAGCTCTTGTACATCACCGACAGGCGTAGACGTACCATGGGTATTCAAATATTCAACTGGGCTATCTAAATTTTGCATCGCCATTTGCATACACCGGATCGCACCTTCGCCAGATGGGGCAACCATATCGTAGCCATCTGATGTAGCGCCATAGCCGACGATTTCAGCGTAAATGTGCGCACCGCGTGCTAATGCATGTTCTAATTCTTCGACGACGACCATACCGCCCCCTCCAGAACTGACAAAACCATCTCGATCGGCATCATAGGTGCGAGACGCTTTTTCAGGTGAGTCATTGTAAGAAGATGATAACGCTCCCATTGCATCAAACTGACCTGACAACGCCCAATGCAGTTCTTCACCACCGCCGGCAAATACCACATCTTGCTTGTTCAACTGGATCATTTCTAAGGCATTGCCTATACAGTGAGCAGAAGTCGCACAGGCTGAAGAAATAGAATAGTTTACGCCTTTGATCTTGAACGGCGTTGCTAAGCACGCTGAGACTGTAGAACCCATACAACGGGTTACCATGTAGGGACCAACACGACGGACACCGCGTTCACGTAACACGTCTGCTGAATCCACTTGGTTTTGTGAAGAAGCACCACCAGATCCAGCAATGATCCCCGTGCGCAAGTTGGATACTTGATCTTCACTCAAACCTGAATCTTTTACGGCTTGCTCCATCGCTAAATAAGAATAAGCAGCAGCATCACCCATAAATCGCATTTGTTTACGGTCAATGTGATCTTTCAATTCGAGGTCTACTTTGCCCCAAACTTGGCTGCGTAACCCTTTTTCTGCAAATTGCTCAGAAAAAGAAATACCTGACTTACCGGCTTTCAACGATGCAAGAACTTCGTCTGCATTATTACCAATACTGGAGACGATCCCCAATCCAGTGATAACTGCTCTTCTCATGACTTACCTTATCAATTATAAATATAAATTACCGTGCACAGTGTACGTGAAAAAAATGTAAAACTGGTCTGCTTTTTTGGTTCACAAAAATCAAAGCCACTGACATCATAACAAATTCATCTTACAATGCCACATAACGGCAAATCCAACTCCTCTAATCAACTATGCCCATTGAACACGCCAAAGTCAGTTTTAAACCAAACGGTACTCCAGTTGCTGATGCTTTTGATGATGTCTACTTCAACGACGGTGACGGCTTAAGGGAAACAGATTATGTGTTCATTGAGCACAATCAACTCCCACAAAGATGGCTAGAGCATACGCAATGTATCTTTGTGATTGCTGAAACAGGATTTGGTTCTGGTTTAAATTGCTTAAGGACTATGCAACATTTTGTTGAGTTTAGAAACAATCATCCAGATTCGCCATGCCGTCATCTGCATCTGATTAGTACCGAAAAATATCCTCTTCACCTCGCTGATTTGCAAACAGCATTAACTCAGTATCCAAGTCTAGAGAGTGTGGCTCAGCAGTTGATCGCACAATATCCAGTAGCGATTGAAGGATGTCATCGCTTAGAGTTTGTTTTGGATTCTACACGCATTAGTTTGGATCTGTGGTTTGGTGATATTTTGACCACCCTACCGTCTATGCCTATGGAAACCGATGGCCTTGTAGATGCATGGTTTTTGGATGGGTTTGCCCCTAGTAAAAATCCCGACATGTGGCAACCAGCACTGTTTCAAGCCATGGCTCGATTGTCTAGATGCAAGGCGACTGTGGCGACATTTACCGCTTCAGGCATTGTCAAACGAGGCTTGATGAACGCTGGATTTGCTATCAAAAAAGTCAAAGGCTTCGGCCGTAAACGCGACATGCTCACCGCGACTCTAGATCCGAAACCGGAGCAAACAACCACCAACCGAGCCCCCTATTATGCGCGTCAACCGGTTCCAACTAAGCCACAAATAATTCGCATCATTGGGGGCGGAATCGCCTCTGGCACATTAGCGTTACAAGCCGTTCGAATGGGCTTGTCTGTCGAAGTATATTGTCGTGATGATGAGCTCGCACAAGGTGCCTCAGGGAATCACAGTGGTGGACTGTATCCTCAGTTGACCAGCGATATTTCCATCGCCAGCCTGATTCAGGCGCATTGTTTTGGTTATGCCATGCGCTTTTACAATACTTTACATACAACACAAGATTTTGGTTATGAGCAGTGTGGAGTACTTTTATTAGCTCATTCTGACGCGGTGAAACAGAGACAATTACAACTTCAACAAAAAGCGCTTTGGCCATCTGAACTGGTCAAGGGGGTTGATGCAACGTTGGCATCAGAACTCGCTGGAGTGAACATTAACCATGATGGTTTGTTTATCCCACAAGGCGGTTGGGTTGACCCGCCAAGCCTAGTCAATGCGCTTATTGAGCAAGCCAAACGAGAAGGTGAGTGCGCGGTACATACGCAAACCCACATCGATAATGACACACTTCAAGCTTGGCAAGCAGAAGAAATACCTTTGGTTCTTGCAATGGGACATCACAGTCCTCAACTACAGGAATTAGCACCCCTTCCCTATCGTTTGGTAAAAGGCCAAATCGAACATGTACCGGCCAACGACTCTTCTCAGGTGCTAGGAACTGTTATCTGTCATAAAGGGTATTTTACCCCTGCTTATAAAGGGTACCATGCGCTGGGTTCGACCTATGACAAAACCAATATTGATTTAGAATACAGTAAAGAAGACTCCCAAAAAAACTGGCAGACGCATGATAAAGCCATGGCTGGACACACTTGGTATGATACGTTGAGCCGAGACTCACATGGTCGAGCTGCAGTTCGATGTAGTACCCCCGACCATCAGCCATTACTCGGCGCATTGCCAGACATTCATCAGCAAAGAGATTTATATCAAGATTTGTATAAAGCGTTGCCCTTATCGCATTACGGGATTCCAGCGAACCATAATAATCTTTTCGTGTTTACCGGGTTGGGCTCGAGGGGACTGACGACAGCGCCTTTACTGAGTGCGGTGTTACTGGCACACATTATTGGTGGGCCATTACCAATGTCGCAAACGCTGCTCGATGCCTTACAACCGAATCGTTTCTTGATGCGCTCGCTGATCAGACAAGCGCAATACGATGTTTGAAACATTCAATTTTCGCATGTTACAGTCTCGTGTTATGTTTTTATCAAATTTTGCCACAGTGCTATCACACTTTCCTGTTCTTCCTGGTCGAGCTCACCATTGGCAAATGCTTTTGCCAAGCTTTGCTGCATGATCTGATCCATTAGAGAGACACTGGGTTCGGGTTGTGCCATAGTCTGCACGATGACCAAATCAAAATGCCCGTGCAAATAACTAGCAAAAAACAACTCATCATCACTCACTAAATTCACTGCATCAAGCAATTGGGCTTCAATATTTTCTATTTTTTGTTCAACCGTATAAATTGCGTTAACTGGCATAATCAACTCCTAATCGATAAAACACCTTGTCACGGTAACCTGTAGTGATTTCAATCACACCGGATAACGCCTCATCCAATGTAGGGTCACTCGTATCACAAACCAAAGGACGTTGATTGAGAGCGTGTAGTTTTTGTTTAGTGGCAACAATGATGATGTTCTCACGACCGACACTACGAATAACTTGTGGACTTAACTGTTGGTTCCCGCGCCCAAATACATGTCCTTGACCACCTATCAAAGTAATCACAAGCTTGGTTGGTGCGTCTTTCACTAACTCAAATAACTCTAATGCCGTAACATCTTGAGCGATGGTGTTGAAGTCTTTGACCACATCAACACCTAGTAATGTATTAGCAAAACCCAATTCGTTCGCAATAAAGTCAACCGTAGAGCCCGATCCCATCACAAACAAGTGATCAGGATAATCCTGCATGATCTCGTCCACTTGTGCTGCTAAATCAGCAAGTACCAATTCGTCGGATTCTTTGCCGCCCATTTTAACCGCTTGCACATATTGGAGCGCTTCAGGGATCAGCATTTCACCATAGAGTTTGGCAATGACACGACCTGAGCGAAACTGTTGCTCATCAATGTCTTTCACCTCGCCATACATGGCAGACACTACCTCACCATTGAGCATTAACTGAATGACTTGCCCCGCTGCTTTTGCCGAGATAGCAAAGACCCCGCTGTGAATTTTGCAGCCGGTTGGAATGCCGAGCACT
Organism: Glaciecola sp.; assembly: GCA_023268935.1. Taxonomy (GTDB): domain Bacteria; phylum Pseudomonadota; class Gammaproteobacteria; order Enterobacterales; family Alteromonadaceae; genus Opacimonas. The sequence continues at coordinate 43,477 of JALRKK010000068.1, forward strand.
GGACAGCGATTATCAAATACACTGCATACATTTCGGGCAGTACCGTCACCGCCTGCAAACACTAATAGATCCACACCGGCTTCCAGTATCGCCTGTACTGCTTGAATCGTATCTTCAGCTTCAGTTTGCAGACGTTGCCCTTGGTATACGACCGTCACATCGTCAAGCAAAGTGCGAGCGACATTCTCCCCTAAATCCCCCGCAGCGGTCACAATGGATAAGGCATTCAAGTTCTCCGTTATCTGGTTTAAGGCGGTTTGAGTTTTGGGCATCGCCAGTTGGGGTGCTCCAGCGGCAAGCGCTTTTTCCCGGATCTCAGCACCATCGCTTCCCTTGAAGGCGAGAGCGCCACCGATACCAGAGTAAGGATTGACAATTAAGCCAAGACGAAACTTGCGTTGTAACATTAAGTTCGTTCCAACGGCAAGGAGTAGCGCTGGGTCATTTCATTGATTTGACGCTGTGCGCGAGTTAAGGGACGCGCTATGGCGTTGGGGAAATAGTTGGCGCGTAACACGTCTATAAATTGTTGAGCTCGCTTAGGAAAACCATAGTTCAGCATTTGTGAAAGCTCGTTTGCCACAGCAGATTGAAATCCTAAAATATCCGCAGGCGCACCATCTAAGTTATCTAATGAGAAGTTAAACTTAAAATCACACGCAATTGAAAAAGCCCACTCAATGGCCTGGGGCTTAACTTCCACTTGCTCAAACGCTTTTTGTTGTTCTTCATCTCGGCCATCTGGAGTGTACCAATAGCCATAATCCACTTGGTGTCTACGACTTTCTCCTGCTATACACCAATGTGCGATTTCGTGTAACGCACTTGCAAAAAAACCATGGGCATAAATCACGCGATGATATGGACAACTTTGATCAGCAGGCAAATACACTGGCTCGTCATCGCCTCGTACGAGTCGAGTATTGTATTTGCTGTAAAAGGTATCATCAAACAAGCGTATCAGGACTTCAGAATGGTGACGATTGGCGTAATTCACAAGAGTTCACTCACTGACTATATGCTGATATGCTACGTCATAATATCGTTTTTTACCATATATACCTTACGAGATGCCAGTCAAAATACATTTACATTACCCTTATACGTGTCTGTGGCAGCCTGCAGAAAATGACATCGATCACTACGGTCATGTCAATAATACTTCTTATGTAAAACAACTAGAAGTCACCGCTTGGGCGCATTCTAATGACTTAGGGTTAGACATCGCTCAATATCGTGAACTCGATGCTGGTATGGTGATCGCTCATCACAACGTTGATTATCTTCTTCCTGTGCATTTTGGCGAGACAATAGAATGTCGAACGGCGATTATTGCTTGCGACAACAAATTGCGTTTATCCAGAGGCTTTGAATTTTATAATCAATCCCAGCAACGCGTCTTAACTGCGCGAACTGATTTTGTGTGCATTACACTGAGCACCGGAAAACCAAGGCGGATGCCTGCGCGATTTGCGGAGTGTTACGGCCGTGCCTATGCGTTAGAGGTGGGTGCGTAATGATACGAGTGTTGCTTGTTCTGTCTTTATTGGCCAATGCCTATTTGTGGTATCGATTGCATGCGATTGAGCACGCTGCCTCCCTCTCAACTTCAAGTCATAATCCGAGCGCAACACAAGAATTCGAGACAACGCATCACACCGACACAACTAGGTTAAGCAAAAGACTATCTCAACCCACTAAGCAAAACAGTTTAAAAGAACAGATCCTTACCTTATACGAGCAACAACAATGGCCGTCTCTTGGTCCACTCATAACAGAGTATCTAGCTAAGCAACCCCGAGACTGGCAGGTATTATTTATTGAAGGGCAATATCTCATCCATACTCAAACCAGCGCGGTTGGCATAGCCTATCTGTATCAACTTTTAAACCAAGTCGATGATCCTGCCATTTCGAACAACATCTCTGACTATATTGATGCTCACATGCAGAATCTGATTCGAGCCTTGCTCTTCAACCAAGACTGGTATGCTTTGTCTTTACTGCTAGAGCCGTTGATTCAAGTTGATCCACTGCATCGCGGTTTCATCGAAACCCTAGCGACTAGCTATGCCGAACAAAACTTACCCAATGCGATGTTCAATACTTTGGGGGCCGTGACACAGGATGATGTGATATACCAACGTGTGGTTGAACGATGGCGCCAACGATATGGCGAGGCGACGAATAACTCCAAAAGTTCAGACGCATTGTCTAGCCAAAATGAGCAATACGCTTCAAGCATTGCACTCATGCCAAACGGCAACCAATGGCTGACCGAGATCAGGTTGGGCGGGCAAACAATGACGCTTTTACTCGATACTGGGGCTTCCACAACCGCGATCAGTCAAAATGCGTTTGCAACTATTCCTACCTCTAACAAACAATTTCTTGGGCGCATCATGGTGAATACGGCCAATGGACAAAGTCAAGGCGAGTTATACCGATTAAATGGCGCTCGGTTTGGCCAATGGACCTTTGCAGAGATGGATATCGTCGTGCTCAATCAAGCCGAATTAGCGAATGATTTTGATGGGTTATTAGGCATGAATTTATTGAATCGTTTTGCATGGCAATTCGATGCAACAAACGGCAAGCTGTTACTTACCGCACGAAATTAAGTTCAATCATTCAAAGAATGAGGCCAATGTCATGTTTACTTACAATTCCGCACACAGTTCGGTGCCTTGTTTGATGGCACGTTTTGCATCGAGTTCAGTCGCAATATCTGCACCACCAATCAAATGATAAGACTTCTCAAGTCCCTCAACCAAAGCTCTATGCGGCTCTTGCCCAGCACAAATGATGACATTATCAACCTCTAATACTCGTGTTTCACCATCGACCAAAATGTGTAAGCCTTCATCATCGATTTTTTGATAACTCACTCCGGCAAGCATTTTGACACCTTTCATCAGAAGATTGGCACGATGCGCCCACCCAGTAGTTTTGCCAAGACCGGCTCCAACTTTTTTGGATTTACGTTGTAACAGATAAATCTGACGCGGGGACGGTTCAGGTAAGGGTTGCACACCTTCAATCCCACCCCGCGCTTGCAAGGACATATCAATCCCCCATTCGCGCATAAAGGCTGCAATATCTATACTAGGAGAACTCTTACCGTGGGACAAATACTCGGCGGTATCAAAACCAATTCCACCCGCACCGATAATGGCCACGCGACGACCTACTTCGACTTTGTGTTGCAACACATCGATATAACTCAATACACTAGGGTGGTCTACTCCCTCAATGTCGGGTGTGCGCGGAGTGATACCCGTCGCCAGGATCACCTCATCACAGTCTATTTTATTCAGTTCTTGGGCGGTAACCCGAGTGTTAAGTCGCACATCTACGCCGTGTTTTTCGAGTAGTACCCCAAAATACCGCAACGTTTCATAAAACTCCTCTTTACCTGGAATTTGCTTAGCAAGATTGAATTGACCACCAATTTCATCTGCCGCATCGATGAGCGTAACTGTATGACCTCGCTCAGCTGCAGTGGTTGCCGCAGCGAGACCTGCAGGTCCAGCCCCCACCACTACGATGTATTTGGGTTGTGTGGTTGGTCGAATATGCAACTCAGTCTCGCGACATGCTCTAGGATTCACCAAACAAGACGCGTGTTGCATGGCAAACACATGGTCTAAACAGGCTTGGTTACAGCCAATGCAGGTATTGATTTCATTAGCACGGTTTTCATAGGCTTTTTGTACAAAATTCGCATCGGCCAAAAATGGACGTGCCATAGAGACCATATCTGCATCGCCTCGCGCTAATATTTGTTCAGCAACCTCAGGTGTGTTAATGCGATTGGAGGTAATCACTGGTACCGATAACGCCGCTTTAAACTTGGCTGTTACCCAAGTAAATGCCGCTCTGGGTACCCGTGTTGCAATCGTTGGAATACGCGCTTCATGCCAGCCAATTCCAGTATTGATGATGGTCGCGCCAGCTTGTTCAATTGCTTGACCAAGAGTAACAATTTCATCCGCACTTGAG
>JALRKK010000025.1 GCA_023268935.1 Glaciecola sp.
CAAGATAAGTCGATTTTAGCCATTGCGGTCGAACTGAACACGCTTATTCATCAAGCCAAGGACAATCGTTTGCCACCAGACGCGTTCGCAGGTGGTACCATTACCATCAGTAACATTGGGCCTATCGGTGGTTTAACCGCCACCCCCTTGATCAATCATCCGGAAGTGGCCATTGTGGCGTTGGGTAAGATCCAAAAATTACCCAGATTTAATGACATGGATGAAGTGGAAGCGCAGCACATAATGACCGTGAATTGGTCAGGTGATCATCGTGTGATTGATGGCGCAACCATGGTGCAATTCAACAATGCATGGATGCGATATTTGATTCAACCGGTATTGATGTTAAGCGAATTGCGATAAACTACTGCAAAACTTCTTTATGGAATCTTTGTGTTAAGTTATCAACATATTTATCACGCTGGCAATCACGCTGATGTACTCAAGCATATATCGCTTTTGGCCATTCTGAGTTTTTTGGCCAAAAAAGCCAAGCCCGCGACACTGATTGACACCCATGCCGGCTCGGGCCACTATGCACTCAATGCGCCAGAACTACGTAACAATCTTGAATATCAAGAGGGCGTGGGGCGCTTATTGACACATCGTGACGGTGTATCCGATCCATTGCTGTTGGCGTATTTAGAGCTTGTTTATGCTCATCATCAGCAAGGATTTTATGCCGGTTCAGTTGCTATGATGCATCACTGGTTACGAGAACAGGATCAACTACACGCCAGCGAATTGCATCCTCGCGCGTTTACAGAATTGTCTCAAACGCTTTTTAAATCCAATGCTCATGCCTATCAAGCAGACTGCTTTGCCCAACTGAAGGCATTGGTGCCGCCCATTCATAAACGCGGACTGGTGTTAATTGATCCCCCCTATGAAGATAAATACGAGTATGACCAAGTCAGGCAAGCGGTTAGCCAAGCAAATGATAAATGGGCGACCGCATGCTATGCCATCTGGTATCCATTGCTTTCAGAACGGGCCGGCGATAAAGCGGGCTTGAGCGAACACATGCGCGATGATCTGGCGCGATTACCGGTCAATAATGCTTGGTCGATTGAATTTCGCGCTTATCCTAATGAACACGATGTGGGGATGTATGGCAGTGGCATGCTATTACTTAATTGTCCATATCAGGTCGATGAGGCGATCACTCATGCAATGCGAGAAGTCATTGGGGTAGCTAAGTCCTCATCTGCTCACAAACCAATACAGACTTGTTGGCACAAACCACCTGAATAAATTAGTCACTAGATGAAGCCCAATCCGATCCAGCATTTTTATATTCCCGAGGACCAATCAATCTATTTATTGGCCTCTCAAGATGCGCAAAAAATCAAAAACTGGCTTCATCTTTGCGAACGAGAATTGCAACGACTTGGTTATCGCGATATCGAACTCATCGGCAAAGGCGCATATGGCTTTGCTTTTGCCGGTACTGACATGCAAGGTCAAGCGTTGGTGTTCAAATTCACTCGTATTGATTTGCCCCAGTCGATTCACGATCGATTGGCTGAAGAAGCGTATATGCTCAGTCAAGTCGCACATCCCAATGTGCCCAAATGCATCGCCTTTGAGCAGGTAAATAAGCAATCCATTCTTGTGATGGAACGCGCACCAGGAATAGATCTGGAGCAGTACTCGATTCGCTATGGGCGTATTCAGCCTGACATGGCTGTATCCATTATGCTGCAATTACTCGATATTTTTAGACATTTGCATCAGGGCAGACCAGAACGACGTGCCATGATCCACGGTGATATTAAACCGTCTAACCTAATGTGGGATGAGGCAAGCAAGCGCCTCTCACTCATTGATTGGGGCAGCAGTGTGTTTGCACAGACTGATCTGCAAGGTGAGCCCAACACAGATAACGTCTTATCTATCATGACTCACGACCCACACACAACCAATGCTCGCTTGGGGGATGTGTATTTTATTGGTGATGAGCAACTCAACGGCGGATTATCCAGTCCTGCGTTTGATTATCAAGGGCTAGCCAGTACCATATATGCTTTGTGTTCCGCGCAAGGGGCAAGATTTGGTTATCAAGTAATTACCCCAAATTCACTCGGTTTGCCAAAAATGTGCGCGGATTTACTTAACGCGTTATTTCATGATGCGTCTGAACATCGACTAGGTGGGGCGTTGTATTTACAGAATAATACGCATTATTTACACAACTTAGTGTTTAATCAGCGTCTTAAAGACACCCATCAAGCCATGATACCGTGTTACCTAGAAGACAGTCAGAGCGATATTGAGTCGGTGGTGTACAGCTCGCGCAAATCTTTTTTGCGAGAACAAGATGGTTCTTTTGCACACAGTGTCATGGGCGATGATGCGCAATTCGCTCGGTATTACAAACACTATCTCCAAGGCATGGGTAATCCTGAAAAAGCCTTTATCGCTTCAGTCAGTCGCTTGGCCAAATACCCTGTTGTGGGGGGATTAGCGATTCGTTGGCAAGCCAATGGTATTTTTGTCGACTCGCATTTGACGTTACATCAACCTGGTCAATTAAGATCGTTTGAACAGACACTCAATAATATGATTACCTTGGCTCGAGCGATTCATCGAGAAGGGGTGTTTAAAGCCTGTTTGTTTGATGCCAAAGATACGTTACATATTGACCGAGATACCTCAGGCTTGTTTGTTGGGCAGTTGAATCAATATATTCCCTTTGTGACCAAATCCCTTGAAGGCTTGGATAAAAGTTCGCAGCAACATTCGTATTTTGAAGATGGCGACGACCCAGATGAGCAACTAAAATTACCAAAAATCATCCGCCACACCATCGAAAAAATGAATGACATTCACCATGCTGGGTGCATTATTTTTGAAGTGCATGAAGAGCACCTTAAAATTCATAGTAATCTCACCTTGTTTGAAGCCGAAAAAGCCCCACTATTTACTTCATATTTAGAGGAGTTAATGCGAAGCTTACCGTTAATCGACGACCTTGGTATTTCTGGCTTTATGAAGCTACCATACAAAGATACTCGTAGATTTGCCCACAAAGCACATGCCCCAGATGCGTTTTATCCACGTAATGTAAAGAATATTTGAGGTTTTATTGAGTATGACCACACCAGCACTAACGGATTTATTCCAACTTGAAACCCTTGAACAACATTTGTTTCGTGGCGAGAGCTGGGATCTAGGGTTCCCAGCCATATTTGGTGGCCAAGTATTAGGCCAAGCACTTTTTGCTGCCTATCAGACAGTGGCAGCGGAACAAATAGCACATTCATTTCATTCTTACTTTCTGTTACCTGGAGATGTAAAGCAACCGGTTTTGTATGATGTCGAAACCGTACGTGATGGCCGTAGCTTTGCCACGCGTCGAGTCAAAGCGATGCAAAATGGCAAGACGATTTTTTATGCCACCGCGTCATTTCAATATGCTCAACCGCACATTTCACATCAAGATACCTCTATACCAGATGATTTGCCACAGCCAGAGAGTTTACCTCGCGATGTGGATGTGTTTGCGCAAAAACATCATCCCTTATCTGATGAGCAGTTACGCACTTTGCGCTACCACGAGCCGATTGATGTGCGCACCGTGAATGTGGCTCAAGCGTTCGGCAAGCCAATCATTGCCCCTCAACGTCATATTTGGATGAAATCACACAGCGAGTTGCAAGAAGACATTGCATTGCATCAAGCCGCGATGGCGTATGCCAGCGACTATCACTTTTTGAGTACCGCTTTACAAGCGCATGATATTCTTTCTAACGACAAGCGCTTGCGCATGGCGACCATTGATCACGCGATGTGGTTTCATCAAGCGGGAGATTTTAATCAATGGCATACCTATGCCACGCACAGTCCATTTTCAGGCAATGCACGAGCCTTTGTTAAAGGTGAATTCATTGATAGGTATGGCAAACTGATTGCCAGTACCACGCAAGAGGGCATGATCCGCCTTCGTGAACAATAGTTCACAAAATCAGTACTAATGGTGCATGGGCAGGGCTTGACAAATCAGCTAGACTATCGTGAAGATTTGTTATTGAGAAAAATACCCTATGACCCAGTTTTCAACTTTTTTACCTGCTAACCGTACTTTGATGGGCCCTGGCCCTTCAGATGTTTCACCACAAGTCTTGAACGCGCTGTCTCGCCCAACCTTAGGTCACTTGGACCCGCAATTTGTTGCCTTAATGGACGAAACCAAAGAATTGTTACAGTACGTTTTTCAAACTGAAAACGCTTTGACTATGCCTATTTCTGCACCGGGTTCGGCGGGTATGGAAGCGTGTTTTGTGAATTTGGTAGCGCCGGGTGATACGGTGATTGTCTGTCAAAATGGTGTATTTGGCGGCCGCATGAAAGAAAATGTAGAGCGCATAGGTGCTACAGCGGTGATGGTGACGGCAGAGTGGGGTAAAGCCAACTGTCTGAATGCTATTGAAGATGCATTAAAAGCCCATCCTGAAGCAAGCGTTGTCGCCTTTGTTCATGCTGAAACATCAACCGGCGTGCGCAATGATGCCAAAGCAATATGCGCCCTAGCACAACAATACGATTGTTTGACCATTGTTGATGCGGTAACGTCTCTAGCGGGTTCTGAATTACGTGTCGATGCATGGGGAATCGATGCGATTTATTCAGGTTCCCAAAAATGTTTATCCTGTGTGCCTGGTTTATCGCCAGTATCGTTTTCTGACAAAGCTGTGCATCGGATTCAAAATCGGACACACGCAGTACAAAGCTGGTTCTTGGATATGAATCTGATTGTCGGATACTGGGGCAAAGGCGCCAAGCGCGCTTATCACCATACAGCACCGGTAAATAGCTTATATGCCTTGCATGAGTCACTGCGTTTGGTGCATGAAGAAGGTTTGGAAAATGCTTGGACAAGACATGCGACAATGCATGAAAAGCTCAAAACGGGGCTAGATGACCTAGGATTGTCGTTATTAGTAGATGAAGCCATTCGTCTTCCACAGCTGAATACTGTGATTATCCCTGAAGGCGTGGATGATGCATCGGTGCGCTCACAACTGCTCAATGAATTTAATTTAGAAATTGGTGCCGGTTTGGGGGCGTTAGCTGGCAAAGTTTGGCGCATTGGTTTGATGGGTTATGCTGCCAATGACAAAAATATTGATTTCTGCGTCTCTAGTCTCAAAAAAATCCTGCGTTAAACAGCTCTCTTGGGTTTAACCAAATTACCAGCATCCCTCGGGTAGCATTGGAAACACTTCAATGCTACTCTCACATCCATAATAATAATTAAGACGTTATGGATGAATGCATAAGTTATGTTACATATTCTTTGGCTGATTTTTATTGTCAGTGCCTTCCTCGCATCGTTATATCAAGTATTGATTCTCGGAAATCTCGGGGCGTTTTCAGACGTCATGGATGCCATGATGGCGATGGCCAAATTATCAGTTGAAATTGCTATTGGCCTTGTGGGCTTATTGGCATTTTGGCTAGGGATTTTTCAGGTTGCAGAGCGCTCTGGTTTAATTGCTTTACTGGCTAAAGTGTTCGAGCCTTTTCTTGTTCGAGTGATGCCAGAGATACCACGAGGACACCCTGCGCTTGGCAGTATTACCATGAATATGTCGGCCAATTTATTAGGTTTGGATAATGCTGCTACGCCATTTGGCATCAAGGCGATGCAAGATATGCAAAGTCTTAGCAAGGATGAGACAACCTTATCCAATGCGCAAATTTTGTTTTTGGTTCTCAATACATCATCGGTTACGCTATTTCCGATAGCCGTTTTCTTATATCGCGCTGAACAAGGAGCCGCGACGCCGACGGATGTCTTTATTCCTATTTTATTTGCTACGAGTGCGTCCACTTTAGTCGGTTTACTTGTCACCTGCATTGTGCAAGGTACGAATTTATTTCAGCGTGTCATAGTGTTGTATTTGGTGGCGATTTTTAGTGTATTGGCTGCTGTGATTGCCTATTTTGCGACTTTATCTGCGGATGTGTTGGCGTCTGAATCATCTCTTATTGCCAATTTTCTCTTATTTAGTTTTATTGTTATCGTGCTGCTCGCAGGTTGGCGTAAACAACTCAATACCTATGAGTTATTTGTTGAGGGGGCCAAAAGGGGGTTTGATGTGGCCATTACGATTATCCCTTACCTTGTGGCTATGCTGTTTGCCATCGGTGCGTTACGTGCCAGTGGGGTGATGGATGCCGTGACAGGTGGCGTGGCAGCGCTCGTTGCTGCCCTAGGCATGGACACGCGCTTTATTGATGCTATGCCAACGGCGTTAATGAAACCGTTAAGTGGCAGTGGCGCACGCGCCTTAATGATTGAAACCATGCAGCATCATGGTGCCGATTCATTTGCTGGGCGCTTGGCATCAGTCTTACAAGGTTCAACTGAAACGACGTTTTATGTTCTCGCAGTATATTGCGGCGCAGTAGGTGTGCGACATACTCGCAATGCGGTAGCTTGTTGCCTCGCGGCAGATGGTGCAGGGATCTTCACAGCCATTCTCGTCAGCTATTGGTTCTTTGCTTAAAAAGAGATTTATGTACAGTTCAGTCTAGTGGTATACACTCAAGTGCAAGTGAAAGTGGTTTTTTCCATTGCAAAATAATTGTGCTGAGTTATATTGCGCGTCTTGCTCAGATAAGGTTTCAGTATTACTTATGACAGACTATGCCCTTTTAGAACAACAAACCGCAGCGCTTATTGCGGATGAGCCAGATGTGATAGCAAATCTGGCTAATATTTCTGCTTTGTTAATGGATGGTCTGCAAGACATCAATTGGGCAGGATTTTACATCGTAAAAGACGACGAACTGGTTCTGGGTCCATTTCAAGGAAAACCTGCGTGTGTGCGTATTCCTATTGGCAAAGGTGTCTGTGGTACTGCTGTCGCTCAAGAATCTATTCAATGTATCGAAGACGTGCATGCCTTTCCTGGGCATATTGCATGCGATAGTGCGTCTAATTCTGAGATAGTGCTACCAATTATGGACGATAGCAAGGTTTATGGGGTGTTAGACATCGACTCTCCTCGTTTTTCACGGTTCGATGAAAGTGACGTTGCTGGCTTATCCAAAATCGTCCATTTAATTGAAAATTACGTTATTTGAGACAAAAAATGAAAGAATTTGTCGATATTCATGTGATTTTAGCTACATATGACGATATGATAGACCATCATGACGATCCTATTGAGGCATGTGAAGCCTTTAACACCCTACTTCACATGGTGTATGATGCGTTATCAGAAGACGAATCTGTAGAGGCTGTTGAACAATGTTTGCACTATTGTTGGGAACATTGGTCTCAAGACCAACAACTTGTTGATTTTACAGATGATGAACTGCATCAAGTCGTCGAACACATACTCGCATCTTGGCAAGATGCGTAATTATTATTGCAGATAAAGAATTTTCTAATGGAATCAAACCAAAAAATCACCGATAGCAAGGCTGTTATTTCTCTTTTAGCCGAGCTTTTCCCCCAATGTTTTTCCGATAAAGGTCCAGCAAAACCTCTTAAAGTAGGTATTTTTACTGATCTTGCTGAACGACTTGCCGATGACGAGCGAGTATCCAAAACAACGTTGCGCTCAACGTTGCGCCACTATACTAATTCTTGGCGCTATCTTGAATCAGTCACAGCGGGTGCTAAGCGAGTCGACCTTGATGGTAATGAAGGTGAAGAAATAAATCAGGAACATGCTGATTACGCAGCTGAGCAGCTGGCCACGAGCAAAGTAAAAGCGGCTGAAAAACGGGCAAACTCACCCAAAAAGCCAAACAAAAACTTTAAAAAACCAGCGTTCAAAGCTAAAGTTAACCATAAATCAACATTTAATAAGCGTCCACCGCCGCCAAAATTAAATGATGACCAACTTGTTGCTGGCACTGCAGTGACCGTAAAGTTAGGTAAAGCACCTATGTCAGCCAGAATCACAGCAGTCGAGAAAGACGGTATCCAGGTTCAACTAGATTCAGGGATGGCGGTCAAAGTTCAAGCCGAGCAATTGCGTTTAGATACCAGACGGAAGTAACCTATGCCAAAACAATTCACTCGTACAGCCAGCGCCATACTAGTCGGTTTATCCTTTGCAGCAACCCCCTTATATGCAAAAGAATCGAGTGAATTGCCTCAACTTGTTCCTGAAGTTCAGCATGCCAAAGCGGCTAAGAGATTAGTTAGCACCTATGCTCGTAATCATTATGTAAAATTTTCTCTAGATGATGATTTATCGCAAAAAGTATTCGAACGCTATTTGCGCAACCTCGATTACAACAAAAGTTTTTTCATGGCGTCAGACATTGAGTCATTTGCAAACATGTCAAAATTGTTTGATGAAGCTTTGATGACCAGTAATGTACAAATCGCATATGATATTTACGCAGTAAATTTACAGCGACGTCATGAACGCCTAGATTATGCGTTATCCCTTCTAAACAATGAATTTGATTTCACCAAGGCGGGTGATAAGTTTTTTTACGATCGTGAAGATGCTCAATGGGCCGCAAACGCAGCCGAACTCAATGAAATTTGGCGTCAACGAGTTAAATACGACTTATCTAATTTAATCCTCGCTGACAAGTCCATTGATGAAGCCAAAGCCCTTCTGAAAAAGCGTTACGAGCGCAGTCAAAAACGCTTGACTCAGACTAAATCAGAAGATGTATTTCAGGCGTTTATGAATGCGTTTTCCCGTTCCATTGAAGCCCATACCAGTTATTTGTCTCCACGTAATGCTGATCGCTTTCAAATGCAAATGAATTTGTCTTTTGAGGGGATTGGTGCATCTTTACAAGTCGAAGACGATTACACGGTTATTCGTGCCATCATTCCCGGAGGACCCGCGGATGCGTCAGGTGAGTTGAAGCCAGAAGACAAAATAGTTGGTGTCGCTCAAGACAAAGACGAAATGGTGGACGTGGTCGGCTGGCGCCTAGATGACGTGGTTGAACTCATTAAAGGCCCCAAAGGCACT
>JALRKK010000123.1 GCA_023268935.1 Glaciecola sp.
AAGCAAACGACTGATGAAGGTTTTGGGCAATCTACTTGTGTAGGTATTGGTGGTGACCCAATCCCTGGTTCTAACTTCATTGACGTACTTGAAATGTTCCAAAACGATCCAGGTACAGAAGCGATTGTAATGATCGGTGAAATTGGTGGTACAGCAGAAGAAGAAGCGGCTGAATACATCAAAGCTAACGTGACTAAGCCAGTTGTCTCCTACATTGCAGGTGTAACGGCACCTGCAGGTAAGCGTATGGGTCATGCGGGCGCTATTATCGCAGGTGGTAAAGGCACTGCTGACGACAAGTTCGCAGCACTAGAAGCGGCTGGTGTTAAGACAGTTCGCTCTCTTGCTGATATCGGTAAAGGTCTACGCGAAATCACTGGTTGGTAATTACTGCTCACAGAGTTTTACAAGCCCCTTACTCGACTGAGTAAGGGGCTTTTTTGTTTAATTTACGATATGTTCATTGCGATGACGTTGAGTTAATTTTTGATGATATGGTCCATACGGTTTCATATATTCATCTGGAATAAATGCATCTTTATAAACACCACCATTGACTCTTTTCCATTCGGACGGCTTAACAACGGCCATTTTTTGTTTTTGCATGTTTTTTTTCCTCTTAATAATGTGAATTGATTGCAAAGCCATTATGTCGAAACTATTTACACATGTCTGCTGACCAAAATATTGGTTTATACATTCATTGTTGTTACATAAATGTTATGAATACGTATGTATAAAGTTGTAGTTATCTCCTATTTTTTTTATCTTGAACTGTGATAAACAGCGTGAGTTGCGTGCGAAACCTCGAAACTCATATTTTTACAATGGGAATGGGACATACTAATGAATAAATTTAGACCCAGTATGATTACCGCTGCGCTAGCTGCCAGTGGGCTGGTAATGGCTACGCCGTTATTTGCTCAGGACGCAGAAGAAGCACCAAAAAAAGAAGAAGTGGAAGTCATTGAGGTGCGTGGATTCTCCACCAGCTTGATCAAATCACTGAATCAAAAACGCTTTGGCGATACGGTATCAGAACAATTATCAGCTGACGATCTCGGTGGTCTACCGGATGTATCAATGGCGGATGCGTTAACGCGTCTTCCAGGTATTTCTGCGGTACGTACCGGTGGGCAAGCTGCGGAAATCAACATCCGTGGGTTATCTGGCGATTTCGTTTTTTCAACCCTTAATGGAAGAGAACAGGTCTCTACCTCAGGTGACCGGTCAATCGAATTCGACCAATATCCTTCGGAATTGATCAGTTCTGCTGCGGTGTACAAATCGCCAAAGGCGTCTTTGATTGAAGGTGGTGTTGCCGGTACGGTTGAGCTTGTTACGGCGAGTCCGCTGAGCAATGACCAAACTCATACATTTGGTCTAAATGTTCGTGGTATGACCAACGATCGTTCTGATGAAGTATCCGATAATTCTGATTTTGGTAGTCGTTTAAGCTTTTCTTACCAAGGTAAATATCTCGATGATACATTAGGCTTAGCATTGGGTTATGCGCGCTTGTTTCAACCATCGGTCGCGACGCAGTATATTGGGTTAGCACCAGGTGGTACTCGTACTTATGAAGGCCAAGAAGTCACTGTTTCTGAAGGTTTCGAGATGCAGCACAAGGGCGGTGAAGAAACCCGTAACGGTTATATGGCCGCAATCGAATGGCAGCCAGTAGATAATTTCCGCTTGAAATCCGATTTTTTCTTGTCGCGCTTTGATTCAGAACAATTTGCGCGTGGTTTCCGCGTGAAGCTCGCTGCGAATCAAGCCTCGTTAGCTAATCTAACTGTGAATCCTAACGGTTTTGTGACCGGTGGTACGTTTACACGTAACTCATCTAGTGCGACACGTGTTGAGTTAGTAAACGATGACAACCAAGATTTTGATGAAGTGAAAAGTTATGGTGTCAACGCTCAGTGGGATATTACTGATGATTGGTCAGTCAGTTTTGACGCATCCTATTCATCTGCATCGTCTGATTTCCGTAATGGCTTATTGTGGTCAAACGTGGCGGTCGATGCGAATGCTAACACGGCTGTGTTTGATGAAAATGTGCAAATTAGCTACCAAAATAACGGTTTAGATTTGCCAGATATTGGTTTCAGTCAGTTCGATGCCTTCAGCGACATCAACCGAGTGATGGCCAGTAAATATGGTATTTATCCATATCAAAATGAAGATGCGATAGATGCGTTCCGTTTGGACTTCAAGTATCTTTTAGATAATAACTATATTGCGTCAATAGAATTTGGCATGCGTTATTCAGATCGTGAGTACTCTTCTGACCGTTCTGTTTATGAATACGGTTCAGATTCGGGCTTTCCACGCAATCAACCACCACTTCGTTTAACGTCTGATATGGTTGAAGTAGTGGACTGGAAAGGTGAGTTTAGTTATTTCCCAAGCTATCTTTCGATTGATTTGGATAAAGCACTTAACGCATGGTTCCCAAGTGGTATTCCGCAGCCAGTTCAGACCTGGGGTACATCTCATCCTGGCGTAATCAATAGCCCGACACCAGGTCAAGGTCCTAATACATCATGGTCAGTGACTGAATCAGGTGATGTATTTGAAGAAGTGACCTCCGCATATATTATGGCAAACATTGATACAGAGATTGGTGATTTACCCGTCACTGGTAATATTGGTGTGCGTCGTGTGGATACCAAACAATCTTCTACTGTCCTTCGTGATGTGTCGGAAGATATATTGGATGAGCTAGGCAATGTCATTGACACGCGTGGAAATCCTGAAAATGGTGCGCAATATCTGACTGACGAAGCTGGCCTCATCAATGATTGGTTTGCATTAGATATTATCGGTGATGAGTATACGAATTACTTACCGTCTTTGAACTTAAACTTCAAGATTTCGGATAACGAGCAAATTCGTTTTGCTGCGGCGAAGGTCATGGGGCGTCCACCGATCAATCGCTTATTTGCGAATGCAAACGTACGTGTCTCGGATGTGTTTGCGTCGGTTGACGAGGATACTGGTGATATTGTACTAACCAACCCAACTGCGGTGATCAATGGTTCAAGTACAAATAGCCCGTTCTTACGTCCATTCTTAGCGAATCAGTTTGATATTTCTTATGAGCGTTATTTCGATGACACCGACGGTGCCTTCGTCGTGGCGCTGTTCCACAAAGATATCCAATCGTTTATCGATACTTTTGCGACTAATCCGTATGATTTTGCTGCAAACGGTTTTGATGTACCGACAGAAGTGACAGTAACAGTATTAGATGAAGATGATGAGCCAGTCTTAGACGCATCAGGTGATCCCATTACTGTGACGGTACCAACTGAAAACGGTACCTATACCACGGCGGTGAACAACGCTGAAGGTGGGTACATCCGTGGTGTGGAAATTGCTTATACTGAGATTTATTCAAATCTTCCTGGGCTATGGGCAGGTTTAGGCGTTAACGCAAGTTACTCTTATACCGAGTCTGAAATTACGCGCACCACAGGTGGTGGCGTATTTACCTCAGATTTACCAGGTCTGTCTAATCAAGTCGCAACATTTACTGCATTTTGGGAGCATGATGGTTTCGAAGCACGTGTGAGCACGCGTTATCGCGACCCATTTGTGTCACAGCAAGTTGCAGTAAATGAGCAAGTGGTCAATTTCGATAAAGAAATCGTGGTTGATATGCAAGCGTCTTATGAAATTAATGAAAACCTAAGCGTGTTATTCCAAGCGAATAACGTGACTGATGCACCTACTAAAACGTACTTTGGCGATGAGTCATTGACTGGTACGATTCAGTATTTTGGTACTCAGTATTTCTTAGGCATGACCTATTCACTATAATATCGGAGTCAAAAGATTATGTTTAAAACATTCCGAAAAATTGGTGCATTAGTCCTTGTTTTAGGTACTTTAGGCCTTGCAGGCTGTGGTGGCGGTTCAGATATCGAATCTGGCGTGCAACTATTAGCGTGTTCTGCGCCAAATGTACCCAATACGCAAGGTACTGCTTGTGTGCCTCCTCCTCCGATTCAGTGTGCTGCACCAACAGTACCTGACGCGGCCAATGAAAACTGTGTGGTGGGTGTGAACACTTCGTTGCCTGATCCATCTGTTTTTCCAACTGAAAGTCAAGCGGTGTTGTATTATAACCGCGCAGCAGCCGGTGCGCCGAATACCACTAACGATGCGTCATATGAAGGTTGGCGTTTGCATACTTGGAACAACGATGCGTGTGATGCCCTTGAATCAAGTTCGCTTGCAGCGTCTTGGGACAATGGTTTAGTGCACAATGGTGTTGATCCAAACTATGGTGCTTACTGGATCCTGAACTTAAAAGAGGGTTTTGGGAGCTGCCATAACTTTATCATTCACATCGGTACTGACGATGCGGGTAAAGAAATGGGCGGTGCCGACTTTAAAGCCAAGCTACTTGACGATCCTGAAGCGCCTGCGCCAACGGAAGACGAAGCACGCTTTGCGCGGATGAACTTCACCATCACTGGTGAGCCAACAGTGTTTGAATTCCCCATCATTTCATTGGGCGAACGCCCAGTGCAAATCGATGGCATGGCAGCGCATTGGATTGATGCGACGACCATCGTATGGGATGCGCCGGATGCAGTAGAAAGCGTCAAGTTGCACTACTCAATGAGTGCGGGTATCGAGGCGACGCTAGAGTCTGGTCTCAATGGCACGGCTGTTGATTTAACCGCGGTGGATTTGACGGACGAGCAGCGTGCGATTGATCCAGAAGTGACTGGTGCGTCTGCGTTTGCAGGTGCATGGTCAGTGGATGATGCGAAAGCCGTACTTAAGAGCCAAGCAGTTTTAGGTGGCTATGACGTAGATGGTAATTTAGTGGCCGCGACAGGCGTACAAATTGCTAATGCGCTTGATAGCATCTATACCGCTGGTGAAGCCGATGCGGACGAAGCAACGTTAGGTCTTATCTATGGTGATGATGGTATTACCGTCAACCTATGGGCGCCGACGGCACAGTCTGTTACGTTACAAGTTTATAACGCTGAAAAACGTCTACAAGCATCGCATCCGATGACTGAAGATCCAATGACAGGTATTTGGTCATACACAGGTACGGGTATGGACCGCATGTTCTATCGCTATGCGATGACCGTGTTTCATCCAGTGACCGGCGATGTTGAGTCGTATGAAACCACGGATCCATACTCTGTCAGCTTAGGTGTTAACGGTCGTTTCTCACAATTTGTGAACCTAAACGATGCGGACTTAAAGCCAGAAGGCTGGGATGATTACGCAGCGCCAACGATTGCTAATCCAGAAGATGCCGTGATTTATGAGGGGCATATTCGCGACTTCTCAGCACTCGATGCATCGACGCCAGAATCGGTTCGCGGTAAATTCTTAGCGTTTGCACAAGAAGATACAGCGCCAGTGAATCACTTAAAAGCGCTTGCTGATGCAGGTGTGACTCACTTCCACATGCTTCCAGCGAATGATATTGCGACCATTGATGAACGCAGTGATCGTACGGTGGATTTGAACAGCACAGTGTTTGAGTTGTGTTTGCTGAATCGTCGTTTGGACATCTGTGAAGATACATCGATTCGCGATATGACGCTGCAGCAAGTGCTGGAAAGCTATGATCCGTTCTTAGATCCAGCCGCAGCACAGGAGCTTATGAATCAGGTCCGTAACTACGACCAGTTTAACTGGGGTTACGATCCGCATCACTTCAATGCACCAGAAGGTTCATATGCAACTGATCCAGACGGTGTAGCGCGTATCCTAGAGATGCGTACCATGATCAAAGCATTGCATGACATGGGGCTACGTACGGTATTAGATGTGGTTTATAATCACACTAATGCGTCTGGTCTGAGTGAAAAATCTGTCCTAGATAAAGTGGTACCGGGTTATTACCACCGTTACGACATTGCATCTGGTGGCATTTTGCGTCAGTCGTGCTGTGACGATACTGAAGACCGTTCACGCATGATGGCGAAGTTCATGCAAGACTCTTTATTAATGTGGACCACGCAGTACAAATTTGACTCGTTCCGCTTTGATTTAATGGGCTTGCATTCTGAAGAAACCGTCTTGGCATTGCGTGAAGCAGTGCAAGCAGTGGACCCGGACAACTACTTCTATGGTGAAGGTTGGACCATGGCTGACCGTGGTGCGACGCAAGCGACGCAAATGAACCTTGCAGGAAGCGGCATCGGTACCTTCAATGACCGTATGCGAGAAGATGTGCGTCAAGGTCAGTTCTTTGCTCGTAACTCAGACGATAACGGTGCAAAGCTTGATAAGGGCGACCGCATCAAGTCAGGCATGGCCGGTACGTTGTCTGACTTCGTTTTGGAAGATCAAAATGGCGTTGCATCTAACACCTCTGCACTAGGTGGCTATGCAGCCGATCCAGCAGATATCATCAACTATGTGTCTAAGCACGATGGTAATACGCTTTGGGATCAGTTGCAGTATGTGTTGCCAAATGACTTAACCATTGACCAGCGTGTGCGTGCGCACAATATGGCGCTAGGTTTACCGTTGATGTCACAAGGTATTCCGTTCCTACAGTTTGGTGGTGATTTACTTCGCTCTAAATCAATGGACCGTAACACTTATGATGCAGGTGACTGGTTTAACAAAACTGACTTTACTAAGACGTCTAACAACTGGAATGTTGGTTTGCCATTAGCGCAAGACAACAGCGGTGCGTGGGATGCGATTGGTGAATTTGTGTATGGCTCTGACCGTGTTGCGACCGCTGAGCATATTGCGTTTGCAGGGGATGTGTTCCAAGAACTATTACGCATTCGCAGCAGTTCGCCATTGTTCCGTTTAACCACGGGCGATGATATCAAAGCACGTGTTGGTTTCCATAACATTGGCCGTACCCAGCAGCCAGGTGTCATTGCGATGAGCATTGATGACGGCGCTGATTTTGCTGATTTGGATGAGAATGTTGATGCGATTATGGTTGTGGTAAACAGCAACTATGATGAAGTGTCGATTCGTGTCAATACAGCGACTGGGTTTACACTACACGATATTCAAGCGGCTTCAGTCGACGAAGTCGTTCGTGGTGCAAGCTTTGCTGAAGGCACTGATGACGATGAAGGCAATGGTCTGTTTACAGTGCCAGCGCAAACCATCGCTGTGTTTGTCAAAGAGCAGGGCGCTGAACAAGGCACAGGTCTATCTGCCTTTGCGACAGCGGGTGCGCCAGATATCGTACCTTACGGCTCAACGACGGTTTACCTACGCGGCAGCATGAATGGATGGGGCACTGCCACACCGTTTAGCTATGCAGGTGACGGTATCTATACAGCTACTTATGATTTAACTGGTGGTGTCGAGGAGCAGTTCAAAGTCGCGGAAGCGGACTGGGCGAATCCAAATCTAGGTGCGCCAGACGGTGAATCTGATGTGGTCGCTGAAGGTACTGCGTTTGCGTTAGCGCCGTCGAACAACAACTTGAAATTCACAGCTGATGTGGATGCGACTTATGAGTTTGTGTTTGATGCAGCTGACCTAGACAACCCAACGCTACTGGTTCGTAAAGACAACCCGTATTTTGGTACGGCAGTCTATGTGCGAGGCGGTATGAACGGTTGGGGTACTGGCAATGAAATGAGTTACCAAGGCGGTAAAACATTCAGTGCGGTATTTGATCACAACGGTGACAACATCGAGTTCAAAGTTGCGTCAGAAGACTGGTCTACGGTCGACCATGGTGCGACAGAAGACACAGATGCAGCGCGTAACTTTACCGTGGGCTCACTATTGCAAGCTAACACCAGTGGCGGTCCAAACTTCCGCTTATTGGATGCAGCAGCTGATGAGCTTCGCGTGACGTTAGATGTCTCAGATCCTGCGATGCCAATGATTGGTCTATTCAAAAACCAATTCTTTGGCGCGACAGAGGTCTTCTTACGCGGTGGAATGAATGGCTGGGGTACGGCAAATGCGTTTGCATTTGACAATGACTCTGGCACATACACTGTCGATATTGAGATATCAGCGGGTGCGTATGAGTTTAAAGTCGCATCAGATGACTGGGCGACAGTGAACTTAGGCGCACCAAGCGGTGAGCGTGATGTTGTGATTGATACTCCAGTAGGGCTAATCCAAGACAGTCAAGATAACTTCCTGTTTGATTTCCCTGCCAATGCGACGTACAAGTTTACAGTCGGTCCACCGTTAACGGGTGTACCGAGCTTAACGGTCTCGCAAAACGATTAATTGAATATTAATCTATGATGAAACCGCCTAGCGTTAGCGATAACCTAGGCGGTTTTTTTATGCTTTTTTACAAAAGTTGCCTATGCTACTAGGGTAGTAGTTTTAAAAAGCGCAGTTAATTACTGCAAATCTTACCAATACATTACTCTTACCAATACATTACTAAGGAAAGTCACATGAAAAGATCTATAAAATCACTCTCTATCGCATCACTTGTGTTATCAGGCACACTATTGTTAGGTGCATGCTCTGAACAACAGCAAGAAGAAGCCAAAGAAGCGGCAGATAAAGCAGTCTCCACAGCTGATGCAGCCGTTAAAAAGTCAGAAGAAACTCTAGCTGAATCGGGCGAGATGATGGACAAGGCCAAAGCGGTAGTTGGCGAATACTCAGAAGAAGCTGCGGCTAAAATGGGCGAGTATGGTGATGCGGCAAAAGCGAAAGCGGGGGAATATACCGATGCGGTTAAAACCAAAGTTGATGAAGGCAAAGCCATGCTCTCTGACATGAAAGATAAAGCCGAAGCTAAAAAAGACGAGGCTAAATCAATGCTAGAGAAAGCAAAAGAAAAAGCCAAGGAAAAAGATGACGGTGGCGAATAAAAGTATTATCTACTAAAAAAGAAGGGCGTTTAAACGCCCATTTTAATTGCATCGGGTATGATGCCGCGATTAGGGACTGTGCTTAAATCAACATTCTTGGGAAACGATGCAAACAAGGGAATATCCACGCCGATTTGTGTGTTCGGTAGCGCCAAAAAGAACATTGCCCCACCATTGATGCCACGCAAGTTTCCACCGGTAGACTCACCAATAATCGTTACTCTGGGATGTCCTTGATAAGCAGCAGCTTGATAAAAAGTAGCAGATGAATTAGTGCCATCCACCCATAAGCTGATTTTGCCAGTAAATGGTGATTCTACAGTGGGTAGCTCAGGCTGAGTAGGCGAAACCGCTTCGTAACCATCAAGCACGCTATTGCTCGCTGCTTGCGTCCAATCAGAGATATCTAACACACTGTTATCCCACGTATTGAGATAAGAACGCAAACGCTCGGGCACCACCTGATACTTGCTCATGTGCGTCCATTGGTCGGGTAAATCTGTCAGTCCTAAGTACGCATCTAAGGTTAAGCGCGCAATATCCATCCCGCCGCCGTTACCGCGAATATCGACTATGATGTGTTCGACATCTGCCGCTGCAAAAGCTGAAAACGCCTCGGCATAGAATGCTTGCCAGTCTAATGACATTTTGTAGGTGGCGTAAGTACCAATGCGCAGATAGCCCGAACCGTCTTCTTGAATGCGATAAGACCAGCTTTGGTTGATGTCCATTTCGGGTATTGCTAACGCTTCTAGGCGGCGTGTGCGTTCAGCTAATGTGACTGCGTCCACATTGATAAATAAGGGTTTGTTACTGTTGGCTAAGCGTACTTTTAGACGATACGGTATATCTGCTTGGCCAAACAGTAATGCAAAATACGCATCAAACATTTGCCAAGTACTGACAGGGTGCAGAGCGATTTGCGCATGACGGTGAGCGTCATTGGCGCCATCCGCGCTCATGTATGGCAGCATGGTATCGATAATGTCCGAGATTGGCTGATCGTTAATGGCTAGGATTTCGGTGCCGGGTTTGAGCAAACTTTTGCCTGAGACATTGTGTGTTAAATACCAACGACCGTTTTGGTTATCAAACAAAAATGGCAGTTTGTCCGAAGCACCTTGTAAGAGCTGGTCAATAAATGCGGATTGATTATAGATACCGGTATGCGTGTGGCCACATTGGATAGCAGCGACGTAGCGCGTGAACGCAAGGTAGGTGTTTTTGACACTTAATGGTTGTTTGAATTGCTGGGAAAGTGAGGCTTTGTGCGCTGACCACTGACTGTCGCTCATGTAGCGATTTAGTCCTGGATGTAATGTCTCAAGCACGTCATTCAAAATAGCCAAATCCGCTTGCAGTTGCGCAGGCGTAAATGTATCCACATCTGAAAATGCCAGTGGGTCCGGCACGCCATAGGTGTGTGAGGAATAGGTGTGCTCGTCGGTGAGTTTGATTTGACGAAAGCCCTGCAGCGATTCTGTTATGATTTCGGGGGGAGAGAGTAAGTCAGTTTGTTTAATTTGTGCAAATTTAAAGCGCACACGCTCCCCTACGGCTACTTCTGGTAACCACAGGCTGAGTTTAAAGCCGTCTTTATGACGTATCATGGGCGTTGGCTTGGTCATCGATAATGGTGCCGATTTACCCACAACGTATAAGCTGGGCGTTTCAATGCCTTTGACGGTGATATGTAGAGTCGCTGATAGGCTTGAAAATGAAACAAGTAGCCCTAAAAGAGTAAAAATAAGCGTGCGAATGTGCTTGTGCATAAGTTCCTCCGTGAAAGCACTACCATAACAAATCAGGGGGTGAATTACATCAGGCTTTTCGTCTTAAGTGTTGCAATCGTCTGCTCAAGCTGCAACGCCCCCGCACGCTGTGCGCGTTCGTAATAATACAGCGCTTCAGCAAAACGCTCCGCTTGTGCCAAGTATTGCCCGGCCTTTAGATTCGCCATAGGATCATGGGGCAGGGCGTCGGCTATGATTTGTGTCACCTTTGTGACCATCTGCGTGTCTTTTTGATTGATGTAATAGCGCTGAGCTTGTTTCATCATGCCAATCCAATCCAATTCTTTACGATGTTTTAGTAAACCAAAGTGCTGATCGGCGTTACTTGGCGCGGGTAACTTAACGGGCTGGGGAGAATCGGTAAAGGGATAATCTGACATCAATACCTGTACATCCGCAAATCCCGCGTATTCTTCGGCTGGGATAATCGGGCGACGTTGCCACGCAGTATTGACGTCAATGGTTCGCATGTCGTTAAAAACCTCGCTTTCCACCAGACGGTCATAGAAGGCGTTGGCTATGACAAAATATCCAGACACATTGGGGTGCAAATGCTCAAGCATCACGTTGTTGCCGATAAACCCTTGAGGATCTCGGCCGCGCAATCGCGCTTCGCTATCCACAATAAATACCTGCTTATCGGCAAAGCTGCGAATGATGTCATTGACGTGCGACGGGGCGCGAAAGCGCAATGCATCATAGTCTCTGGCTTTGCTAAACCAGCTTTGAGCGCATGTTTGACGCGTAGCCAGACAGAACTGCCCGAGTTGGTAGGCAAGCGCTGCGTGTGTGGCTGTATCTGCTTGCTCTGATAATGTGGCATAACTGCTGGGTAGTGATTTGAGTAATCGCGTATGTTCGGCACTGAGAGGCGCGGAAGCAAAAGGTGCAAAGTCTTTTTCATTACTGGCAATGGTGCTGATGAATACCGGTATGTTGGCTTGTTGGTATTTATCGAGAAGTAACGTCAGGTTGTCTTTAAATTGGGTTTTACCAGCAGCAAAGGCCTCACTGCCATATTCAATGGTTTGGGTTTGCGCAACTTGCGCCATAACAGTGCGAGAGGAGGTTCCGGTAGAGGCTTTGGTATCGGATGTGGTGGATGATAGTTCAACTACTAGCCATTGAATGAGCTGGTAGATCCGCCAGTCTTTGAGTGCAAGCTGTAATAAGGTTACCGCGTGGCTATCGGCAATGGCAAAGCGCGAACCTGAGCCAAGCAAACCCAAATACTCGTTGTGACCAGCATAAATCAATATCGCATCGGGTTGCTGGGCAATGATTTCATCTGCAAAATCCAGCAACGTATAGCTATTGACCGCAGAAAGTGCGGTATTGACAACCTCTACATGCTTTCCGGGTAGTGACGCGCGTAGACGATGTTCCAGCATGCCGGCAATGGATGCGCCTAATCCGTAGGGATAGCCTGCGGCGGTCGACCCACCTTGGACAAAGATGCGCACACCGTGCTGGGGTTTGTCTTTTAGAAAAAAATGCGGCTCAAGTGTGACATTAGGCACATCGTCCTGAAATGGAAAATAGCGTTTGACCACATCGGGACGCGTTAATAGATAATCTGGGTGAGCGGGATTGGGAATGAATAAGGGGTAGCTTTGACCAAAGCCAACAAGACGCAAGGATAATTCGATTAAGCCAACAAATGCAAACGGGATGACGATAGCGATCAAACGAAATAGCCAGGTTTTTGAGTGGTTTTTCATATCAGCCGTCCTGATCATGAACATTAGTTTGCATCAGCTGCTCAACCTGCTCGAGATACTGTTTAGTCGGTGCATGGGTAGGATCAATGAGTAAAGCCTGCTCTAGCTGCGCTTTGGCAGCATTAAAATCTCTGTGATTAAACAACATCTCAGCGAATAATAATCGCGCTTCCAGCTTTTGCGGCTGTATCTCAGTCACGCGACGGGCAAAATAGCGCGCATAATCAAAACTACCGGCCTGTTTATACAGATTGGCGGCAAACCATGCCATGTCAGGATTGTAGGGCAGAGCATAAAACAGACTGGCTGCCACATTGGCCGCACTCAAATCATCTTGTTTGGTTTGATAATAGTTGAGCAGCTGTTGTTGCTGTCCGAGCCAGTTGTTTTGGGTTAGTCGGGCAGCGCCGAGTTTTTCTTCGGTATTTGTCGGTGCAAACTCAGGTACGGGTACCGCTTGAGGCACAAACGGGTAATCGGAAGTCAATCGCGCGATTTTGACTTTGGCCAGATACTCATCAGCAGGATTGATAAAGCGATGATGCCAAGCTGCATTGGCGCTGGCAACTGTGTTGACTTTGGGCAGTAGCAAATGGCGCTGCATGATCATCAGCGCACTTTCAGCTAAGAAAAAATACCCCTTGGCATTGGGGTGCAAATGCTCGTGCATCAGATCCAACCCGACAATGCCATCTTGCGATTGTCTGCGCAGCATATCCGCACCATCAACGAGATAAGTTTTATCAAAGCGCTGTGCCAGCTCAGAGATGACAATATTGAGCTCGCCAGGGGCGCGAAAGCGCAAGGCATCGTAATCTTTTGCAAGACCAAAATGCTGACGCGCTAGCTGAGTGTCCCCATTTTCCAAATAAGCTTGCGCAAGACGAAAATTCACCGTGGCATGAAAGGGGTGTTGCTTGTGTAAGGCTTTTAGCGTGTCAAGATCTGTTTTACCAAGCTTAGCACTATCAGTGTCACTCAATGCATAGCTATCCGCAAAAGGGACTTGGTCTTTATCGTTGGCTGCCAGGGTCGACAAATATACCGGAATATCCTCAGCATTAAAGGTGGCTAAGACCTTGCGCATGTTATCCCGATATTGCTCAATCCCGCGATGATATGCAGGGCTGTCAAAGGCAATGTTGCGATTTTGGG
>JALRKK010000045.1 GCA_023268935.1 Glaciecola sp.
CTTTAAAAGTCGACATTGAAATAACCGGGCCAAAAATCTCTTCTTGGAACACACGCATGCTGTTGTCACCTTTAAGGATAGTCGGCTGAACATAGTAACCTGAGTCTAACTCATCATTGATAAGTTCTTTTTCGCCACCAGTAACAACCTGTGCACCTTCTTGCTTACCGATATCGATATAAGATAGGATTTTATCATACTGTTGACCAGATGCTTGAGCACCGACCATAGTATCTGTGTCTAATGGATTGCCACGCTTAATCGCTTTGGTTTTCGCCAGTACACGTTCCATGAATGCATCATAGATATCTTCCTGAATGAGAGCACGAGACGGACAAGTACACACTTCACCTTGGTTAAAGTAACCGAGTACAAAACCTTCCGCACACTTGTCGATGAACTCATCTTCCTGATTCATGATATCAGAGAAGTAGATGTTTGGTGACTTGCCACCTAGTTCAACTGTAGAAGGGATTAAGTTTTCAGCTGCACACTTAAGAATGTGTTCACCCACTGGAGTAGAACCGGTAAAGGCAATCTTAGCGATACGAGTTGAAGTCGCAAGCGCTTCGCCCGCTTCCTTACCAAAACCATTTACCACGTTTAATACACCTGCTGGTAATAGATCTTCAATTAATTCAATCATCAACAAGATTGACGCGGGCGTTTGCTCAGCTGGCTTAAGCACGATACAGTTACCAGCTGCAAGCGCTGGCGCAAGTTTCCAAGCGGCCATTAATAATGGGAAGTTCCATGGAATAACCTGGCCAACCACACCATAAGGTTCATGGAAGTGATATGCGATAGTGTTTTCGTCGATTTCAGAAAGCGTACCTTCTTGCGCACGAATACAACCAGCGTAATAACGGAAGTGATCAACACATAGTGGCACGTCTGCATTAAGTGTTTCACGAACGGCTTTACCGTTATCCCACGTTTCAGCAACCGCTAGCATTTCTAGATTTTGTTCCATGCGATCTGCGATTTGCAATAAAATGTTAGAACGAGCTGCAACTGATGTTGCTGCCCATGCATCTTTAGCCGCGTGAGCAGCGTCAATAGCCAAGTCAATATCTTCAGCGGTTGAACGAGGAATTTGGCAGATATCGCCACCATTCACTGGCGATGTATTTGTGAAGTATTCACCTTTCACTGGTGCTACCCACTTGCCGCCGATAAAGTTGTCATATTTGTTTTTAAAGGTTACGACTGAGCCTTCACTTCCAGGATTTGCGTAAATCATAGTTGTCCTCGATTGAGTGTTGTTTATTTGACATCACTATTATTGCGCTTCTTCTGCAATAGTTGCCATGCATCAATGGGGCGAAAAATCTACTACTTTAGAAGGAGAAAATTTATTCAAGAACACCAATAAAAAAGCCCTCTAGAGAGGGCTTTCATTACAACACAACTAAATTAATTCATTGCGTATTTTTGTGGCAATTTGAAGGTCCAAACTGTACCACCTTGGTTTAGGTGTTTAACACGCTTAGCAACTTCACCGCCCCATAATGGGACCGCACCACCCCAGCCAGAGATAACGGTGAGATATTGCTCTCCGTCCATTTCCCATGTCACTGGAGAGCCAACGATGCCTGAGCCAGTTTGGAATTCCCAAACTACCTCACCCGTTTTGTCATCAAAAGCCATTAAGTGACCTTCAGGGTTACCGGTAAAGACAAGACCACCAGCTGTTGCAAGTACCCCACCCCATAATGGCGCAAAGTTGTTATGACGCCAGACTACTTCACCTGTTTTCGGGTCAATAGCACGAAGCACACCAATGTAATCTTCATTAATTGATTTAATCGTAAAACCAGCACCTAGATACGCTGCGCCTTTTTTGTAAGACGTAGGCTGATTCCAGATATCCATTTCCCATTCGTTTGAAGGAACATAGAATAAACCAGTTTTTTGCGAATACGCCATAGGCATCCAGTTTTTGCCACCCAAGAATGCAGGAGCTGCAACGACTGTTGAACCTTGCTTACCATCTTCAGACGCAGCTGGGTTACCTGGACGATTGTCTTCCACATAAATTGGACGACCCGTTTTTTCGTCTAGGCCTGTTGCCCAAGTGATTTTATCAACAAATGGGAAACCGCGAATGAAATCACCGTTTTCACGATTCAAGACATAGAAGAAACCATTACGGTCAGCGGTTGCTGCTGCGCGAACGGTTTTACCATTTTCACGGTAGTTAAATGATACAACTTCGTTTACCCCATCGTAATCCCAACCGTCATGTGGTGTGGTTTGGAAATGCCAAACAATTTCACCGTTATCAGGATTGATAGCAAGACGTGAAGATGAGAAGTAGTTGTCACCCGGACGTAAGTGTGAGTTCCATGGTGCAGGGTTACCTGTACCGAAGAATAAAAGATTGGTTTCAGGATCGTACGTACCGCCTAACCAAGGCGCTGCACCACCATGCTTCCAAAGGTCAGCTGGCCATGTTTTGCCAGGTGCGCCACCAGAAATACCGGCTTCGATTTTTTTGCCTTCTTTCCAGACATAACCCATGTGACCTTCGACAGTCGGGCGTTCCCAAACTGGGTTACCTGTTTTTGCATCGTATGCGCGAACCGCACCTACAATACCAAATTCACCACCAGATACACCGGTAATAACTTTACCATCTACAACAATAGGTGCTGCAGTGATGGAATAACCAGCTTTGTAGCTTTCAACAGTCTTTTTCCAAACTGTTTTACCAGTGTCCTTATTTAGTGCAACTAACTTGGCATCCAAAGTACCGAAGATGACTAAATCATCATACAACGCTACACCACGGTTAATCACGTCACAGCAAGGCATAATACCGTCTGGTAAACGCGCATCGTATTGCCATAACTCTTCACCGGTACGGGCATCAACTGCCCAAACACGAGAATAAGAACCAGTGATATACATCACGCCGTCTTTGATCATTGGTTGAGTTTCTTGACCTTTTTGCTTCTCACCACCTAGTGAAAAAGCCCATGCAACACGCATGTCATCAACGGTTTCTTTGTTGATACGATCAAGTGTGCTGAAGCGTTGTGCTTGAAGACCCAGTCCGTTGGTGACAACGTCATCATTGGTTTTGTGGTCATCTAAGATATCTTTATCAGTAACTCCTGCAGTCGCAGAACCCGCTGAAAAAGCTAACATCATTGATAATGCTAGTGATTTCATGTGTGTTTTTGTTGGCATTGCCGTTTCCTCGTCTATTGTTTACAGTGTGCCAGTCATACAACCAGCATTACCCATTCACACCTAAATAGTAAATGTCATGTTAACAAAGATGAACTCGTCGCGAGGTGGAAAATCCTCATCCTTTGGTAGGAGAATTATAGAGATATAAAGATAAGGATTTATTCTGAATAATATTTGGGTACTTGCAGTGGTACATGATATTTGGCAAATATAGACTCGAGGCGACCATCGTTAAGCATTGCCATGATGACATCACCTGCTGCATAGGATAAAGCACGAAAATCCGTATGTACCGCCATTCCGATGTCCCATTGTTGCTTTGCCATCTGTGGAAATCCCATACTGGCAATTGGATACTGCTCACTGCCAAGTCGATGAGAATGATAATGCATTTGCGTGCGCAGTCCCATGACCGCATCAATATCGCCTTTTACCAGTGTATCGACTGCTTCCTCGATGCTTTTGTAGTGAGTGGTATTTTGCTTGAATCGTCCACCGAACGCCGATATCAAATAAAAATGTGGTACTGAATCAATCTCTGCACCCACAGGATGATAAGAAAAATAATTCATGGTCGTCAGTTCAGGCAGTCGTTCTAAAGAATGCATGACCGCCCACGATTCAGTTTGATAAGGACCGAACATATGCACGAGTTCATTGACTAATAAGCCCACATCATCGCGCAATAATGAAAAAGCCTTGTCATAAGGCACTCTCATCATCAGATCAGCCTTGGTGCGATGGATAATATGCCCTTTCCAGATTGCGTTGCGCAAATCATCTTCGACGGTTTCATCGGGGGTTAACCATAGTAACTGCAGCTCGACTTTTAAATCATTGGCAATCGCTCGTGCAATTTCGACATCGATGCCTTGAGCTTGACCGTCTACTTGGAATGAATACGGGGCATAATTATTATAGACTGCGATCACAACGTGACCACTTTCTTGTATGTCTTCTAACGAACGAGCTTGGCAAACCATACAGAAAGCCAAGCTCATGAATAGTACAACGATTTGTTTCATATGTATTTAATAATTTTTAGCAATATTTTAACATATTAACTTTGAGATTAATCTGCGTCAATCTCACCTTCCGCAATTGCCACTACGCGACGCGCTTCCACATAGGTTTTGATGGCCCACAAAGTCTTTTGGTCTAAAATTGGCGCGTCAGCACCTTCGGGGATCCCACCTAATGCAGGCATGCCTTTTGATGACCCAAAGCGCAAACGTTCCACATACCATTCATCGTCTTCCATGTTTTCTGGATTTAGCTTTCGAAGATCTGGGTTTATACCACCAGATTGTGCGTGCAACCCATGACAACCTGCACAGTTGTTACTGTATGCAGACTCACCAAACTTGACGACTTTCTCTTTTAAAGCAGGTTCAAGATTGCGATATGGATTCTCAAATACCCAGCCGTCTTCGCCTTCATCACCATTTAGTATTTCTGGCATATCTGAGCTATCCGCACCTTGTGGCGTCACATTTCCATGCGCAAAGACAGCACTAGAGAGTAGAACTGTTATTAACATCAGGTATTTCTTCATTGTTTTTTCCGTGTTTAATAATTTAATAATTCATTTTAATCCAGCATTTATAATGCGATAACTAGACTTTAGTGGACTCGCCCTCATCCTTTAGTAGGAATTATTAAAATGGTGGTTTAAAGCACATTATCACTGCATTAATATAAACAATATTATTACAATAATGACCAATTTTATTAGCATGCAATGCGCTAAGTTTTTTACCACCATATTTTCAATAATCCTTATCTCGTTTGTTTCTAGTAGCCACGCTTCGACCAATCAAACTATTAAGATTGTAATTATCACCAGTGCCAACACAACTTTTTCAGGCACACCGAATCACCTCCGCAGCCCCAAAAACGAGGGCATTGCAGGAGCGCATCTAGCAATACCTGAAGCAAACCAAACAGGCCGCTTTTTAGGTTATTCATTAAATCTTACCGATAAAAGCCCTTCCGATTTGACCGCAGATGACAGTATTGTCTTACTCAACCTTAATGAAACAGATGCGTTAAAATATATACCACAATTGACCAAGCGCTTCCCAAGTTCATTATTTATTAATGTTCGTAGTCAAAACAATCAATGGAGAACTGAGCGCTGTAGCGCCAATTTATTTCATACTACTCCGTCATTTGCGATGCAAGCCGATGCTTTAGGCCAATGGTTATTACAGCAGCGCATGAAAAAATTGTTAGTAGTCAAAGGTCAACATCCCGCTGATGATCAGTATGTTGATAGTATTCAACGTATGGCGAAACGCTTTAAAATAGACATTGTAGAAGAAAAGTCGTGGACAGGAGATTTTGATTTACGTCGGGTTGCTTATAAAGAAGTACCACAATTTACCAAAGCCCGCAGTACCTATGACGCATTATTTGTGTCCGATCACCAACGTGATTTTGGTTACGCGTTACCTTTCAATGTGTACAGCCAGGCCCCTGTAATTGGAGACTTTGGACTAAAAGCAGTCACCTGGCATCACACTATTGAGCAATGGGGCGCTCGCCAATTACAAAACCGATTCGTTGAGACGTATCACCGCAATATGACCAGTTTGGATTTTACTGCATATTTAGCAGTAAGAGCGATTGGGTATGCCGCACAAATTCACCAAGTATTTGATGCTCGATCATTATCAGAAACAATGTTAAGTGAGAAATTCGCTCTTGCAGCCTATAAAGGAAGAAAACTTTCTTTTCGACCGCAAAACCGACAATTAAGAATGCCGATTGCGCTTGCTCATGATGCAGGATTATTAACCAACGCCCCGCTAGAAGGTTTTTTACACCCGACTACAGATTTAGATACATTAGGATATGATCACCATGAACGCTGCCAATAAAATACTTCTAACCTTTTCGATCAGCTTCGGCTTATTTTCAGCGTTAACCTATGCAGAGCCAGAACTTGCGTATGTCACCAATGAAAAAGACGACACGATTTCAGTAATTAATTTGGATTCTTATGAAGTGATAAAAACCATTGCTGTGGGCGAACGTCCACGGGGATTCATCTTTAACCAAGACCATTCTCTTGCATATATTTGTGCTTCTGATTCGGATCGGATACAAATTTTAGATCTCACAACTGATCACATAATTGGCGAACTCCCCTCAGGCGATGATCCAGAAACGATTGCACTTCACCCCAATGACAATATTATGTATACCGCAAATGAAGATGATGCATTGCTAACCGTTATTGATATTCCTTCCAAACAAGTCATTACCCAAATTGATGTCGGAGTTGAGCCGGAGGGATTGGCTGTGAGTAATGCAGGAGATATCGTTGTTGTCACTTCAGAGACGACTAATATGGTGCACTGGATAAAAACCGATACCAATCAAAACTATGCAAATTCTATTGTAGGTGCACGCCCTCGTTCTGCGTATTTTACCAAAGACGATTCCAAACTATGGGTCAGTGCAGAAATTGGTGGTACAGTACACGTGTTTGATGTGGCGACACAAACTGAAATTAAGCAAATCAACTTCGCCATTAAAGGCATACACAAAGACCGAATCCAACCAGTTGGTATTGTGCTGTTAAAAGACGCGCCTTATGCCTTTGTTGCGTTGGGACCATCTAATCACGTTGCAGTCATTAATACTGAGACCTATGAGGTAGAAGATTATATCCTCGTAGGTCGCCGTGTCTGGCAGTTAGCCTTTGACGGCGATGAATCAAGATTGTTAACGACAAATGGTGTGAGCAGTGACGTCTCGGTGATTGATACACAATCTCATAAGGTTATTAAAACCATTAAGGTGGGTCGCTTTCCCTGGGGCGTGGCCGTAAAATAATGCCAAATATTGTTGTTGAAAACCTTTATCACAGCTATGGTGCAAAACCTGCATTACAAGCCATTGATCTGATTATACGGCCAGGGTTTAATGTCATACTAGGCCCCAATGGTGCTGGCAAAAGCACTTTGTTCAGCTTGCTTACTGGCATTCTTCCAGCGCAAAAAGGTCAGGTCCGCTATGACCAGCAAGATATCAAAACCCAGCGCCGGTCAATCATGCATCGCTTGGGTGTGGTTTTTCAACAACCCACCTTAGATCTCAATTTATCGGTACAACAAAATCTAACCTATTTTGGCGCCTTACACGGCATTACCAAAGTGTCTGTTATGCGCCAATGTGAACCGCTCTTACAATCTTTTGGCTTAGCTGAACGCTTGAGCGATAGTACACGTTCGCTCAATCAAGGGCATCGACGCAGATTAGAAATCATTCGAGCATTGATTCATCAGCCTCAATTTTTATTACTCGATGAGGCCACAGTTGGCTTAGACGCAGATACTAGGCAGTTGGTACTCAACACGCTTAGGGACTATGTAACAGTCAACGATGTGACCTTGTTGTGGACTACGCATTTAATGGATGAAGTACAATCTAATGATGCGCTTACTTTGTTACACAAAGGCAAGATCCAGGCACAAGGTCTAACCACCGATTTGTTAGTTCAAGCCCAATGCAATTCCGTCTTTGATTGGTATTGTTCACTCACCCAAACCGTGGAAGCAATGTAATGACTGGATGGTTTACAGCTTTTGTTGCGATTAATCAACGTGAGTTAATTCGCTTTTGGCATAACCGTTCTCGCTTGCTCAGCGCTTTGGTTCGCCCCCTACTCTGGTTACTTGTCTTTGCAGTTGGTTTTCGCAGTGTCTTAGGGGTGTCGATTATGCCCCCCTATGAAACCTACATATTGTATCAAGAGTACATTGTCCCAGGGTTATGTGCCATGATTGTATTGTTTAATAGTATGCAAAACTCGCTTTCTATGGTGTATGACCGTGAAATGGGCAGTATGAAAGTCCTGTTAATGAGCCCTTATCCTAGTAGCTTCTTATTGTTTGCTAAGCTCTTTGCCAGCGCCGTATTGTCTTTGTTGCAAGTGCTGATTTTTATCGCTCTATGTTTTTTGGTCGATGTGGACATCAGCTTGACAGGCATAGTATTAGCCACACCCGCGATTTTTATGACGGCATTCTTTCTTGGTGCCCTTGGGATCATTTTGGCAAACTTCATCAAACAACTGGAAAACTTTGCTGGCATCATGAACTTTGTCATTTTCCCCATGTTTTTTATGTCCAGCGCTCTTTATCCTTTGTGGAAAATTCGAGAATCAAGTGAATGGTTATACTGGATTTGTTACTACAACCCTTTTACTTATGGAGTCGAATTGATTCGCTTTGCGTTATATCAACAGCTCAATAGCTCGGCATTATTGGTAATTCTTAGCACTACTCTAGCGTGTAGCATCGCAGCACTAATGACCTTTCGCGGACACAAACACGCATAAATTTTATCTTCAGACCCAAACCTTGCGTTACATAGAGCATCCCTGAGTCAACAGCTCATATAATTTGTTCAGTATCAATTTAAATGACAAAGGGAAACACAATGAAGAAATTCATTACTTTATATGCGATTGTGCTGTGTAAACAAGCCGCATTTGAGGCAACTCAAGGGCGCTACAAAAACTCTTTGATTTTTTGATAAGCAATTTGCTCTAAAGCGCTCTCAAACTCTTCGTCTTGCCAGTCTGATTCAGACGTTATGGCATTGAGCATATCAATGAACAAATACACCATACTTTCGTTCGGGAGCGCATCACAAACCTTTTCTGATGGCTGTGCTACTACATCTTCAATTGTGTTATCCGACATGAACCTACCCTTAAAATGTCCAGTATTTAAACTTTAGACTAGTTTTAAATTTTTGTGAAATATTTTACTTGATGGCCTTTTGTGCTTATGTTGATTCGTTTACACTTAACAAAAAAATAACAAATAATACTATGTCCCATCAATTTATTATCATTGGCACCGGTTTTGCTGCAATCATTGCCGCTATTGAGTTAAAACGCAAAGGCTGGCACGATTTTGTGATGCTCGAACGACGCAACTTTGCTGGAGGTACCTGGCAACAAAATCGCTATCCGGGTGCCGCAGTAGATGTGCATTCACCCTTGTATTCCCTATCGGGGAAACCGTACCCTTGGACACAGATGTTCGCCAAACAAAGTGAACTGGCACAATACACGCAAGCACTATTGGACGAACATGACCTCAGCTCTCATATTCAGCTCAAGGCGAATGTTAAAAACGCGCAATGGGATGAACAAAACCACCTTTGGCAGGTCGAGATAGAGGATGGTGAATTCATCCAAGGGCAATTTCTACTAAACTGCACTGGAGCGTTATCTACCCCAGTTATTCCTGAATTTGAAGGGTTGGCATCATTAAAAGTTCCCTACTTTCATACCAATCAATGGCCTGATAATATCGATTTGCGAGGGAAGCGAGTGGCGATAATTGGTTCTGGTGCCTCAGCCACGCAAGTCATACCTGCAATACAACCTGAAGTAGAACACTTGCATGTGTTTCAACGAACCCCGCATTGGGTGATCCCTAGAAGTGATATCAAATTTCCCAAGTGGTTTCAGTCGTGTTTGCGTATTGCACCTGTCTATAATGCCATCCGCTGGAGTTTATATTGGTATAACGAGATACGCTTTTTGGGATTCAAACACATACCTTTTTTGTTGAAACTCCTTGGTGAGTGGCCAGCAAAACGACTGTTGCGTAAACACATTCAAGATCCCGATTTGCGGGCCAAACTAACGCCTGATTTTACCATTGGGTGTAAGCGGATTATTTTATCCAACACCCTCTATCCAGCATTGGCTTCAGAAAATGTCACCTTACATGATAAACACGATGGAGTTAGAGTTTTTTATGAATCGGGTATCGAGACCGAGCTTGGGGAAAGACTCGAATTCGATGCTGTGGTGTTTGCTACAGGATTTAATGCCGCAGACGGCTTAGTCTCATATGACATTGTCGGACGCAATGATGTCAGACTCACTCAAGTCTGGAACGACTATGCCCATGCTTATCTAGGAACAATGGTGCCCCAATTCCCTAACCTATTTATATTTAACGGCCCGAATACCGGCATTGGCCATACCTCGGCACTCTTTATACTCGAGTCCCAAATACAGTACGTTAGCCAAGCGATTGAATCGGTGTTATCGCAACAAAAAAGCTCCATAGAGGTGACCACAGAGGCAGAAACCCTATACAATCAAATGTTGGATAAAGCCATGCAGCAAACCGTTTGGTCGTGGGGCGGATGCAAAAGCTGGTACCAAAATGCGCACGGCAAAGTCGTTGCATTATTACCCACGTTTACATTTATCTTTAGACGCTGGTGCAAAGCCTTTAAACCTGAGCATCATCATTATCACTAAATGGAGCAGTTAAACATGCAATCGTTTTACCAAAATAAGGTCGCCGTCATTACCGGAGCCGCATCAGGCATGGGACGAAGTTATGCCATGCAATTGACCAAATTAGGTGCCCATGTGATTATCTCTGATATCGATAACACCGGTTTAGATGAAACTGCGACATTGGTCGAAAAAATCAACGGCAAACCTTGCATGAGGATGCTCATGGATGTCAGCAAAAACAAAGACTGGCAAGCTTTAAAAGCGCTCACTTTAGACACGTATGGTCATTGTGATATTTTGATTAACAATGCCGGAATTGAAGGAGCAACGGTTCCGGTTTGGGCTTCTTCAATAAGTCAAATCAAACAGACCATGGATGTGAATTTTATGAGTGTTGTATATGGTGTAAGACAGTTTTTACCTTTATTGGTCAAACGCACAGAAGCGAATATTATCAATGTGAGCAGTATCTTTGGTTTGATAGGTTCGCCCAATGCTTCAGATTATTGCGCCAGCAAATTTGCTGTAAAAGGCTATTCTGAAGCACTTATGGTGGAACTCGCACACCTACATCCTCACGTAAGCGTTCATGTCGTGCACCCTGGTGGCGTCGATACCAATATTGCACGCTCTGCTAAAACTGAAAAATTCAAAGCGAAGTTCCTGACGACTCCAAGCGATGAAATGGTTGATTATGTGCTTGCCGAAGTCGTCTCGGGTAATCCTCGCATTGTTTATGGTAACCAAGCTAAACGCACGTATTGGGCATCTAAACTCTTATCGCTTCCAAGATTAGTAAAAATGATTGGTAAGAGTATGCATAAAATCGCCGATCCTGCTGACTATGATCCAAACCACAAGGGCTTTCGCTAATGTTAGGCACAATGGTTTATCAACAGGTGATGCGTCTAGAGGCTCAGTTGTATGGATTTTCAGCACATGAGCATACCATTGGTGCTGTGCAATGGCATTACTGGAATAATCACAATGAAGGTAAGCCCAAACTGGTATTGCTGCATGGCTTTAGTGCGACCCATTCGGTATGGCTTCGCTGTGCTCGGCACTTAACTCGTGATTTTCATATTCTAATTCCAGACTTACCAGGACATGGTGAATCGAGTTATGCACAGGAGTTGAATTATTCAGTGCCCAATCAAACCTCAAGATTACATGAGTTATTAATGCACTTACAATGGCATGATACACTCATTGCAGGAAACTCGATGGGCGGATTTATGGCTGCTCAGTACGCGTTAGATTTTGCACAAAATACTCGAGGTATTATTTGTGTAGATCCTGCGGGCGTCATCAGTCAACAACCGAGTAAACTAGAACGACAAGCTCGCCAAGGTCGGAATCCGTTTTTTATGGATGAAGCATCACAGTTTGATTCCTTCTATGCTATGACTATGGCAAAACCGCCATATATGCCAAAATTTATTCTCAAAGCGTTAGCCTTGCAATATGTGGCACATAAAAGCCGTTTACAGCATATATTTAGAGATTTTTATAATCTAAATGAGTTTCTAAACGAACGTCTAGGTGACATAAGTACCCCAGTTTTATTATTATGGGGCGCTAAAGATGAACTCATTGATATCTCTTGTGCGCCGTTATGGCAACAAGGCACTCAAGGAATAAGTGTCGTGTGGGACGATCTAGGGCACATGCCAATGCTCGAAGCCCCTAATTTAGTCGCACAGGAGATC
Organism: Glaciecola sp.; assembly: GCA_023268935.1. GTDB lineage: Bacteria > Pseudomonadota > Gammaproteobacteria > Enterobacterales > Alteromonadaceae > Opacimonas. The sequence goes on from JALRKK010000045.1 coordinate 12,193, forward strand.
AAACGATTCTTACCATAGGATAAATTTGCATGGATTTTGTCATATTGCTGGTCGCATTTATTTGTGGCTTTGCTGCAAAGCTATTAAATACCCCTCCCCTAATTGGTTTTCTTGGAGCTGGTTTTATTTTAAATGCCTTAGGGTATAGCAACAGTGACACGCTGCAAATGATTGCCGACTTGGGTATCACTATTTTGTTATTCACAATTGGTCTGAAACTTCATCTTAAGGATCTCATCGCTCGTTCGGTGTGGCTGTCTGGGTTGTCGCATACTGTGATCTGGGTAACATTACTCAGCGCGATGATCTTTATCTTAGGTAATTTACTGATGATCGAAGTGTTAGAAACTTCTCTAACAACTGCTGCACTAATTAGTTTCGCCCTGAGTTTCAGCAGCACGGTATGCGTCATCAAAATTTTGGATGAAGCGGGTGAAACGAAAACCCGACACGGCAAATTGGCCATTGGAATTTTGGTTATCCAAGATATCTTAGCCGTATTGTTTTTAGTGATTAGTACCGGGAAAGTACCTAGTATATATGCTCTTGGGCTCTTTTTACTGATCCCATGTCAGCCTCTTATTCACAAATTGTTGTTCAAGTCGGGACACGGTGAATTACTTCCTCTGACAGGGTTTATTTTCGCTTTTGGGGCCTATTCACTATTCGAACTCGTGGGTGTGAAAGGCGATCTCGGGGCACTTATTGCTGGAGTTCTACTGGCCTCTCACGCCAAAGCCAATGAATTATCCAAAGCGCTTTACGGATTTAAAGATCTATTTTTGGTTGGGTTCTTCTTAACCATAGGGTTAAGTGCAATGCCAACATTGGACATGCTGGCCATAGCACTCTTTTTGTGTGTTTTCTTGTTGGTTAAATTTGCGCTATTTTTTGGCTTATTCATCTCGATGCGTCTGCGTGCTAGAACTGCATTCTTAACGTCTTTGTTATTGTCTAATTTTTCTGAATTTGGACTCATTGTGGGGGCAGTAGCAGTTTCTTCAGCATTACTCGAACCGGATTGGCTGGTTATTATTGCCATTGCAGCATCGTTAAGCTTTGTTTTCAGTAGTTTGTTATACAAGCAATCTCATCGTTTTTATACTGCTTATAAAGAGTTATTGAAACGCTTTGAGCATCCAACGCCTCTGGCTCAAGATATTTACCCCCAACTGTCTTGTGGCAAAGTATTGGTTGTTGGTATGGGGCGAGTTGGTAAAGGTGCGTTCAGCTCATTGCATACCCAAATGGGCAACGCGGTATGGGGGATGGACTCTGACCCACAAAAAACCAAATCACTAGCCAAACTCGGTAAAAATGTCATGGTCGGTGATGGTGAAGACATTGACTTATGGGAAAATTTAGACATACGTCAACTCGAATTAGTCTTGATTGCACTTCCCTCTATTGAAGATACCGCTAATGTGACTGCGCAACTTAAACGCATTCAATATACTGGCAAAATTGCTGCAATTGCACGCTATGAAGATGAGGTTGACCCACTCATCGAGCACGGAGTAGATAAAGTATTTAATTTCTTCACTGAGGCTGGCTTGGGCTTTGCTGAAGAAAGTATGTCTTGGGCTGGATTAAATGAGCAATCTAATTGATAATAATTTGTATTAGCAAGTCATTGTTTTTATTGGATTTTTATGTGAAATCACTTGGAGTTTCACAGCGACATAAGATATACTTTACCAAAGTCAATCGGAGAGACCAATGAAAGCAGCAAATGGCATTAATGCCATATTGAATAAAGTTCTCACATCAGAACTCACCTCTATCAACCAGTACTTTTTGCATGCTCGTATGTATAAGAACTGGGGCTTTGATAAATTAAATGATGCTGAATACAAAAAATCGATTAAAGACATGAAGCAAGCAGATGCGCTCATCGAGCGGATCTTGTTTTTGGAAGGATTGCCAAACTTACAAGCTTTAGGCAAGCTTTATATTGGCGAGCAACCAGAAGAGATGCTCAACTGTGATAAGCGTTTTCAAACCGAGCATATTGCATTAGTAAAAGAAGCTATTGAGCAATGTGAAAATGTGCAGGATTTTGTTTCACGAGATTTGTTAGTAGACAATCTTACACATGAAGAAGAGTATCTTGACTACTTAGACACGCAAGCGCAACAAATTGACGATATGGGACTGGCCCTATATCTACAAGCACAAGTATAGGAGACCATGATGCAGGGCAAACACGTTATTATTGATGCATTAAACACATTGTTATCGTATGAACTGGCCGCAATGGATCAGTATTTTATTCATTCTCAAATGTACGAAGACTGGGGCTATACCAAACTCTTTGAGCGAATTAATCATGAATTTGACGATGAAAAAGGCCACGCTACTTTATTGATTCAACGCATGCTGTTTTTAGAAGGTCAACCGGACATGGTGACTCGGACAGGCTATCAATTAGGCCACACTGTACCTGAAATGCTCGAGAGCGATTTGCGTGTTGAGTATGAAGTTGCAGAAAAGCTTCGTGAAACCGTTGCATTATGCGAAAGAGAACGCGATTATGTGACTCGAGACATGCTTATGACCTTGCTTGAAGATACCGAAATGGATCATGCTCATTGGTTAGAGCAGCAACTCAACCTAATTAAGACGCTAGGCCTTGAAAACTATTTGCAAAGCCAACTTTAATATCAATTATTAGTGTTAAACAGGATACGTTGTTCCAATGTATCCTGTTTTTTGTTGATATCTTCACTCAAAACAATCAATTGCCATTGCATGTTGGGTTCGGTACAACTACCGAGGAAAATTTCACCACGTACCAGGTTGTTAGACTCAGCTGTTAGCATAAATGGGCTTTTGCCCATGTTCATATTGATGCCTTCTACATAACCTTTGATAAATTTTTGCCCAACAGGTAAATCAATTTTTACACTTATGAGCTCTTCTATCTCTACCGGAGACATAAACTCGACCAAAGTCTGACTATTCCTGCCGTTTATGGTGCATTTTTGCTCGATAAGAATGCAAGAAATAGCGTCTTCAGGTGTATTTTGCTGCGAACACCCATTGATAAACATAAATAGAACGATAAGAATATAAATATTAACGCTTTTTTGTAAATACAAAGGCAACCTCTAGTAATAAATTCGTGCTGATTTTGTTAAATAAAAGTAAATACAGTTGACCTTGATCAACAGTAGTCGTAATAACCTACCATTTTCATTATAAAAGATTTAAGATCGTAATGTTTAGATGTTTTATGTAGATGTAGTATGTAACAATGATGCAGCACATTATTATTTTCTACGGCACAAATTTTTATTACTAATGGAAGAAACCCTATGAGCGCTAATACTCAAGTACAGCCGGATTACAACTACAAAGTTGTACGGCAATTCACAGTGATGACTGTGATTTGGGGGATCGTGGGCATGTCTGTGGGCTTATTAATTGCAGCGCAATTATTTGCTCCGGCTTTGAACTTTGATATCCCTTACCTCACCTATTCACGATTACGTCCATTGCACACCAATGCGGTTATTTTTGCATTTGGCGGTTGTGCATTGTTCGCTACCTCCTATTACATTGTGCAACGTACGTGTCAGGTTCGCTTATTTTCTGACAAACTAGCAGCGTTCACTTTCTGGGGTTGGCAAGCTGTTATTGTCTTAGCTGCGATCACATTACCTATGGGTTTAACATCGTCTAAAGAATATGCCGAGCTTGAGTGGCCGATTGATATTCTGATTGCGCTAGTATGGATTGCTTACATCATTAATTTCTTCGGTACGATGATCATTCGCAAAACCTCTCATATCTACGTTGCTAACTGGTTCTTGGGCGCGTTTATGTTAACTGTTGCCGTATTGCACATTGGTAACTCAATGTCTATCCCAGTATCATTTACCAAGTCATATTCACTTTATGCAGGTGCTGTGGATGCGATGATGCAATGGTGGTACGGACATAATGCTGTAGGTTTCTTCTTGACTGCTGGTTTCTTGGGTATGATGTATTACTTTATCCCGAAACAAGCTGGTCGCCCGGTATATTCTTACCGCCTTTCTATCGTCCACTTTTGGGCATTAATTTCGTTGTACATATGGGCTGGCCCTCACCACTTGCACTACACTGCTTTACCTGACTGGACACAGTCTTTAGGCATGGTGATGTCAATTATCTTATTCGTACCGTCCTGGGGTGGTATGATCAACGGTATCATGACGCTATCAGGTGCGTGGCATAAACTTCGTACTGACCCTATTTTACGTTTCTTGATCGTTTCATTGTCATTTTACGGTATGTCTACCTTCGAAGGCCCAATGATGGCAATCAAAACCGTAAACGCATTATCACATTATACTGATTGGACCATTGGTCACGTCCACTCTGGCGCGTTAGGCTGGGTTGCTATGGTATCCATAGGATCAATCTACCACCTAGTGCCAATTTTGTTTGGTCAACCCAAAATGTATAGCACCTCACTCGTTAATGTGCATTTCTGGTTAGCGACTATTGGTGTAGTAATTTATATCGTTGCCATGTGGATGTCTGGTGTTTTACAAGGATTAATGTGGCGTGCAGTGAACTCAGATGGCACGCTTACTTATAGCTTTGTTGAGTCTCTAGAAGCTTCTTATCCATTCTACGTCATGCGTTTCATCGGTGGGGCTTTTGTTGTAACGGGTATGCTTGTTATGGCTTATAACTGTTACAAGACCATCCGAGCGCCTAAAGTAGCACTAGCTACTGACAATGCTGTAGCAACTGCGTAAGGAGACAGATAATGAAAAATCCACATGAGTTAATTGAAAAAAATGTTGGTCTGCTAACCGTCTTGATTTTGTTCGCTATTGCCCTAGGCGCAATGGCTCAAATCACTCCTTTGATGTTTCAGCAACAAACCATGGAACCAGTGAAAGGACTGCGCCCTTACACTGCGTTAGAATTAGAAGGTAGAGATATCTATATTCGCGAAGGTTGTGTCGGCTGTCACTCACAGATGATCCGCCCATTCCGTGCTGAAACAGAACGCTATGGACATTACTCAGTTGCCGGTGAGTCGGTTTGGGAACATCCTTTCTTGTGGGGCTCAAAACGTACAGGTCCTGACTTGGCTCGCGTTGGCGGTCGTTATTCCGATGAATGGCATCGCGTGCATTTAAACAACCCTCGTGATGTGGTTCCAGAATCCAATATGCCTGGTTATCCTTGGTTAGAAGATACGGTATTAGACGGTAACTTAACGGCTAAAAAAATGGAAGTGTTCCGTGGTTTTGGGGTGCCTTACACCGATGAAGATATCGCTAATGGACAAGCTGAAGTCGCAGGTAAAACTGAAATGGAAGCTCTTATAGCGTACCTTCAACAACTTGGAACTCATTTAAAATAATGGATCAAGGAATTATCGGCAGTATTTTTACTGTCATCGTCTTCATCGCTTTCATTGGGGTTGTGTATTGGGCATTTAGTAAGCGCAATAAAGACCGCTTTGAAGAGGCTGCAAATCTGGTCTTTGACGATGAAGAGCCTAAACAGAATCGAGATAATCAGGAGTCAAACAAATGACTTTATTTTGGACAATATGGATATCAGTAATCACGCTCGGATCGATTATTGGTTGCTATTTATTACTGCGCTGGACACTTGCTAACAAGACGGGCATACAAGAAGGCGAGACCATGGGACATGAGTTCGATGGCATTGTAGAAATTAACAATGGCCTTCCTCGCTGGTGGACGATACTTTTTTATATTTGTATCGTTTGGGGCTTCATATACCTTGCACTGTATCCGGGTCTTGGCAGCTTCAAAGGTTTATTGGGATGGCAGAGCTCTAATCAAACAGTATTAAGTTTGGAAGAGTCAGAAGCGTCTTTACAAGCCTCTATCGAAAATGGTGCTTTGATTCAATACGATCGCGAGATTAAGTTTGCAAACGAGCGTTTTGATCCAATCTTTGCTGCTTATGCAGAAATACCGGTTGAAACTCTTGCCACAAATCCAGAGCATGCTGATGCGGTTAAAGTTGGCCAACGTTTATTTCTACAAAACTGTGCTCAATGTCATGGCTCGGATGCGCGAGGTCAAAATGGTGGTTTCCCTAATCTAACTGATAAAGATTGGTTATATGGCGGTTCTGGTGACAAAATCGTACAAACATTGCAAAATGGTCGCAGTGGTATGATGCCAGCATGGTTAGAGTCATTTGGCGAATCTGGCATTGAAGAAATTGTCGAATACACATTGAGTCTCTCTGGCCGTGATGTTGACCCAGTTTTAGCCGATAAAGGCAAAGCGCGTTACGTTGTATGTGCAGCGTGTCATGGGATGGACGGGAAAGGCAATCAAATGCTTGGTGCTCCTAACCTGACTGACAACATCTGGTTATACGGTGGCAGTAAACGCGCCGTGACAGAAACGCTCAAATATGGTCGCAATGGTGTCATGCCAGCATTTAATAAAACCTTAGGTGATGATAAAATTCACGTAGTTGCTGCATATGTATACAGCTTGTCAAACGAGAACTAAACATCATTATTAAGTAAGATTAAGCCTCGTTTTCACGGGGCTTTTTATTCTATGATCCACGGAGAATGACGATGGCACACCCATCCCCTATTGAAGATACAAAACCTTGGTATAAACACTTTTGGCCTTGGTTTTTAATTTGTGTGCCGCTCGCGTCGATGATTTTTTCCATCAACTATTTTCACCTTGCTGTATCGACTGAAAACAGTCTTGTGGTTGACGACTACTATAAGGAAGGACGTGTTATTAATGCCCGTCTTGATAAAGTAGAAACAGCCAGACAACTTGGCATCGAAACACAACTTGAAATTGAAAATGGTGCTGTGGCATTGACCTTTATCCAAGGAGCTCCAGAATCTGGCGAAGCACTATCTTTAACCTTTTATCACACAACTCTGGCCGCCAAGGATTTTAGTATCATGTTGAGTCGTGATGCTAGCGGTGTTTATCGTGGTAATTTCGAGCAAGACATTACGAGTAAGTGGAAAATTACGCTTATGCCATTGGACCAGTCTTGGAAAATCCAGCAAACACGCTTTTTACCCCAAGCAAAGCCCTTTCTTTTTTTACCTGAGTGATGAATGTGAGCGCTACGGATTGCTTTCACTGTGGGCTTCCCAACCCACCTGATACCAACTATCAAACTGCAGTATTTGATAACATAGAAACCATGTGTTGTCCGGGCTGTCTGGCTGTGACCGAAGCCATCGTTGAACATGGACTCACTGACTATTACAAATTCCGCACGGCACCAGCTGCCAAAGCAGAGGACGGTTTAGAAGAACAAGCGATATTAGAACAACTATCGATCTTTGATGCTGCTGAATTACAAGCTGACTTTGTGGCCGATGAAGGCCAATTAAAATCGGTTCAGTTAACTTTGGAAGGCATCACTTGTGCTGCATGTGGCTGGCTAATTGAAAGGCACCTTAGTAAAGTTGCTGGGATCAGCCAAAACTCGGTGAATGTCTCAACCGCGCGAGCAATGGTCAAATGGGATCCGACACAAATAAGCTTGTCGGAAATACTCAAACAATTTGCGGCCATTGGGTATACTGCAAGACCATTCTCAGCAGAAGAACATGAGCAAATTTTTCAAGAACAGCATAAACGCTTTATCAAGCAACTTGGTTTAGCGGGTTTGATGACGATGCAGGTCATGATGCTCTCTTTTGGCTTCTACTTTGACTGGTTGGGTAACATCGACGAAACCATGGCTGAGTATTTTCATTGGATTTCGTTGGTATTAACGACACCCGTTGTCTTTTATTCTGGTTCTACGTTTTATCTTGGTGCCATTCGCGCCTTACTCGCTCGAGGTGTCAATATGGATCTCCCAGTTTCCATTGCTATCTTAGGGACCTATTTTGCCGGAATTAAAGCGGTCATCATTGGCGATGGCGATGTGTATTTTGAATCCATCTGCATGTTTGTTTTCTTTTTGCTCAGTTCCCGCTTTTTAGAACATCGAGCCCGTTATCAAGCCACTGAGATCGCATCTAACTCAATGCAATATATCCCTCTATCCGCGCATCTTATTCAAGCCAACCAGAACACAGAGATCGTTTTAGCCAAACAACTTAAACCAAACCAAACAGTGTTAGTCAAAGCCGGTGATACGATCCCCGTCGATGGGGTCATCATAGAAGGCACTAGCTTCATCGAAGAGTCGATGTTGACAGGAGAGTTTGTCCCCGTCAGTAAAGCGCCTGGCGAGAAGGTCTTTGGCGGCACACTGAATCAAGCTCAACCTTTGCAAATTATGGTTACACAGACGCTTGAGGAATCTTTAGTCAATAAAATAGCTCGCTTGCAAGAAAGTGCAATGTCGCACAAACCAAAAGTAGCACAGATGGCAGACCAACTATCGCAGTATTTTGTCTTCGCTGTACTATTCATTTCAACCGTAACATTCTTTACATGGACTTATTTTGGTAACGACAATGCGTTTTGGATTACCGTATCAATATTGATTGCTACCTGTCCTTGCGCATTGGGTTTAGCTACCCCAAGTGCTTTAACAACGGCTATGGCTCGGCTACAAAAAGCAGGTGTTTTAATTAAGCGAGCCGATACACTTGAACGCATTACCAAAGTCAATCATATCGTCTTTGACAAAACCGGTACTCTTACTACTGGAGCATTTAGTATTGCCCATACATGGTATGCAGATGAAACACATAAAAATCTTATTGATTCAATTGTTGCTAGTATTGAGCAATTTTCTGAACACCCCATAGCACGAGCCTTTGAATGTAGTCATCCAATTAGCGTAAAAGACGTTAAAGTTGTGATCAATCAAGGTATTCTTGGTGAATTTGAAGGAGCCTTGTACCGTATTGGAAACGCTAAATTTATGCCATGCGCAATTCCCAATCACATTCTCAATGCAACCGTTTTCGTAAGTAAAAATGAACAAATCATTGCCGCATATTGGCTCACTGACGCCTTAAAGGTACACACAACAGATGTTGTCTCAGCACTGGCTGATGCCTACTCACTTTCGATTATCAGTGGTGACGCCGCGAAACATGTATCCGAGATTGCAGAAACTCTTAATATCAAAGAGGCACACCACGGTTGTCGACCTGAAGATAAGCTGTCTATATTAACCGAATTACAATCCAGTAAAAAAGTCGTCATGATGCTTGGTGATGGGATTAACGATGCGCCGGTTTTAGCACAAGCTGATGTCGCCGTGACGGTTGGCAATGCCTCGGATTTTACCAAACACAGTACGGATGTTATTTTGTTGCAAGAACACCTTGCGCAGTTACCACTATTGACCGCTCTGGCAGCAAAAACCAAACGCACAATTAAACAAAATTTTATGTGGGCATTAGGATATAATGTCTTGGTATTGCCATTTGCAATTATGGGTGTCCTGACACCTTGGCAAGCTGCGCTTGGTATGTCTCTTAGCTCTTTAATCGTTGTCTACAACTCAGCGCGTTTATTGCGATTTAGACAACATAACTAATGGATGTCACTTTATGAACATAATATATGTCTTGATTCCCATTGCCATCATCATCGTTGCGGTCGCTATTGTTGCTTTTTTTTGGGCAGTTAAAAACAACCAATTCGAAGATTTAGAACGCCAGGGGCATAGTATCTTGTTCGATGATGATGTGACGCCCTCCCCTAAATCTGAACAACATAAACGTGATTGAATTACTTTTTACCGCATTTTTACTCGGTATTGCAGGTAGTACTCATTGCTTAGGAATGTGTGGCGGCATTGCGAGTAGTTTATTATTCAGTGCAAAACCCGATGTAGGGAAATGGATGCTGATCGCAGGATACAACTTTGGTCGTATTTTTAGTTATGCTTTAGCTGGATTTGGCGTTGCATGGTTTGGCGCACATATCGGTAATTCTGGATTAATTCCACTTAATTTTTTGCAAATTTTATCAGCAATTTTGATGTGCTTATTGGGACTTTATGTTGCGGGTTGGTGGTTGCTCATTCGACATATTGAACGCTTTTTTACGCCAATATTCAGCTTATTAAAACCCCTCTCGAAATATTTTCTACCTTTAGATAATGCTTTAAAAGCAATACCTTATGGAATAATCTGGGGATGGTTACCTTGTGGTTTAGTCTATACAACATTAACTTGGACTTTAACCGTTTCTGAGCCTTGGCATGGTGCTCTTTTCATGATGTTTTTTGGGCTCGGTACTGTACCCGCCATCGTAGCTGTCGCGTTGAGTTCTGACCGTTTACAGCAAATATTATCCCACCCAACATCACGAAAAATTATGGGTGGTGTGATTATTATCTATTCAATTTCATTGCTATACTTATCAATATGGGTGTAAATTCTAATATTAGATAACAATAATAAAAATTTACAACACTTAAGAGCGCGTGGTATTTATGAAAAATTCGGAACTTTCTATACACTGCCAATCATGCAGTTTTAGTCATTTATGTTTGCCGGTTTCCTTAAACTCTGACGAACTTGATTCATTAGATGATATCATTGAACGCAAGCGACCGTTACATAAGCATGATTATCTGCTTAGAGCGAATACGCCTTTCCGTTCGCTTTATGCCGTGCGTACTGGTTCATTCAAATCCTATGTGGCCACGGCTGATGGCCAAGAGCAAATTGTTGCTTTTCACTTACCGGGTGATTTGATTGGTTTTGATGCATTATCCAGTAATTGTTATACCAGTAATACCGTTGCTTTAGAAACGGCTATGGTGTGTGAGTTGCCCTATCAAACACTCAATGAGGTAGCAGAACGCTTTCCTAAACTGCGCAATCAAATCATGTCGCACATGAGTGCAGAAATCGAGCAAAACCATCAAATGATGATGCTTTTAAATAAACGCACAGCACAAGAACGTCTACTTCATTTTTTGACACATTTAGCCAAGCGCTTTACTGAGCGCGGTTACTCAAGTAAAGAATTTAACCTTACAATGACCCGTAATGAAATCGGCAACTATTTAGGGTTAACGGTAGAAACGATCAGTCGATTATTAACGCGCTTTCAAAAAGAACAGCTCATTAAAGTCGATGGTAAGTTAATTTCAATTTTAGATTTTGATGCGATGGTGATGCGTTCACAAGGAAAATTCGAGCATGATAATCCTACACAACGCATGGTAGTATGATTAATTTAGAGTCCATTTTAGTCGTTATTGAACCGAATCAGACGCAACAACCAGCTCTAATTCGAGGTTTATCGATAGCCAAAAAAATCAATGCCAAATTAATGGTGATGCTTTCTGTGTATCACGCTGGTTACGAGCTTAAACACATGCTCAGTGAGACTGAGAGAGAAGAATTTAGGGCTGAGTACATTGCAGATAGATACGGCTGGCTAGAAGACCTACTCGAAAAATATGAACTCCCACGAACCACGCTCACAGCGGTGCATTGGCATCCGCGTGTTTATGAGTCTGTTATAGAAACTGCTCGCGAAGAAAAAGCGGATCTCATCATTAAATCAATGAAACATGATCCGGTAGTGACTTCTCCGGTCTTTACGCCTTTAGATTGGCACTTGATACGCAAATCGCCGTTTCCGGTGTTGCTCGTCAGTCAAAATCAAGAAACGCAATATGAACATATTGTCACAGCGGTGAATACCGGCTTTGAAGATCGTTCTCACTCACTGCTAAATGAAAAACTCACTGAATGCGCAGATGAAATTGCCAGTATTTACTCTAGCCAAGTGCACTTAGTAAATGCCTATCCATCCATGCCCCAACCAATGAGTAAATCGACACAAAGTTTTACTTATTCAGCATTGGCGAGAGCGATTCAAAACCATCACTTCCAAGCACTAGATATGTTTGGAGATCGCTTTTCTGTTGCTAAGACAAATCGACATGTTGTTGAAGGAGAACCGCACGAGGTGATCCCTTCCGTTATTTCATCATTAAGTGCATCTTTGTTAGTCATTGGTAGTATTGGCGATATGGGGATGGCTTCCAAAACATTAGGTCAATCTGCAGAATTTATAATTGATAGTATTAAGTGTGATGTTTTAGCAGTCAAACCGGATGGATTTGTTCCACCCTTACATTAACTGATATAATCGCGTCGATTCAATCACTAGGCATTAAGGCGCATACATGTCTGAGACAACAGCCACCGCAACAAAACCATCCACTTCCATCAACAAACTGATTAAACGCATTCGTCGCGATACCGGTAGAGCGGTCATCGATTACAATATGATTGAAGACGGCGATAAAGTGATGGTTTGCCTCTCTGGAGGTAAAGATTCCTACACATTACTAGATACACTGTTATATCTACAACGAGTAGCTCCGATTCAGTTTTCACTTGTTGCAGTCAACTTAGATCAAAAACAACCAGGCTTCCCTGACCATATTTTACCCGAGTATTTAGAAAATCTTGGCGTCGATTTTCAAATAGTCACCGAGGATACTTATAGTATTGTTAAAGACAAGATCCCTGAGGGTAAAACAACCTGCTCTTTGTGTTCTCGTTTGCGACGTGGCATTTTGTATCGTACGGCCAAAGAGCTTGGCGCAACCAAAATAGCGCTAGGCCATCATCGCGATGATATGCTGGAGACATTATTTTTGAATATGTTTCACGGGGGGCGCCTCAAAAGTATGCCCCCAAAATTAGTCAGTGATAATGGTGAACATATTGTTATTCGTCCGCTTGCTTATAACAAAGAACGCGATATAGAAAAATTTTCCCACCACATGGCGTTCCCAATCATTCCTTGTAATTTGTGCGGTTCTCAAGAAAACCTCCAAAGGAAACAAATCAAAGCTATGCTTAATGAATGGGAGCAGCGTTTTCCTGGTCGAATTGAGTCTATGTTCAAAGCAATGCAAAACGTGGTACCTTCGCATTTAGCTGATAGACAATTATACGACTTTGCCGGCGTTTCCACACAACCTGGACCGGTTGCTATGGGAGATACTGCATTTGATGAGGCCCCCACGCAAATGCATAGTGACGAAAACGTACAAGTTATTTCACTTTAATAATAAAACAAGGAATTTATGAAAATCGGATTAGCGTTAGGCGCTGGCGCAGCTCGTGGCTGGGCGCATATTGGGATCATTGAAGCACTTGAAGAAATGGGTGTGCAAATTGATGTCGTCGCCGGGTGTTCTATTGGTGCATACGTTGGTTCAGCCTATGCAAGTGGTCATCTAGCAGAGCTCAAAAAATGGGCCTGTAGCCTCGATGAATGGCAAATTTTAACATTACTTGGCGTGGGGATTAATACTGGGGGTATTGCCTCAGGTAAGCGGGTGTTTGAAAAGCTAGTGGATGAATTTAGTGTACCCAATTTTGCACAAATGCAAAAGCCGTTTGCTGTCACTGCTACGGATATGCACACCGGTCGAGAGGTGGTTTTTAAAGAAGGTGAAATTGGTGAAAGCATTCGAGCTTCTTGTGCGATCCCAGGCTTATTTGCACCGGTTCAATACCAAGGTCGTTGGTTAATTGACGGCGCTGTGGTCAATCCTGTACCAGTTAACTTATGTCGTGAATTAGGTGCTGATGTGGTCATTGCGGTTAATCTTGCTGCCGATTTCCGCCCAGAGATGATTGAAAAATTTCGCGTTGAACACACCGAAAGTCAGCGTAAAACTGATGAGTTTTTAGCGCAAAACACCTCACTACTCCGTTCTTGGTTTTCACCAGATAAAAGTAAAGAGCAAGACTCTCCGCCAGGGATAATGAGTGTAATGTCCAGTGCATTGGATATTATGCAAGCACGAGTAACGCGCTCAAGACTCGCTGGTGATCCACCTCATATTTTAATCGAACCTCATTTGCGCAATGTGGGAATATTAGAATTTAACCGTGCTGAAGAACTGATACAAAATGGTCGAGAAGCGGTCGAACGTTTGTCAGAACAAATTGACTATCAGTTAAGTTATGTTCGTTGACGGATAGACACTATTCGTTATCGTTGCGTTAACGCAGTTATGCGTAACGGTTTTTCAGGGAGTGATAATCCCGTTAAACCTTTGATTTTCTGAGAATCTATGCGTAATACACCCGCAACAATAGAAACGTCGTCAGCGATTGATTGCGATAATGACTCATCGCTAAAGTGGATTTGTAAACCGGTCACTTGAGGCATCATAAACGACATAAAGCCTCCCATTTCATTAAAGAAATTACGATATTGCGATAGAATGATGTCTAAGTCAGCCCTAGAATAATGGTGTTTCAACCATTGTGCAGTCGTTTCAAGCTGAACCGACATATCACATTGATTTTTGGGTTCATCCACCTCAATTCGGACCAACGCGTCAGCCATTTTTAAAGCTTTCTCAAAAGGTACGGTAAAACGTTGTTCTGGTGTAATCGCTAAAGGTAGAACTTGCTTATCCGTGATGACCTCGCCTTTCGTAATCGTGCAAAGAGTTTGCTTCTTTGGCACTTTCAAAAAGCCAAAAGCAAACTGCAAATGCTGCGTATCCTCATTGTCCAGTTTGCGCAAATGACTATAGAGATCTTTGTATGCAATTTCTATGGTATCTGCATATAGCCAAGGAGACATTAACACCAAGATGATTGGTATAAAAACATTTTTACTCATGTAGGAACTCACGGTTAAATTCAAGCATATTTCTTAACTCATCAATGTATGCATCGCCACGTTCTGAATACGCTTTTAATCCGCCGATCATAGCATAAGACAAAGCAAAACTATCATCCGACATTTGTCGGGCGCGAATATCTCGCATATCACGATATGCTCTGTTGCGATTTAAATTCAATTTATAGCGATACATGGCTTTCGCCAATGAATCAAAACGTGCCACTTCGTGATTCATACCATCAATACGTTGTTTGGGGATAAAACCGCATCCTGTTTGATAGCACCATAAACCAAAAAAATTGTACCCTTTACGGGCAAAACGCGAAGTACCCCACCCCGATTCGTTTGCGGTTTGTACTTGCACTAACGGAGTTGGAATAGGGGCAACACGATGTAGAAGGCGCTCAATCATCTCAGGTTGTGGTGCATTTTTTACTCGATAGGTGTGACTCAAATAATTAAATGCAAGTTGTTCAGCAGTACTCAGTGATGGCTTGTTTTGAATAGATATCAAGAATTGGCGCTGGATAACAATAATTTGATTAATTCGTTCAGACATTTGCCCAATGTATTCAAAATAAGTCGATTTCTTACTTTTAACATCTGTCATTTGTCCAAATTGAGGAATGGGCTTACCTTGACTAAAATTAGGAACTAATTGAATCTCATGCTCATTAAATACAACACCAAAATTAGCCTCATTCCCCGCTTTGAGTAATGCGTTTGTAGTATCTAGGTATCCAGCCTCAATAGTGTTAATTGAAGTTTGGCTAGTTTTTGGAAGATTAATGAACGGATAAAGTACACACCAAAGTAATATCGCCCAGAAAATAACAAGGGTGATTTTATGCCACAAAGGTCGAGTCATCTTTATGCTCTTCTATTTCATCAATGGGATCTGAAATCTCACCGTAACCAAACAAATCCATGTATATTTTTCCTTTTAACACATAAAAAAACGGCACAAAGTACAGTAGCAAAATACCAAAACTCAATACGCTTACAAGCAATGATAGCAACATGACGCCAAATAAGATGACAAACTGACGGAGATAACGATTTACCATCTGCACCGATAACTGAATAGCCGCGATGGGACGCATATGTTTTTCTGCCATCAATGGGAGTACAAATCCCGTCGCAAGATAGAGATACAATCCTGGAATGATTAACAGCATCAGGCCAATACTGGTTAGCAAAGAAATCAGTAAGCCAATCAGTCCCAATGAAAATATTCGTGGATAATATGACATAACATCGACCGGTTTAATCGATTTTTTAGCAGCCGTGCGCAATCCCATAAGTAATAAACCAACCGATAAGGGGGCGGCAAACACCGTGGCTAACACCTCAATTTGCATCATGGTATGATCTGGGACATTGAACGGATCTGTGACCTCAAATACGCTCAGTAGAATCATGGCAAAAACCATCAACAAGACAAACGCAATGGTCGCTCCACCTAGGATAGGTATCCAATTACTAATTGTTGTTTGATGGGCAAATTGCAGCAATGCTCTAATGTCAAACGCGTATTCGCCACTCAGATTTTTTTGAATAAGTGCTGGTTTGTTGTGTTGCATGATTCTTCTTAATATAGCGTGGAGTAACAGTCGCCTAAAATAACGATACCAGTTCTTGATACAGCAGAGACAGTCCCATAAAAATCAGGACTGCGCCCATCACTCGATCAATTTGCTGTCGATAACGCTGTAACCAAACATCAATTTTTGCACTGGATAATAACATACTCAAAACGATAAACCATAATCCCGTCGCAATCGCTAAGTATATGCCGTACATCATTTTTATCGATAATGGTGTCTCAAATGACACCACCACAGAGAACAAGGATAAGAAAAACAAAGTGGCTTTGGGATTTAATCCGTTGGTAATAAAGCCAACGCGAAATGCCTGGATAATATGTAATTGCTTGGCCCCTTCCTTGTTTACTTCTTCAGACTTAGCTGATGTTACTTGAGCGGAAGCACGCAAAGCCCCAATGCCAATAAAAACAAAGTATCCTGCCGCAATAAATATTAAGCCTTGATATAGCCATGGCGTAGTTTTGATCAGTAGCCCAATACCTAATAGGCTATAGGCTACATGCAATAAAATGCCGAAACCAATGCCAATACTGCACCAAATAGCCACTTTTCGACCATGTGAAATGGCATGTCGTACAACGACTGCAAAATCAGGTCCTGGACTGGCCACAGCAATAAGATGCACGCCAGCGAGTGTGAAAAACTCCAACCAATACTCAGACATGGTTGATCTCTGTTACTGTCTTATTGTGCTCTTTGGCAATGAGCATATACAAGGTGGGTAAAGACAATAAGGTCAACAGTGTGCCTAAAAACATTCCCGAGACTAATATTATACCCATACTGTTACGAGCCTCTGCTCCTGCCCCAGTTACCAGTAACAAAGGAAGATGGCCCAGTACAGTAGCGGCGGTCGTCATTAATACCGGACGCAGACGGGTTTGAGCCGCTTCGGTAATTGCTTCAAGCTTGGCCGCACCTCCATGTCGATCACCCCTAAAGCTTTGAGTGAGACGCTGCTAGATCAAATCCTCATGCTGCTGCGGATCTCGATTGAAGAGGTCTACCCAGTAAGTTATGTGAAACCTCATGGGGCGCTTTACAACGACATGATGGCAGATCTTTCTCTCTTTGAGACGG
>JALRKK010000004.1 GCA_023268935.1 Glaciecola sp.
TATTGACCGCTTGCTTAACCGATTCACGCAGTGGCTTTTGCGCAGTCGTTTGGGCGGGCGTAGTTACAATGGTCGTAAATGGAGAAGTTGCATTTTGATCAAACATAATCGAATACTGCTCTTTGTTAAAGTTATCAATTAAGCGACAGATACACACTCATCTGTCGTTTTAGAAAAAAACATTTTGATGCTCTCGAGTTGTGCTTCAGCAGTCTCTAATGCATTAAAATGCCCACGAAATTGACGTCCTTGATCAAGCTGCGCCATGTACCACAACACATGTTTGCGCGCGATGCGCACGCCACTAATACCACCGTAGAAAGCGTGAATATTAGCAATGTGTTCAAGCATTACAGAGCACTGCTCAGCCAGCGTGGGTTTAGGCAAAATTTGTCCTGTCTCGAGGTAATGGATGATTTCGCGAAAAAGCCAAGGGTTCCCTTGCGCCCCTCTTCCAATCATCACCCCATCAGCACCAGTGTAAGTCAATACTTCAGCGGCTTTTTGCGGTGATGTAATATCACCATTGGCAATTACGGGAATCGATACCGCAGCCTTTATGGCTTTGATGGTGTCGTATTCTGCGTTGCCCTTGTACATGTCAGCACGAGTGCGACCGTGTACCGCTAGAGACTGTATACCGTACTGTTGTGCAAGTTGAGCAATGAACACGCCGTTGCGATGCTCTGGATCCCAACCTGTACGGATCTTTAAGGTCACAGGGACATCAACAGCGTTGACCACAGCATCCAAGATCGCTTCCACTTGATCCGGATATTGTAATAAGGCAGAACCTGCGAGCTTTTTGTTTACTTTCTTTGCGGGACAACCCATGTTGATATCGATGATCTGTGCACCGTTTGCAACATTATGTTGTGCCGCCTCAGCCATGAGATACGGGTCTGAACCCGCTATTTGAACAGAGCGAACTCCATGTTCACCACTGTGATCCATGCGCATTTTGGATTTTTCGGTATGCCATACTTTTGGGTTGCTTGATAGCATCTCAGACACCACAAGCCCAGCTCCCATCCTCTTGCACATTTGTCGAAACGGTCGGTCAGTGACTCCTGCCATCGGCGCTAAAAATACATTGTTGTCCAAAGTATATGGCCCGATGCGCATGAATACCTCTTATCTGCACTCTATTTCAGTTTGAATAAAAAACATCCATATCGTACAAAAAATAGCCCGTTTCCATAAAGGGAATGAGATATTACGCTTTTTTTGTCGGTTTGCAAAGTATAATAATTAACCAAATTGCAATTATTTTGCTTGACAATAATTAGCGCTTTGTTCCATTAATACTGGCCCACTCACCTGAATGTGCAATGTGGTCGATAACAAAAAATTCTGAATATAAATTGGCAATTTCTTCCGCTTGTTCTACCAAAATGCCTGAGAGAATGATTTGACCGCCAGATTGACAATATCCTGCGATGATTTCTTTGAGTTCACGTAACGGCGCAGCGAGGATATTCGCCAATACAACATTGTACTGTTGAGCCGGAGCATGCTCAGGCAAAAACGCCTCAACTTGTGCGCTGACGTGATTGCGTGAAGCATTTTCTCGAGTGGCTTGTAGCGCTTGTGGGTCGATATCAATTCCAACCATAGCGGATGCGCCTAATTTGACTGCCGCCACGCCTAAGATCCCAGAGCCACAGCCAAAGTCTAAAACTGTTTTGCCAGACAGTTCGAGTCCATCGAGCCATTGTAAACACAGTGCCGTCGTCGCATGGGTACCGGTACCAAATGCCAGACCAGGATCCAGCATGACATTGACCGCATCAGGTTCGGGGATCTCACGCCAAGAAGGACAGATCCACAAGCGCTTACCAAATTGCATGGCGTGGAAGTTTTCCATCCACTCACGCTCCCAATCTTTGTCTTCAAGAGGATCAAGCACGTAGACAAAATCCTCACCTAAAATCCGCGCCTTGGAGAGACGCTTAATCACCGCTTGCATATCCATCTCGGCGGGAAACAAACCTATGACTTGGGTATCCGGCCACAGCATGACCTCGCCAGGTTTTGGTTCGTATAAAGGTGTATCTTTGGCGTCGACAAAGGTTACGGCCTGCGCACCATTGGCACTGAGCATGTCACCTAAGCTTTCAGCTTGCTCGGCGATCATATTGATTTTGAGTTGGATATAAGCCATGTAAAAGAAATTACTCTTGGGTTAAAAAAGCGCGCATATCATCGGCCAGCGCTTTAAGTGAAGGGTGATGAATGTACATCATATGGCCGGCTTCATAGTATTTCATAGTCACTCGAGACAAATCGATGCCATTGTGGTTCATTGAATGTTCTGTGGCAAAAAACGGTGTGGCTAAATCATAATAGCCATTCGCCACAAAAATATGAAAGTCTTTATTTTGTTTTTGTGCGGTCGCCAAAAATGGCGTGACGTTCAAAAACCCTTGTGAGCGAGCATTGCGCTCATACAACCAGTTCCAGTTGCTAAACACTTTGCCACTCAAAATGTGATATCGCGTATTGCGCTTCAAGTTGAGTTCAGTCCGGAAATAATCATTGGTGGCTGCGGTATAGGCACCGTCAATGGCGTATGCGGAGGGGTCCGCTTCAAATTGGTAACTGATGTTATCGGTATTTTCGCCAACATAGCGACTGTCTAAGCGGCCCACTCTTATGCCTTGTTCACGCAATAACGCTTTCATGAATTGAAATTCATTTATCCGAAGATTGGATAAATGCAAAAACTCAGCGGATAGGCCTGTGAATTTCTGTAATTGCTCACTTACGTGTAAACGCTCTGATTCTGATGCCCTTTGACCTTTAAGTAAGGTCGTTGCATAGTCATTGAGCGCAAATTCTCGTACCTCATCCAAAAAGGCTTCGAGCGATACAAAACCACTGCGGTCAATCGCCTGATGATACCATGCGGTAGCTGCATAGGTGGGCAAAAACGTGATGTATGGCAGGTCATTGCCAGGTTTAAAATCTCCAGTTTGAAAGTCCACAATGGATGAAATCAAAAAGACCCCACTTAAATCATATGAGCCCCAACCCTCTTGCAATTCTTTGACCATAGCACCTGCACGAGTGGTGCCATAACTTTCCCCAGATAAGTATTTAGGACGGTTAAATAAGTTATACTCTCGGGTAAAACTGCGCACAAATTCAGACATGATCACAGCATCTTCTTTGACGCCCCAAAAGTCCTTGTTCTCACCTTTGCCGATTGCGCGGGAATAACCGGTGCCGGGAGGGTCAATAAAGACCATATCAACAATGTCTATCAGGCTATCTGGATTATCTAAGATGGCATAAGGTGGCGAACCAACGGCTTCGGCATCGGAACCGATGACGATTTTTTTTGGTCCATAAATGCCCATGTGCAGCCACACACTCGACGAGCCTGGCCCACCGTTAAAAATAAATAATACGGGTCGATTGGGGTTTTTGGTATTGGTCCGAAAATATGCGGTACTGAAAATATTAGCAATGGCCTCACCAGCATCATTCAGGATATGCGTATCGCCAGCAATAACCTCATATTTGACGGTTTTATCTTGAATTTTGATTGAGTGTTCCGTGATTGAGCGAACCGGCTCAGCCACTGATGTGGATTCAGCCAAAGTCATTGTCGATGTCACGCAGAGCGCGATCACAGAACAAATTAGGATTGCGAATTTCATTGTTGTTTCCTAAGCTTTATTATGTGTTTTGTCGTCAGGACTAAGTGTACAGAGGCAGTGGAGGGAATACAATCAGAAGGGATGAGCTTGGCTCACACAATCGAGAGCCAAGCGATGGCGTTACTTTAAGGCTTCTTGGTCCAGACGTTACACCAGCCCTTAGAGGAAACTTTTTTGCCAGGGAATAAGGCGCAAGGTAACCAATCTTCACCTTGAGCTTGGATATATGCACAGTTATTACAGTATTGGCCTTCCACCTTGGATTCATGGGTGTATTTGAGTGCAGCCGCTTGCGGATCAGAAGGATTCACTTGTTCCGCATGAGCGCGTAGGGCAACACCGCCAAAAGTAACGCCGATTAAAGACGCACCTGACCACTTTAAGAAGTCACGTCGGTTTAAGTTTTTCATTGTAGTTTCCTCATTCGTTTAAATTTGATTCGTCTTTATTAGTCGTATTGGCATCATTGTACTCACGTTCTTCGCTGGGAAGTTTGATCACGAACAAGATTATGCCAATTACCAGCACCGCGGCAATACCGCAAATAATGATTAGTTGGTCAAAATTTGGGTCGAGATTAGTCGTCATATTCTATTTGTTGTTCTTTGTTGCTAAGCTTTTGCGTACTCATATTGAGCGATGCGTTGGATTTTATGATAACTATCTAAACCGGTAACGCCAATAGTATCAATCGCTTCTATGTCTAAATAGCCGGTTGTAGAAACGATATTTTCGTCAACAAATACTTCCACAATTTGGCCAATGACCAACTCAGTCTGATTGATGTCAAGCTTTTGAATATCTTGAACCTCAAGGCCAATCCGCAGGTGAGATTCTTGTACATAAGGCGCTTTAAACTCGTGTGAATAAAAAGGTGTCAGGCCCGTTGCCGAAAACTCAGATTCATCTTCAGGATAACGCGCAGACGTCTGATGGGCAGCTTGCGCAATCGAGCTGTTGACGTGATTGAGAGTGAATAATCCTGTTTCTTTCATATTTTGCAGGCTATCGCGCGGCACGGTATGAGGACGCATTAACACCCCCATTAAGGGAGGGTTTGCGCCAATGTGAAATACAGAGCTTACGATGGCTAGATTCTCAATGCCATTGCGACCTTTAGTTCCAACTAAGTTAGCCGATTTAACACCCGATAACGAATTGACGAAGTTAGCGCGATAAAACTTGTCCATCTGTCCCAGATCACTGGGTGTGTAACATTTCATATTATTCATCATCCCGTTTGGCAATAATTTCTAGTCCAAAACCACTGTCATGTACGTATACTTCAATAGGCGCACAGCAAATTTGGCAATCGACGATTTGCTGTTGACCCAAATCGTTGTGCAGGTCGACCTCAATGTCGTTGACGACCATGCAATATGGACACTCGAAAGTGTTCGCTTCAGTTAAACTCATAGATACTCCTTTACTAGTGATACGCAATAATCCACAAAAAGAGTCAAAAAAAAAGCATGGAACCTGTCCTTTATGTGGACGCGTGGTCCACTTGACGTTTCATCATCTGATCCCGCGCAAAATGCACCGCCGCACGTTTTTTCGCAAACATTTTGATAAAGCTATGTTGAATCAAGGGATCAACATATGCCGCATGTGCCACACCGGATTACATAAACGCTATGATGAGATGACTTTGGCAAAGCATTACGACACACTGGATAAAATCCTAGCCGATCCCGAACTGCAACAGCATTTTGCTTGGGTTGCTAGGCAAAAACGCGTATTCTAAATCTATGCGTAAAGTCCTTCCCACATTTTATTATCTTGACCATTTTGCTGAGTTTTTGCAGTTTTTAACCCAGTACAATGCGCATTTGTTGCGCCCACAAGATATTGAATTCATTGCTGTATTTCGGGCTCAACCGAAAAATGTGCAGTGCGTGTTGGTGCGCAGCCTCAATCGCAAATACCCTTTTTTGGCGCATCATACGTTTGTGTATGATGAGATATCCGACCCGGAAGACGCCATTATCGAATGTCATCGCCTAGGTTGGTTTACCCTGATCCCACAAAGCAAATATCGAACTTGGCTGGCGCAATTGACCAAAGCGGAATTATTTGGGTTATGTGACGAGTTAGCGCTTCCAGCACCAGCTAAATCAGTCGCAAAACCGCATATTTTAGAATGGGTTGAAGCCAGAGTCGAGTACGCGCAAGTACGGGAAACGGCATTGCTGCAAAGTTATAGTTATCGCTTGGTTGATGAGGTAATTGAATATGGCTTATTCTTGTTTTTTGGCCACTTGTCGGGGCGACTGAATCAGTTTTCGATGCGGGATTTGGGCATTATGCGCACGCGCAAACAAGTGGCAGAAGGGGCGCGATATCAGCATTTGGAAGATGCCCAAGCGCACTATTACTGGTCGGTAGCCCTGCGCGATGTGAAACGTGCCAACAAACATAATTTACCACTACCGGCGCCGGTAGTGGATATTGAGACTCATAACGGAGTAGGGCTGGAGCTCAGGGATATATATTGGTTTATATACGGTAAGCGTTTTTTTGCGACCGAGCCGAAATTGGCTGTGCAGTATTGGCGCAAATCCCAGCACAGCGACGCCATTGCCAAACGCTTGCGCTATGAATATCAGCATGGTGACAAAGACCAAGTGATTGCCGAATGTGAGGCGCTGATTGAGGATCCGCCCAACGAGGTCGTCTTGTTTTTTGCGATGGATTTTTTGGCGCGTAAAACCAAGCAAAAACGCACGAGCATGTTAACTGATTGGTTACGCAGTAGCAGTGATCTCATCACACTGGATGAAATTCACCGCAATCGGGTCGAGTACGCGTGTGTAGAGGTCTATCAACAGCGAGGTATCGAAGCGTACCGTATGGAAAACGAGCCATGGCGCGCATTGTTTGGACTTGTGTTTTGGCCGATATTGTTTGATCCAAATAATCCAGTGGGTAATGAGTTTGACCACAGGCCATATCATCTCATTCATAATAATCTTTATACCGAGCGGGCTGATGGCGTTGAAGCTGAGCTGGCCAAGCTGCAAGATCCTGGCAAAGCGGAGCGATTGTTACTGCAACGAGCGACGCAATACTACGGTCAAAGCAATGGCATCTTTCGTTGGCACAAAGTCATTCATCAGCGTATGGTGTGTTTTTTTAAATACCTTAAAACTGAGCAAATCACCAGTATGCTTCGGGCAATGGCACAAAATTACGCGATGTATTGCGATGGGTTTCCAGATATTGCGATTGTCGAAAATGGGCAGTTTATTTTTAAAGAAATCAAAGCTCAAGGTGATGTGCTGCGCAAAAACCAGCTAGTGACCTTGGCCAAAATGCGTGAACTGGGGATCGCGGTAGACATTACACGGGTGGAATGGGGTGTTGATCCGGACCAGATTTATGTGGTGGTCGATATCGAAACCACAGGGGGACGAGCCGGTAATCACCGGATTACTGAAATTGGCGCGGTCAAATTGCAACATGGCAATGTCATTGATGAATGGCAAAGCTTGCTCAATCCCGAACGCATGATCCCCAAAAATATCACTGCGTTGACAGGCATCGATCAGAGCATGGTGGCACACGCCCCTCGTTTTGCTGACATCGCTGATAGTTTGCGAAAGTTTATGGATGGAACGATTTTTGTCGCACACAATGTCAATTTTGATTATGGCTTTATTAAAGCCGAATATGAACGACTGGGCGAGCGCTTTAGCATGCCTAAGTTGTGTACGGTTCAGCAAATGCGACGAACTTATCCCAAATTACCATCCTATTCACTGGCTAATTTGACCAAGCATTTTGGAATCAGCATGACCCGTCACCACCGAGCGATGTCGGATGCGGTAGCCGCGAGTGAATTGCTGAATATCATTAATCAAGCGCGCAAGGAAAACTAATCTTGCATAGATTACGTATATGATGTGTTTATTCAAAATAGTTTCAAACAATGCACCCAGACGATTTTCCCAAAACCCCTCAATCTGAATCGGCCAAACATCGTTCAGTGCGAGAGGTGGCTTCAACTGAACTCGACCCAGAACAAGTCTCTCGAGTGATTGAAATGGCGTGGGAAGACCGTACTCCGTTTGAAGCGATTGAAGCGTTGTTTGGTTTACCCGAAAAAGAAGTCATCAAATTGATGAGAGCAAACCTCAAGCGCAAAACGTTCAACAATTGGCGGGCTAGAGTATCCGGTCGAGCCACCAAACATGGCGCATTACGCAGTCCAGATGTGAATCGAGGGTATTGTCCCACGCAGTACAAAGCTGTGCGTAAGCGCTGACATGCGCTTGCTGTATAGAATTTGCATTGGGTAAATTTTTGTTCCGGCGAAAGTCGCATTTCATCTTGTCTCAACTATATTTAAAGTACCGATTCCTCTAAATCTTGTCGTTGAGAGGTCGTTAACTATCACATCAAACTCACCAAATAAGGAAGGATAAATATGGGTATGTTGGAATCTTCACCTGTGGTCAGCACGACAACGGATTCAACTGACGCAAAGAACACAGCTATGGTCATGTGGCTAATGAGCAGCGTTTTGGGCGTGATCGCTGGGTTGTTATTCGCGTTTATGCAACGCTCAGAGCCTTATGTTCAAGCACAAGCCAAAGAATGTATTAATTGGGGCATTACTGTGTTGGTGGTGTTGATTATTGGAGCAATAGTCTTTTCAGCCAGTATTATGCCGTTCATCGCCATTGCAAACTTGCTTTTTGCCCTAATGGGCGCAATTGCAAGCTCAACGGGGTTAAGTTTTAGCGTGCCATTGAAGTTACGTTTGCTCAAATAATCTTTGTGTCATTCCATGCTATTAAACCGGTCGGATGGCCGGTTTTTTTGTTTAAAGTTATTCTAATACCATTATCTTAATGAGAATTGTTTGCATTTAGTTTTGTTTTCATCTATATTTGCTCCCGAATTGATTTAAAGCATACATCGCTCTAAAAAGGGAAGCGCCACTTGAAACACACACTCACATCACTTACTTGCGCAACTGTCATGACTTTTCCAGCTATTGCAACAACGACCGCAGTAGATATTGAAACTATCGAGGTCAAGGCCAAGAACTTATCGGTTAATCATTCGAACGCGGTGAAGACTCCGACTCCGATTTTGGATGTTCCACAGAGTTTATCGATCCTAACGGCAAGTGAAATTGAAGGTCGTGGTATCACAAGCATCAGCCAAATTATCGATTACACCCCAGGCGTAAACACGTCACAGGGTGAAGGCCACCGTGATTCAGTGGTATTTCGTGGTGTGCGCTCTACTGCAGACTTTTTTATTGATGGTAATCGCGATGACGTACAGTATTACCGTGCGCTTTATAATGTCGAGCAAGTTGAGATTCTACGGGGTCCAAATGCATTGTTGTTTGGTCGTGGCGGTACTGGTGGTGTGCTGAATCGAGTGAGCAAACGCGCTGAACTAGATGATGCCAAAAAATCTACCTATACGTTAAGCGCAGATACCTTTGGCGGGGTGATGGGTACCATTGATACAAACCATGTCTTAAATGATGACTCTGCTTTGCGTTTGAATGTGATGATCGAAAATCTAGAAGGCGACAGAGATTTTTACGATGGTGAGCGCATTGGCTTTAATCCAACATATCGCTATCAGTTAAGTGATTTTACCCGCATCGATTTGTCATATGAATATATCGATCACGAGCGCTTTATCGATCGAGGGATACCGACGGGTGCAGATGGCCGACCTGTGGAGCGCTTACAGGATATCGTGTTTGGTGATCCTGATAACAATTACCACACGGTCAAGGCGAACACCTTCCGTGCCAATATTGAGCACCAATTCAGCGAAAACACTAAAGGTAATTTCAACGCGTATTATGGCGACTTTGAAAAGCTATATGTGAACTTCTATGCAACCGCGTTCGATCCTGCTACGGATGAAGTGGAGTTGGATGGTTACATTGATGAAACCGAACGTAAAAATACCGTATTGTCAGGCAATATCATCAGTGAGTTTAATACAGGCGATATTGAACATACTTTTATGACAGGCGTCGAATATATTCGGACGAACTCTTATCAATACCGTTACAATCCAGTGTTCAGTACCAATGATGATGACCGCGAAACTTTTTTGGCGACTCGTCCACTTGCATTCAATGATTTGTCTGGCACGACATATGGTGATGAATCCTTTACGGTAGCGTTTACTGATCTCAATGATATGACGGATGTGGATTTGGCAGTTACCTCTTTCTATATCCAAGATGAAATTGCCTTGTCAGAACAATTTGATCTTGTGCTTGGCGCACGTTTTGACCGTTTTGATATTAACGTAGATAATATGAAAGCAGATGAAGTGCGTTCACGTGTTGATGAAGAAATCTCCCCTCGTGCTGGCTTTATTTACAAGCCACAGGAAAATATTTCCTTATACGCGAGCTACAGCGAATCGTTCTTGCCGCGTTCCGGTGAACAGTACGCCAATATCAATGGCAATAATAATCAGCTTGATCCAGATACCTTCACCAACCGTGAAGTGGGTGTCAAATGGGATTTTGCCGAGACCTTGAGTTTCACTGCTGCAATGTTTGAAAATCAGCAATCTTCACCGCAAACGGCAGATAACGATCCTGCGACATTAGATGTGATTGACTCGCAAATTGAAGGCTTTGAAATGCAGTTATTGGGTCAGTTGAATGAACGCTTTAGCTTTAGTGTGAATTTCTCACAGCTTGATGGTGAGATTGTCAATCGCTCCGGCAGCACTGGATTAACCCCGCGTGAGTTGCCAGAATCAACCTACTCAGCCTGGGCTCAATATGTGCTCAATGAACGTGCCGGAGTGAGCCTAGGTGTGACTTATCAAGATAAAAGCTTTATCGATAATGGCAATACGGCTGTTTTGCCAAGTTACACACGCATCGATTTGGCTGGATACTATGAGTTCTCGGATGACTTGCGCCTGCAATTGCATATCGAAAATGCCACTGATGAGTTGTATTTTCCGAACGCTCACTCCACGCATCAAGCAACGGTAGCAGAGCCAGTCAGTGCGACGTTAAAATTGATTGGTTCGTTCTAAGTAAGCGTCATCGAAAAAAGAAACCCAGCTTTGGCTGGGTTTTTGGGTATTTCGTCAGCAGATGAATATCCACTTTGCACGAAGCGCAAAGCATTAAGATACCGTCGTGCTGACCTCATCCAATAAAAACAACACGTTTTGATAATCAATGCCCGAATGTTGTGACAATCCAATCTCACAAGTCTTAGAATTACTATAACCCGTTGTGCATTTACCTTGTACTTGGTTACGAAGACCTTTTAAGGCACTGGCGTTGAGTTCAGGCAAAGTCATCCCTTTATCTCCTGCAAACCCGCAGCAGTGGATCCCTTCTGGTTCGATGACGGTCTCTGCGCAGGTTTTAGCGAGGGTGCGCAAATGCTCTGCGATCCCCATTTTTTGACTGCTACAAGTCACATGCAGCGCCACAGGTTCTTTTTTTGGCGTGATGGATAAGTGAGACAAAATATGCTCGACCACAAATTCAGTTGTTTCAAAAATGGGTAATACGGCGCCATGTTCTTTTAACCGTAACTTGCAAGGACTCGTATCAAAGACGATGGGGTATTCACCATGTTTGGAGTAATGGTTTAAGCGTTGCAATAATTCATTTGCCTTATTTTGAGCTGTATGTGGAAACCCTTTTGAGTGAAACGGCATGCCACAACATTGACCGTCGATGTTATCGGGTAAAATGACTTCATACCCAGCCTTTTCAAAGACACTAAGCACCACTTCTGGCACACTGCGTTGCTCATGAGCATCTGGACTTGCGCCCATATTGCGGGTGGCACAACTGGGGAAGTAGACAATTTTTTTGCTGTGTGAGGCCGTGCTAGGGGGAAGTTTATTGGCGCCTTTGGGGTACTTGGCAAACCACAAAGGAATCGTGCCATGAGAAGACTTGTGCAATATCGAGCCGACTTTATCTGTGTTATCACGACCAAGAATACGACTGACTTTGGCTGCACTATTCAGACTGGTTTTAACCACACCCGTAATACTATCAAACTGCTTGGCACTGAATTGTGCAATGACCTGACCGAATTTACCGCGCTGTTCAGCGCGTAATGCTCTGACCAAATCACCTGTATTAATACCAACTGGACAGCGTTCTGCACACAACCCAGTCGCCGCACAGGTATCAATACCAAAATATTGATAATCGTACTCAAGTTGCCCCAGCTCTTGTCGCTCGGCATCAATCAAATACCCCTTGTCTTTCAGCTGTTGGATGCGACGCCATATTGCAATTCGCTGGCGCGGGGTAAAGGTTAATTCTTTGGAGGGGCACACCACCTCACAGAACCCACATTCGATACATTTGTCGACAATTTCATTAGCAGCTGGCAAGGCTTTGAGGTAACGAGCGAAACCAAGGAGATAACAATAACTCCGCAAGACGAGTACTCCTCATATCCCGCAGAGGTAAGGATCATTGATCCTGCAAGGATAGACTTTAGTCCAGATGAGTTAGAGGGCTATTT
>JALRKK010000008.1 GCA_023268935.1 Glaciecola sp.
ATATTTTCTGGAAGGAGGGGGTTCATCCAATCGGTTATCACCGCCTATTATTCTTTCATCAAAGAAGCAAAATTATACGAAGCGTATCAAAGAGAAAAACATCATAGAGTGTGATCATCCAACGGCAATACAAGCTGTTCGATATCACTTTCATTTTTTAGCCCGACCATGAGACCAACCAGGCGTATGCCCCTTTCTTTGCGACGCAGTAAAATGGCCGTTAACAGCTCACTAAAATATTTTGTATCATAACACGGACGCGAATGCTCGATGGTGGTGAGTTGAAAATCATCGAACTTCAACTTGATCCCCTGGCTTTTAATTCGTGGCTCGGCCTCATGATAAGCAATACGCTGTTCGAGCTTGGGTAAAAGGTAAGCTACGACGTCTTCTACTTCGGTGCGAGTAACAATATCAACACTTAAGGTACGTTCGACGCCAATGGATTTGCGAACACGTTCGACATTAACGGCTCTATCATCAATCGCATGACAGCGATTCCATAAAATCGCACCAAACTTTCCTAATGTTTTGTGCAATCGAGTAAACGGAAATTGACGCACATCTGCGCAAGTAAACAATCCTAAATTATTAAGCTGCTCCAGAGTGACTTTACCTACCCCAGGGATTTTGTGCAGTGGCATTCGTGCAACGAATTCATCTAACTTATCTGGGTCAATCACACAAATACCATTGGGTTTATTTTCATCGCTGGCGACTTTTGCTACAAACTTGATGGGCGCAACGCCAGCAGATGCAGTGATACCTATCTCGCGTTCAACGGTGCGCCGAATATCTTGTGCAATCAAGGTTGCGGAGCCGTTACAATGAGTGACATGTGTCACATCCAAATACGCTTCATCCCATGATAAAGGCTCAATGATTTCGGTGTAGCGAGAAAAAATCTCACGGATCTGATCACTGACCTGCTTATACACATCCATGCGCCCTTTGACTAACGTGAGATCGGGACACAGTCTTAAAGCGTGCGCAGTAGACATGGCTGAGCGCACCCCAAAGGCCCTCGCGGGATAATTACAGGTAGCAATCACACCGCGCCTGTCGGAACTGCCGCCAATGGCAATCGGGATACTCCTGTATTTAGGGTTGTCCCGCATCTCGACCGCGGCATAAAAGCAATCCATATCGATGTGTATAATTTTTCGCATGATTTGCTTTGTTAATTAAGTGGACTCAAAGTGTTTCGGTCAATTCGCCCGGATATGCTGATAAAGAACAAATTGTAAGAAAAGAAATTAACCGAATCATGTCACTTTTATTGTTATGTAATTTTGGCTAACGTAACATAAAATAAAGCATCATGTTTTGAATTAAAGAATTTTATCTTTTTCCCATTCTGCAATCTTTTTCTGCCGAGTGGCTTCGCGTTCCATTCGTGCTTTTTTGCGATCGCACGGTTCAGGGCAGTCGCAAGCTTTTGCAATGCCTAAAGCGCCTAAGCCACCACAACTGCCTGAAATAGTCTTTTTCTGAACTAAATAACCCACTGCCATGGCAACGACCATCGCAACAAAAAATACAAACGCTAAAATAAACGTACTCATGATTTGATCCTGTGTGAATTAATGTATTGTAACAAGTTGGTCAAATAGTGGCGAGCGATACTCCACAAATCCATTGTCCGATTTGGTTATCAATAAAACAGCTAAATCTTCGCTTTCTGCCAACAGTTTGGCTTCCTCAGTACCCAAGATACTCAACGCAGTTGCAAGCCCATCGGCTACCATTGATGTTTCATGTACGACGGTTACAGAGACTAATTTATGTTGAATCGGACGGCCTGTAGTTGGATTGATAAGATGCGAATAACGAATGCCATCTTCTTCATAATAATTACGATAATCACCCGAGGTCGCAATGGCATTATTTCCAATAGAAATCACCTTTTGAATCGCACGTTGCTCACTTAGGGGCTTTTCGATTGCAATACGCCAAGCTGAACCATTTTGCTTGTTACCGGAAACACGCATTTCACCACCAATTTCAACAAGATAATTCTCTATATTGTGAGACTCTAATATCTCGGCTAATACATCGACACCATAACCTTTTGCTATAGGTGACAAATCAACGTAGATACCGTCAATTTGTTTCGTAGCAATTCCATTGTTAATTTGAACATGCTCTAAACCCATAAGCGCC
The DNA here is from genome assembly GCA_023268935.1 of Glaciecola sp. GTDB lineage: Bacteria > Pseudomonadota > Gammaproteobacteria > Enterobacterales > Alteromonadaceae > Opacimonas. The sequence continues at coordinate 2,164 of JALRKK010000008.1, forward strand.
TTAGCAGCATCAATTTGGCCCTGAGTTGGGATTTTTTCTGGGCGCTTTTGTGGACCAAATCCCCACAGATTGACTAACGGCCCTATCGTAACATCTAACGCTCCATTGGATAATATTGCCAGTCGCTTCGCTTCTTCTATAACCAATAGTGTCTCGGCACTCAATAACATGGGTTGACCCGCTGACAATTGATTAAAACGTGAAAGCTCAGAGTCTGGTATGTATGTCGACATTAGCTGATTAATACGAATTAGTGCATCATTAATTTGTTTGTGCAACACATCAGATGATGGGGCATCACCTCCGTGGTATTTTACGTTATATGTCGTACCCATAGTGTTGCCATTTAGGAATGACTCTTTTTTTTCAGGGGTTTGTTGACTGCATGACGACAGCACCATACAAACAAGCAAAACCAATACATGTTTCATCATTTTTGTTTACCCGATAAAAAAAGAGCCGACATAAGCCGGCTCCTTGGTCGTTAGTTGTTAGCCACCGAAGTCATCTAACATAATATTTTCGTCTTCAACACCTAAATCTTTCAGCATATTGATGACGGCTGCGTTCATCATGGGCGGACCGCACATATAGAACTCACAGTCTTCAGGAGCTGGATGTTCTTTGAGGTAATTTTCCAATAAGACATTGTGAATGAAACCCGTATAGCCTTCCCAATTGTCCTCTGGTTGTGGATCAGATAATGCAACATACCAGTCAAAATTATCGTTCTCTTTTGCCAGCATATCAAAATCTTCTACATAGAACATTTCACGTTTGGAACGCGCACCATACCAAAACGACATCTTGCGATCCGTTTTGATGCGACGCAGTTGGTCGAAGATGTGCGAACGCATTGGTGCCATACCAGCACCACCACCAATGAACACCATTTCGGCATCAGTGTCTTTAGCAAAGAACTCACCAAATGGACCGTAAACAGTAACTTTATCACCAGGTTTCATATTGAACACATAGCTCGACATAATGCCTGGGTTAATACC
>JALRKK010000081.1 GCA_023268935.1 Glaciecola sp.
CCACTTGAGAGGCGCAAGTCTTTCATCCAGGTTTCAAGCGCGGAGTGGAGCAGCCTGGTAGCTCGTCGGGCTCATAACCCGAAGGTCGTAGGTTCAAATCCTGCCTCCGCAACCACTTACATTGTTATCTGAAAGTTTTCAGATAGATGGTGGACTAGGGTCCAATAAGTATTAAAAAGCCCCTGCTTGAAAGGGGCTTTTTTCGTTTTCGGACTCAGAAAAATTGATTTAGGAGATTAGATTGGCGTCACAATTAGAACAAAAACTCACTGAAATGCTTGCTCCGGCCGCAGAGTCGTTGGGGTTTGAATTTTATGGCTTGGAGTTTGTTCGAGCGGGTAAACACTCTATTTTGCGAATTTTCATAGATCACCCGGAGGGAATTTCGGTGGATCACTGTGCAGATGTATCACATCAGGCCAGCGCAATATTAGATGTTGAAGATCCGATTGCGACTGAATATCACCTAGAAGTGTCATCACCAGGTATGGATAGGCCGTTGTTTACTGTGGCGCATTATGCTGAAGTAATCAATGAAGTGATCGAATGCCGAACTCGAATGCCGGTTGAAAACAATCGCCGTAAATTCAAAGGCACAGTTGTGCAAGCAGATGACCAAAATATTACAATAAACGTCGATGGTGTAGAGTATACATTGGCCATCAATAACATAGAAAAAGCGAATGTTGTGCCGACTTTTTAAGTAGCACGCACGAAACGGGATATAGCATTATGAGTAAAGAAATCTTATTAGTTGCTGAAGCAGTTTCCAATGAGAAACAGGTGCCAAAAGAGAGCATTTTTGAGGCGCTTGAGTTTGCGTTAGCTACTGCTACTAAAAAGAAAAACCAGGGCGAAATCGAAGTGCGTGTAAGCATCGACAGAGCAACGGGTGATTTTGATACCTTCCGTCGATGGTTAGTCATTGAGGACGATCAAGAACAAGAGAATCCTTACGCAGAAATGACTTTATCTGCAGCACAAATCGATGAGCCAGAGATTCAAGCGGGTGATTACGTCGAAGAACAGATTGAGTCAGTAACATTTGACCGAATCACTACTCAACTTGCTAAACAAGTTATTTTCCAAAAAGTACGTGAAGCTGAACGTGCTCAAATGGTTGCTGAATACGAAGATAAAGTCGGTGAGCTTGTCACCGGCACGGTTAAGAAAGCCACTCGTGATATGATTATTGTTGACTTAGGTAACAATGCAGAAGGCGCTATCTATAAAGACGATATGTTGCCTCGCGAAACCTTCCGTCCAGGTGACCGTGTTCGCGGCTTACTTTACGCCATTCGTCCGGAAGCACGTGGCCCGCAATTATTGATTTCTCGTACCAACCCAGACATGATCATTGAGTTGTTTCGCTTAGAAGTCCCAGAGATTCAAGAAGAAACTCTTGAAATCAAGTCTGCAGCACGTGACCCAGGTTCTCGTGCTAAGATTGCGGTCAAAACCAATGATAAACGTCTAGACCCAGTCGGTGCTTGTGTTGGTATGCGTGGTTCACGTGTGCAGGCAGTAACCAATGAATTAGGTGGAGAGCGTGTAGACATCGTTTTGTGGGACGAAGAAGCGCCGCAATTTGTGGTTAATGCCATGGCACCTGCAGAAGTTGCCAGTATCGTTGCAGACGAAGATACCATGACAATGGATGTTGCCGTTGAAGCAGACAACCTTGCCCAAGCTATTGGTAAGTCTGGTCAAAACGTCCGTCTAGCTAGCCAGCTTACTGGTTGGGAGTTAAATGTTATGACAGTTGAAGATCTAGAGGCAAAACAAGCTGCCGAGAGTTCACAAGTCATTGATTTATTCGTTGAAGCGTTAGACATTGACGAAGAATTTGCGGGCGTGTTAGCTGATGAAGGCTTTAGTTCACTAGAAGAAATTGCGTATGTACCTGTTAGTGAGTTACTTGAAATCGACGGCCTTGACGAAGATATTGTCGAGGAATTACGCAATCGTTCACGTGCTTACCTTACCACCAAAGCATTGGCGAATGAAGAATCATTAGAGCCTCAAGAAGAGTTACTAAACCTTGAAGGCATGACTGCAGAGCTTGCTGCGGAGTTAGCCAAACTCAAAATAACCGATCTCGAAGAATTAGCTGAACAAGGTGTCGATGACATCATTGATATTGAGGGGCTTGATGAGGCTTCTGCAGGTGCGTTAATCATGGCAGCACGTAATATCAAATGGTTCGGCGATGAGTAATATATCAACATAGGGGAGAGCATATGTCTGAGGTAACCTTAGAAAAACTAGCAAGTGATATCGGCACCAATGTTGATCGACTCGTGCAACAATTTAAAGATGCTGGCATTGACAAGCAAATCGGTCAAGGCGTCACAGAAGAAGAAAAGAAAAAACTGCTTGAGCATTTGAGCAAGCAGCACGGTGGCGATGGAGACGTTGCCCCGAAGAAAATGACGCTGACACGAAAGAAAACAACGACCTTAAATATTGGCCGTTCCAAAAATGTCAAAGTTGAAGTTCGCAAAAAACGCACTTTCGTTAAGCGCTCGCCTGAAGAAGAAGCTCGTTTAGCTAAAGAAGAAGCGGATCGTCAAGCAGCTGAACAAGCTAAATTAGAAGCAGAGCAAAAAGCAGCTGAAGAAGCTAAAAAGGCTGCCGAAGCCAAAGCACGTGAAGCGGAAGACGCCCGTCGCAAGGCTGCAGAAGCAGAAGCAAAACGCGCAGCTGAAGCAAAGAAAGAGGCTGAAGAACGCAAGAAAAAAGAAGCAGCTCTCTCTCCAGAAGAAGTAGCTGCCCAAGAAGCGGCTCGTGCAGAAGCTGAAAAAATCCGCAAACAACAAGAAGCAGAAGCCCAGCGTAAACTCGAAGAAGATGCGAAAAAAGCAGCTGATGAAGCACGTAAGCTAGCAGAAGAAAACGAACGTCGTTGGAAAGAAGAAGAAGAACGACGTAAAGCTCAAGAAGCGGAAGAAGTGCATATGCACTCTAACCGTTATGCGCAAGAAGCGGAAGACGAAGAGGACATGCAAATTGAGCGTGGAGGTCGTCGTCGTAAGAAGAAAAAAGCTGCTGACAACCTCAAGCAAGGTTTCAATAAGCCAGCTGCGCCAGTAGAGCGTGTAGTTAAACTTGGTGAAACTATCACTGTTGGTGAATTAGCTAATAAACTTGCAGTTAAAGCGAATGAAGTCATTAAAACCATGATGAAAATGGGTGAAATGGCAACCATTAATCAAGTGCTAGACCAAGATACCGCAACTTTGGTTGTCGAAGAAATGGGGCACAAATATGAATTGGTTAATGAGAACGCACTAGAAGATGAATTGATTGCAGAATCTGGCAACGGTGAGAAAGTGAGTCGTGCTCCTGTTGTGACGATCATGGGACACGTTGACCATGGTAAAACATCTTTGCTTGACTATATTCGTGCATCTAAAGTAGCCGATGGCGAAGCCGGTGGTATTACTCAGCACATTGGTGCATATTCTGTAGAAACAGATAATGGCAGAATTGCATTTTTAGATACCCCTGGACACGCTGCATTTACCGCAATGCGTGCACGTGGAGCTACCGCGACGGATATCGTTATTATTGTAGTGGCTGCCGATGATGGTGTGATGCCTCAGACCAAAGAAGCGGTACAGCACGCTCGCGCTGCTGGTGTGCCTTTGATTGTCGCCGTGAACAAAATTGATAAAGAAGCCGCTGATCCAGAACGCGTCAAAACAGAACTATCTCAACTGGAAGTTATTCCAGAGGAGTGGGGCGGTGAACACCAATTCGTTCATGTATCAGCGAAATCTGGTCAAGGCGTTGATGAGTTATTAGAAGCCATCAGTTTGCAAGCTGAAATGCTAGACTTACAAGCAGTCGATAATGGCCCTGCTCGTGGTATTGTTATCGAATCACGTTTGGACAAAGGGCGTGGCCCAGTGGCTTCGGTGTTGGTTCAAGAAGGTCAACTCCACCCTGGAGATATTTTGTTATGTGGTTTGGAATATGGTCGTGTTCGTGCAATGCGCGATGAACACGGTGCAGAGATCAAGACCGCAGGTCCATCAACACCGGTTGAGGTATTAGGCCTTTCAGGTGTCCCAATTGCTGGTGAAGATGCGCTGGTTGTCAAAGATGAACGTAAGGCTCGAGAAGTAGCTACCAAACGCTCGATCAAACAACGAGAATTGAAACTTGCAAAACAACAAAAAGCTAAGCTTGAAAATATGTTTGCCAATATGGAAGCAGGTGATGTATCTGAATTGAATGTTGTATTAAAAGCGGATGTTCAAGGTTCAGTTGAAGCGATTTCTGAAAGCTTAATCAAACTTTCTACAGATGAAGTCAAGGTCAACATAGTTGGCTCTGGTGTTGGCGGTATTACTGAAACGGATGCTAGCTTAGCTGCAGCATCAAGTGCGATTGTGGTTGGTTTTAACGTTCGTGCCGATGCATCTGCTCGTCGTGTATTAGAGTCAGAAGAAATCGACTTGCGTTATTACTCGGTCATTTATGATTTGATTGATGAAGTCAAATCAGCCATGAGCGGTATGCTTTCACCTGAATTTAAGCAACAGATCATTGGCTTAGCTGAAGTTCGTGATGTCTTCAAATCTCCTAAGATTGGAGCCATTGCCGGTTGTATGGTAACAGAGGGTATTATCAAGCGTAACAACCCAATTCGCGTACTGCGTGAAAACGTAGTTATCTACGAAGGTGAGCTTGAGTCATTACGTCGCTTCAAAGACGATGTACAAGAAGTTAAGAAAGGTATCGAATGTGGTATCGGCGTTAAGAATTATAACGACGTAAAAGTGGGTGACCAAATCGAGGTATTCGAAGTGGTCGAAGTGGCTCGCGAAATTTAAGCACCACGGTTAACAATTGCAACGGAGGCTACAGCCTCCGTTTTTGTCTAAGAGAAGAATATGGCTAGAGAATTTTCCAGAACGGCCCGAGTGTCGCAACAACTTCACAAAGAAATTGCCAATATCCTTAACCATGAGTTTAAACACCAAGTACCTGAAATCGGTATGGTAACGGTGTCAGGTGTAGAAGTGTCACGAGATTTAGCATACGCCAAAGTGTTTGTGACCTTTTTGGAAATGGATGAAGCAAAAAATAAAGCATCAATGAAAATGCTCGATGAAGGCAAAAGTTTTGTCCGAGGTTTATTAGGGCGTCGTGTCAAAATGCGTAATACTCCAGCATTGCGTTTCATTCAGGACAGTTCCATCACTGAAGGCATGCGCATCTCGAACTTGGTGTCTCAAGTGCGTCGCGAGGATGCTAAAAAATCGGGTGAGCCTGAGGATATTAATCATTCGGGTGAGGACGAATAAGTATGGCGCGTAGTCGCAAAAGTGGCCGTGCCATTGATGGCGTGTTTTTATTGGATAAACCTTTAGGTGAATCGTCAAATCGCTATTTGCAACGTGTTCGAGCCATTTTTAACGCCAAAAAAGCCGGTCATACTGGCGCCCTTGATCCTCTTGCAAGCGGTATGCTCCCCATTTGTTTGGGTGAATCGACTAAGTTTTCGCAATACTTGTTGGATGCAGACAAAACCTATTATGTTCGCGCTAAGCTAGGCATTCGCACAGACACCTCCGACGCCGATGGGGAAGTAGTTGAAACACGTCCGGTGACAGTAGATACTGAGCAAATCAAACAAGCATGCCTTGCCTATCTAGGTGATTCAGAACAAGTGCCTTCGATGTATTCCGCGCTCAAACACGAAGGTAAACCTCTGTACTGGTATGCAAGACAGGGGATCACAGTCGAACGTCCTGCTCGTCCAATTACCATCTTTGATATGTCGGTGGATGACATTACTGATGATGAATTTGCGCTTACAGTGCGAGTTTCGAAAGGTACTTACATCCGGTCATTGGTCGATGATATTGGTCAGGACTTGGGATGTGGTGCGTATGTCACTGAACTCAGACGCACACGTGTTGCGAATTATCCGACGGAGAAAATGTTGACCTTTGATGCACTGCAGGCACTCGCAGATGAACACAAAGATCAGCGTTTTGAGATCATTGATCAATATCTACTAACGATTGATTCACCTGTTGCAAGTTTACCAAAGTGTGAATTAACACCTGCTCAGCGGGTAGGGATTCAATATGGACAAGCACAACGACTGACAGGTGAAATTGGGGTTGGTGAGTATCGGATGTATTGCGAAGGACGTTTTCTTGGAGTAGGAGACTTACGCGCAGATTCTCATATTTACGTTAAGCGTTTAGTGCATAACTAAATTATCGACAGCTTGCAAAGACATCAAAATGCTATATAATATGCGCTCTTCGTAAGACCTGAATTAGTGATCGGGCTTACCTAATCAACATTTGGAGAAGATTATGTCACTAAATACTCAAGAAACTGCAGCAATCGTTGCTGATTACGCGACTAAAGAAGGCGACACGGGTTCACCTCAAGTACAAGTTGCTTTGTTAACTCATAACATCAACAAGTTACAGTCACATTTTAAAGCACACAAGAAAGACCACCACTCACGTCGTGGTTTATTACGCATGGTTTCTCAGCGTCGTAAGTTACTAGACTATTTAAAAGGTCGTAACTTAGAAGCTTACCAAGATTTGATCAAGCGCTTAGGCCTACGTCGCTAAGACTTGTTTTAAATTGCAAAAAAGCCAGTTCACTTTAACTGGCTTTTTTTTGGGTCTCATTCAATAAGTGTTTAACGTTGAGTAATTTCCCACAACGACACACTACCACTTACTTCGTTGCCAACTGCGAGAATCGGTTTACCTGTAGGGCTATCGGTTGCAGAGATAACAATCAAAGACTCTGGTGCAAGATCGCCAATACCGTCTGAATTGGTTAATCCTTCAGTAAAGTTACGATTGTTCACATAGTCCACAAAATTCACCGAGAAAGGATTCGTAACATCATAGATCATCACGCCACCAGTGCGTTCTAAGCCTATGAAAGCGTAGACTCGGTTACCAATAGTTGCAACCGTTAAGGCCTCTGGTTCTGGGCCTTTGTTTTCTGAACGATCATCTGACGCATTTTCATCATCGGTATTATTGAATTGAGAGCCGTAGATAGTGGCTGTGATCCGTTCAAAGTCATCACCAGAGTCGTAAATGACCAGTCCATTTTGGTCCCAAAGTGTAAAGGAACGTGCGCCATAAGCGACAGCAAACTCAAATTCACCGTCATTATTTGTATCACCGCCAGCACTAGTCACACGCAGGTTACGAATACGGTCATCATTGCTTAACGCTTCAAAGACAGAGCCTGGTGCTGCGTCTAAATTTTTAATTTTGAATTCATCGGTATACGCTAGACAGCCATCGTCTACGTCATAGTCTTGACCGCCAGCTGCTGTGCACGAGGCTTCATCAGCTACAGGAAAGAAATACTCACGTGCATCCCCTTCATTGGCTGTAACAATGATCGTTTGTCCTTGCCATTGATATTGCGCGATGGAATCTGGCTGATATGCACCAAATAAACCTTCAAACTGTGCAAAGCTTACTTCGCCATTTTCTTCGGTATCGATGTCTAATCCTGCCCAAGATTTTAAGCCCAACGGAACAATCTCAACAGAATTGTCGGCAAGATTGACCACTGCAAGCGCATTGTTTTCCTGCATGGATACATAGGCTGTTTGATTGTTTGCTGTGATGTATTCTGGCTCTAAGTCTTGTGCAACAGTTGTGTTTATTGTCACGCCATTGATCGTGCGACCTGATGGATTAGGGAATAATACGCCAGCACTCGCTAGAACTGCAGCATCAGCATTAAAGTCATTAAAATCAATAATCGTTGCAGTGTCTGCAGGTACACCATTGGTTACTGCGATAACGGCAATGGAGCCTTCAGGGTCAACCGAGTAATCATCGCTGGGCTCACCTTCATTTGCCACAAGGACTTTGGTACCATCTGGTGTAATAGTGACCATGTCAGGTAAATTCCCTACTGTGACGGCTTTCACTAACGTCGGAACCGTTGCTAGGTTGTTGTAAAACGCAATCACGCCATTATCTGCGTGTGCATCACCTGGAATAGCTACTGCGAGCAAATCGTCATGAATCGCAATACTGGTAAGACTACCAAGAGCAATTCCATTGAGTTCAGTGGGCAATGATAAAGTGGTTGCAACTAATGAATTGTCGTTACTTGGCAACGTTAATGCTTGACTAGTGATCCCACTGATATCAATCATGCTAATTGCATCATCTGCGCCATTGGTAGCAAAGATAGTTTGTGAAGCTACATGATATTGAATGATTTCGGCGGCCCCATTATCGCTTAATACACTTCTTGCGGTGAGTGCTAGTTCAATTCCTAGACTCGCATCATTTCCCGCTGCCCCTTGAATCCCTTGCTGACCCACTGGACCTTGGGCACCTGGAGCCCCGTCAGTACCGTCATCTCCGTCCAAGGAGCAACCTGTTAATGTAAGTGAAGAAAGTATTGCTATGCTTAATAGTGTTTTTTTCATTATGAGATATTCCTTTAACTAAAAATCTCGTTAATGAAACTAAATGAAGATGACAATTTCGATACAGAAAAATGAAATTTTGGTTAAGCCAAGAGGATGAGATTGATAATTACACTTCAATTCGCGGCAGTCTTGATCGCCAATTGGTCAAAATCTCATAACACACCGTCTGTTTCCATGGCACCAAATCTCTTGGACCAATATATTGCTGCCCCTGTTGCCCCATCAGTACCACCTCGTCCTCTAAGGCTACTTCAGGTAAATGGGTGACATCGACCATCATTGCATCCATCGCATTACCACCGACAACACGACACTGACTGCCTTTAATTAAGACATAGCCATTGTTTCTGACACGTGGATAGCCATCGCCATATCCGATGGGAAGTACGGCTATTTTCATGGGATGAGTGGCCGTGAAATGCATGCCATAGCCGACTCTATCGCCAACCGACAAGTCACGCAGTGTCATGACTTTGGCTTTAACTGACATCACAGGTTTTAAGCCAGGATATTGATTACACACCAACGATGGATAGATCCCAAAGGGCAAAATACCAGTTCTTACCATGCTAAAGTGTGCATCCGGTAAATCTAATAATCCACCAGTATTGCTCATATGAATGTAGGGTAGTTCAAGTGCTTCAACATCTGGATGTTGGATGACTTGATGAAAGCGAGCCAGCTGATGCATCGCAAAAGATTTATCCGCCTCGTCGGACATTGCAAAATGACTCATCACACCTTCTAAGCGTAGATGCGAATAATCTGTTGCTAGCGTCGTTATCCACTCAACAGCTTGGGTATCGGAAATCCCCCAGCGACTCATGCCAGTATCGACTTCGACGTGAACTGATAAAGTCTTGTCGGCTTGAATCAAGAGATCATTAAGCTGTTTTGCTCGATAGGCTGAATTGATGCAAGGAGTGATGTTAAACGCAACACATGCTTCAAGTTCTTCTAAACTCGCTTCACCAAATAACAAAATAGGTGCTTGAATATCGTCTTGTCGCAGCTCATAGGCTTCGTTAATTGTTTCAACCGCTAAATAACAATATCCATGGGCCAACGCAAGACGAGCGGTTGTTATTGCTCCATGTCCATAAGCATTGTCTTTTACGACACATAAGCGCTTTAGCTGAGCAGGGGCATGTCGATCAATGATTGCAAAGTTCTGGGCGAGTTGTACAGTATCGATTTCTACCCAAGCATTGCGGATGGCAGTCACATCAGGAATATTCATTAGGCACTTCCTGGAGGCCACATCGTTTGACCGATATCCGTTCGATAATAACTTCCAGAACAATGGATACGTTGCAATTGAGCGTAGCAATGAGTCAGTGCCTGTTCCACGCTTTCACCATACGCATTGACTTCGAGTAGTCTGTGGCCATCTGCCAGAATGTCATTATTTTGCCCTTTGGTCACTTCGTTAAACCAAATGTCAGCTTGTGCATAAGGCTCAATCAGAACAGGGAAAGCAGGACCTGTGATGTCGAGAAATGGATAGCCATATCCGGCTAACGTCACTGAAGTACCGATGCGATAAGAGGCTTTAAAATCGGGTATGAATGATTTTCCATCCAATGCTCTAAACAGATCAATTGGGTTATTCAACATACTCATGATCATGGTACCGCATGTGACACCCAGTCGGCAGTTGTATTCGATGACCCGCCACTGATTATCTTTAAATATCGCCGTTACTTGAACTGGACCACAATAATTGACTTCCTTAAACCATGGCTTTAAAGGTTCGATAAGTTCAGCTACCAGTCCGTATTTATCCGTAGGATCTTGTTCGACAATGCCGCCAAGTGGTGCACCAGCGATTTTGCCCATATTGCCATTGAATGCGCGTTTGTATTCTTGATTGGTAATAAGAGGCGTAATGGTATCACCTTGTACAAACGCGATATGCCCAGCCTCACGATGACCGAGATATTCTTGCAAATAGACGCCTTCTGCATAGTCGATTCGATTTAGCCAACTTTTGGTATCCGCTAAGGTTTCACACACTATGGTGTGAATGGGACTCGTAGGGGAGCATAAGGTGTTTTTGAGGACATAGGGAGCAGGGTGCTCTTCGATAAAGGCTTCAGCGTCCAATCGATTCATTGCCACATGTGCTTTAGGTAACGCAATGCCATATTGTTCACATAAACGATGGGCAAAAAAGCGGTCTCGTTCCAGCTGCAAAGCTTCCCCTGTAGGACACAGAATCTTTGTGTTCGCCACAAGTTCCGACGCCCAAGTTTGCTGAGCCCAATCAATTGACATCGGCAATATATAGGTACAAGGGTGTTCAGCCAATAACTCTAATGGGCTGGCATAATCGTGCAAGGTAAAACAGGTTGCGACTTGTCGAGCACCGTAATGACCATAGTCTCGATTTAGCCAAACCACTACGTTCAATCCAGCCTTTTGAAGACGCTCGGCAATCCCATGAGTAAAAGCACCTACACCAATAATGAGAACAGAATCAGTCATGGCTTAGCTTGTTGGTGTTAAACGCAAAGTCGAGACCGTGCGTTCCAGCTGAGTCACCTTTTGCTTTAGTGCATTATTGCGTTGTTCCAATATCGCAATTTTGTCATTCACTGTGTTGTTTGAACTTTGGTGACTCAATATAGATTGCTTAACTGATTCAATTTCAAGATTGACGGCCAGTAATTCATTTCGCAGACCGCTAATGTCCACACCTAATGCATCGAGTTCTTTGAAAGTCTTTGTCACATTTGCGGTGATAGTATTTTGACCTTTTTGCAAGTTGGTGCGATTGTCTTCTACGACTTTTTCTAGATCGCGCAACTCTTTTTGATTCCGACGCCATGCCGATGCCCAAAGCTTATCCATTTGTTCCCAGAGTTCATCGCTTTTGGCTGCTAACTCCTTGAGTTTGGCTTGCAAGGCAACCGTTGAACTACCCATTTCCTCACCTGTGGCAGAGAGCTGATTTTCTAACTCTACAATCCGGTTTTGTGCATCATCCAAGCTCGCTATCGTTTGCGTGTGCAAATAGTACAAGTAACCGCCGATGCCTGACGCAAATAAGGCTAGGATAAAGGCTATTAGGGTCAAAGAGGAGCTTGACGACTCGGAAGTGGGTGGGGGTGAAGCCGGTCGCGAACGCGGCGCAACACGGTCATTATCTTCTAGTCGAATTTCGGAAAAATGATCTGCAGAGCGATTGGACATAATCAAATGAGTTCTTTATTTTTCGCAATATAATAGCGTAAAGAACTCATTTGAGGCTAGTGTTTTTATTAAGCTAGGGAGGCCTTCAGCGCCTGTTCAACATCTGCGATGATATCGTCAATGTGTTCGATGCCCACCGAAATGCGCACTAGATCTTCTGAAACCCCAGCGGAGGCAAGTTCTTCAGGAGATAATTGACGATGCGTCGTTGATGCAGGATGACAAGCGAGTGACTTGGCATCACCAATATTCACTAAGCGTAAGATCATTTGTAATGCATCGATGAATTTGCCACCAGCGACTTTTGCATCATCGGCTTTGATGCCAAAGCTGATTATTCCGGAAGCTAAACCGCCAGACATTTTTTGACATGTTGCGTGATATGGACTGTTATCTAACCCAGCGTAGTTGACCCAGCTCACCAGCGGATGAGCACTTAAATATTCAGCTAGGGCTTGGGCATTTTGACAATGACGCTCCATGCGCAATGGCAAAGTTTCTAATCCCTGCAGTAGTTGGAAGGCATTTTGAGGCGAAAGGGCTGCGCCCGTGTTGCGCAAAGGTACTACTCTACAGCGGCCAATATATGCAGCAGGACCAAGTGCTTCGGTATAAACTACACCGTGATAGGAGGGATCGGGTTCGTTGAGCATTGGGAAACGGTCTTTATTGGCGACCCAATCAAATTTGCCAGAGTCAACAATCACACCGCCAATGGTTGTACCATGGCCGCCAACGTATTTGGTCAAAGAATGAATCACGATATCGGCACCGTGCTCAAATGGACGAATAAGCGCGGGTGTTGCTACAGTGTTATCCACTATTAATGGCACACCGTGTTTATGCGCAATCTCACTAAGCGCTTGTAAGTCAACAACGTTGCCGGCAGGGTTACCTATAGACTCACAAAAAACGGCTTTTGTATTCTCGTCAAACAACGCATCTAATGCATCCAAATCATC
>JALRKK010000016.1 GCA_023268935.1 Glaciecola sp.
CGGGCATCTCTACTCGTTGATTTAGATCCCCAAGGCAACAGTACCTTTTATGCCGGGACGCCCATTCAGCAAGATACCTTAACGGTCGCAGACATGTTTAAACAAGTCGTTGGCTGGTTTGGTGATAAAAAGACCCCGATGGATTTTGTCCAACCAAGTATCATTGATAATTTTAACGTGATGCCATCTGCACCCGACTTGGCTGAGTTAGAGAGAGAGCTAGAATCACGCTACAAGATGTTTAAGTTAAGAGAAACACTGCAAGCGCTGGATAACACCTTTGATGATATATGGATTGATACGGCGCCTAATTTTAACTTTTATACCAAAGCAGCCCTTATCGCAGCGGATGGTTTCGTCGTTCCGGTGGACTGCGACGACTTTTCAGTACAAGCCGTTACCCGCTTGCTCGATAACGTCATGGAAATCAAAGCCGACCACAATCCCGATTTAATTTTCGGTGGGATCATGATCAATCAATACCACGCACAAGCCAACTATCCACAAAAACTGATTGCACAATTAACCGAGCAAGGTTTACCTTTGTTCGAGAATAAAATACACTCCGCGATCAAAGTCAAAGAATCTCATGCAGAGCAGCGCCCTATCGTGGTGGGTCATCCAAAACACAAAGTAAGCCAGCAGATTATTGCGCTATACGATGAAATCATGCGAGATTACCGATAACGCTTTTATTTATAGAGTCACATGATCAACGAAATCAAATACCAATTTGACAATGCCCAAGACGCCGCAAGGTTCCTTAATACACTCACGCCTTGGACGGAAGGCCCTGTGAAAGCCCGTTTTTACGACAGTGATAGCAGTGTCGTTGTCACCTATGAGCAAGATCCAACAACATTTGATTATACCTGCAGTAAACTGGATGATTTGGCAGAAAGCATGGGAGGAAGCGAATTGTGAAAGCCTGTGCCGTACATATCCTAGTCAAAACCGAACAAGAAGCCCAAGACCTATTACGCCAACTCAAAAAAGGCAAAAACTTTTCCGAACTTGCGCGCAAACATTCACTATGCCCCTCCGGTAAAAAGGACGGTGGGAATTTGGGTGAGTTTCGTCGTGGTCAAATGGTCAAGCAATTTGATGATGTGGTGTTTAAAAAGCCCGTACTCGAACTGCACGGGCCGGTGCGAACCAAATTTGGTTTTCACATCATTAAGACGCTATACCGCAACTAATCTTGACGCTGCATAAATATCGTTACCTCAGCCACCACAAGCCCGAACTTTTTGATGTAGGAACGATTCATCAAAGTATCGTCATCCATGGCAAAAAACCAGTCATCAAAATTAACCTTATAGGTCGTCCCATCCACCGTCAGATCCATTTCATAGACAAAGTTAAACGCATTGCCAAACGCCTTACCCGTTGCGTTACCATTGATATCCCCTGCTGTTCCAATATAGGTGCCGTCAGTTTGAGGGGTTAAACGCCACACGCGCGTCTTTGCACCATCGCCAACAATATATTGAAAAGTTTCATCCAACACCAAAGTGTTTCCATCCATGGTGCCATCAATATCAACAATGAATCTCTGCACGACCTCGCCGGAGCGGTTCTGCACTATGCCCCATGCTGTCACTTCACCCACAAAAAAGTCTTCCAAATCGAAGTTAGGCTGCTTACCTAAATAATCATTGCCATCTATGGATAAAGTACATCCTGACAAAAGGACAATCGTGCCGATCGCCATTAGTATTTTTTTCATCGTTATTCTCCTAATAATTTACGGCGTAATTTTGGCTCTGAGGTTTTGGGTGATAACCAAATGCCAAAAAACGCTTTACTAAATTCGCCATCATCCACTTGTCCAACAAAGGTGTCGTTGTAATAAAAACGCGCTGAGCCTTCTATTGTTTGAATTCCCACAAGCGTGTCCCCCTCTTTTACATTGGGGAATAGAGTGATCATTTGGTTTTCCCAAGATTCAAGCTGTGTTGTATCCTGCCAACCTTGATCCTGCATTTCATCAACACTGCGTTTGGCAATGTCTTGACCAGCAAAATCCATCAAGTACGTCAGACTTAGAGCGAAAGGTCCACCTGAAAAGTAACCACTTGACGGTGTATATAAGGTCGCATCATAGACGTTCCAAAATAGTACTTTTAATCGCCCCTCACCTAACATCTGTGCATTAGGCACTGAATCCAAAACGTAAGTAGGCACTTGCTCATCAGCTTTTACATCCATCTCAAGTAACGAGGCGAATAACCATAAAAAGACAACAACAGTTTTTCTCATATTGGCTCCTTTACCCTTATCTCACACCTCTGTGGTACCATAAAATATATGCGTTAAACTTTCGTTTTTTTATCTTTACGTATGATGAAGCAAATAAGACTCAAATTGCCCAGCCCATTACAACAATTAAGTTTGAATTCAGAAAGTATCGGCGCTCCAATTGCAGACAATCATTTTGCTACGCAATTATTATGGTGCAAAAGAGACGACCTGATTCATCCCATAATCAGTGGTAACAAATGGCGTAAACTCGCATATACTTTAACTCACTACAAAGGTATTCAACACATCATCAGCTATGGTGGTGGTTATTCAAATCATTTGCATGCTTTAGGCTATATCTGTTACCGAGAAAATATCAAATTTACCGCTCGGATCCGAGGTGATTACCGAGAACGCCCTACACCAATGATCAACGATTTAAAGGAATGGGGGGGACAGATTGAATACCTTAACAAGCAAGCCTTCAAACACATTAGAGCCCAGAGCCAACAATCAATCCAAGATGGTGAATTAGTCATTCCTGAAGGTGGATTTACGCAATCCGGGTTGGAGGGCGTTGGCGTTATCATTCATGAATTACTGGCACAACAACAAGCCTTTACCACAGAAGCGGTGACCATCATACTCCCCGTCGCAACCGGAACGACTCTAGCTGGTTTAGTCAAACAAGCACCTGCAAACTGGTTCATTCAAGGTATTGCCGTGCTAAAAGGACAGCAGTATTTGGAGAATAATGTGCACTCCCTTATTGGTGATTCCTACACAAACTGGCACATCAATCATGAATTTCATGCAGGGGGTTACGCTAAAAGTCACCCAGAATTGAACGAGTTTTTGCATCAGTGGGATCATACAACTTGCCCAATCGAACCGGTGTACTCTGGTAAAGCTGTATGGGGATTGAACAATCTCGTCATTAATCAAAAAATAAACAGTAAACATATCATTTACTTACATACTGGTGGTCTGCAAGGCGCAAGAAAAACCTAAATTTCTGAACTAATCTCAGTAGGGCACCGTTTATAATATATATTTCATGCAACCTGTGGTGGTCTATGTCAGAACCTGATATTCAAGCAACACTTGAGCGCATGCTTCAATTGAGCATTGATTTGTGTCGAACGCTTCTCAAGCATAACGAAACGTTTTATCCCTTTGCATCTGTGGCAATTGATGGTGATATTCAGTGCATTTTTAACTCTGGCGGAGATTATCGCGAACATCAAATCATTGAACAACTGGAAGATGAGATCTGGGCTCGCACCCACCAAGTTCAACAATCTTTATCAGTTCTGGTGTATTCTGGCCTGATGGTCGATGATCGTGGTCACAAACGCGATGTTGTAGTGTGCGATGTGACCACGCAAGAAGGCGAGCAGCACCAGATTTATTATCCGGTTAACTTTGCCTGTGCTAACCCTCAAATTGGGGCGCCATTTACCTCAGAATAGTTCTGCAATAATCATTGGTTTATTGCGACTTTTGGTTTATTATCCGCCCAAAATGACCTAACCTTTTTAGGAAAATTCTATGTCAAAAGTATTGATCATTGGTGCTGGTGGTGTTGCCGCGGTGACCGTTAAAAAATGCGCCCGTCTCACCGAGCACTTTTCAGAAGTCTACTTGGCGTCTCGTACCGTTTCAAAATGCGAAGCCCTGCAACGTGAAGTGGGTGCAGACCGTGTAAAAGCCGTCTTCGCAGTCGATGCAGATAACGCTGATGAAGTCACTGTACTGATACAGAAAACCAATCCTGATTTAGTAGTAAACTTAGCGTTGCCTTACCAAGATTTACCGATCATGGATGCCTGTTTGGCTTGTGGCGTCGACTATTTAGATACGGCTAATTACGAGCCCAAAGACGAGGCCAAATTTGAATATTCTTGGCAATGGGCATATCAAGATAAGTTTAAAGAAAAAGGCTTAATGGCTTTGTTAGGTTCTGGCTTTGATCCAGGTGTTACTAACGTCTACACCGCTTATGCTGCCAAACATTATTTTGATGAAATACATTATTTGGATATCGTTGACTGTAATGGTGGTGATCACGGTCAAGCTTTCGCAACGAACTTCAATCCAGAAATCAACATTCGTGAAATCACCCAGCGTGGGCGTTTTTGGGAAAATGGCGAATGGAAAGAAACCGATCCACTCAGCGTACGCGAAGATTTGGATTATCAAAACATCGGCGTTCGCGCATCCTACTTGATGTACCATGAAGAACTCGAATCCATCGTCAAAAACTTCCCAAGCATCAAACGCGCACGCTTTTGGATGACGTTTGGCGACGCTTACTTGAACCACTTACGTGTGTTGGAAGGCATTGGTATGACGTCGATTGAACCCATCGACTTCCAAGGACAGCAAATTGTTCCTCTTGAGTTCCTAAAAGCCGTTCTCCCAAACCCTGGCTCACTTGCTGAGGGATACACTGGCATGACGTGTATCGGTACTTATATTACCGGCATCAAAGACGGACAAAAGAAAACCATTTTTATCTATAACAACTGTGACCACGCTGCGTGTTTTGAAGAAGTCGGTGCACAAGCTGTGTCTTATACAACGGGTGTTCCGGCTATGATTGGCGCTGCGTTGATGCTGAATGGGACATGGCGTAAAGAGGGTGTGGTAAATATGGAAGAAATGGATCCAGACCCGTTTATGGCGATGCTTAACGAACACGGGTTGCCGTGGCATGTACTAGAGTGTGACGCTCCGTTCAGCGACCACTAAGTCATATTGACCGTTTTAAGGATTTTATAGCTATGCCACATTGGACAAACAATCCAGCAATACCATCGCCTTGCTATGTGCTCGAAGAAGCAAAGCTTCGCAAAAATCTTGAACTCATGCGTAAAGTGCAGGAGCAAACAGGTGTAGAGATAATTCTTGCTTTAAAAGGATTTTCAATGTGGTCAGCCTTCCCTATGATTAGTGAGTACTTACAAGGCGGCACTGCATCTGCTTTGTGGGAAGCTAAATTAGCCAAGACCTTAAACGGCCAAGTGCATGCTTTCTCACCAGCATTTAAAACCAGTGAAATGCCCGAGATTGTTGCTGAAGTGGACCATATCTCGTTCAACTCAATGGCGCAATTTTTACTGCACAAAAGCGTTTGCGAAAAAGCCGGTGTGAGTATGGGATTACGGGTTAATCCTGAGCATCAAGAGGCGGATACGGCTTTATATGACCCATGCGCACCGGGTTCTCGATTGGGGATCACCAAAGACCAGTTAGATAGACAACCCCTCAAAGGCATTGATGGTTTCCATGTGCATGCACTATGCGAATGTGATAGCTACGCTACTGAACGTATGTTAAAAGCGATTGAAAAACAGTTTTCAGGCTATTTCCCCCAGCTAAAATGGCTCAATTTAGGCGGTGGTCATCTTATGACCAGACCCGGTTACGACTTATCCCATTTAATTGATGTATTACAATCTTTTAAGGCCAAATATCCACATCTCAAGATCATCATGGAACCCGGTTCTGCGGTAGCTTGGGATACCGGCCCATTGATCGCAGAAGTCGTTGACATTGTCGAGAACAATGGGCCAATTGGCATTTTGGATATCTCGGTTACAGCGCACATGCCAGATGTCCTTGAGATGCCCTATCGCCCCCATATAATGGGTGCAGGGGAGGCTGGAGAATACCCCTATACCTATCGCTTTGGCGGAAATTCCTGTCTCGCGGGCGACGTACTTCCAGAGTACAGTTTCGAGACCCCGATTGCAGTCGGTCAACGCATTATTTTTAACGATATGATGCATTACACTATGGTCAAAACCAGTTTCTTTAATGGTGTGCAACATCCAGCCATTGGGATTTTAAGAGAAAACGGTGAATTCGAATTAGTACGCGAATTTACTTACGAGGATTTTTTGGGGCGACTATCTTAATCTCGTCGCCCCAACCGCTTATTTATATTGACGAACGAGTTGGTCCATAAATCTTACCCCCCAACCATGTGCCCCTTTGGGTGCCGTATCTGTGGCACTATCTAACCAATCCACACCTGCAATATCAAGGTGTACCCAAGGTAAGTCTTCATCTACAAACGTCCCTAATACTGCAGCACCAATGGATGCACCTGGGTTGCCTACCCCACTGTTTTTGATATCTGCGATATCCGATTTTAGTTGGTCAAAATGATTAGGATGTAGTGGCAACGGCCAAACATATTCACCGGAAGCCTCGCCAACCTTCATAATTTCAGTGGAAAATGTGAAATCGCGTGTCACTAAAGCCGCGTACTCATCGGATAAAGCTCGTGCAGCAGAGCCAGTTAACGTTGCAATATTTACGAGCATTTTGGGTTGAAAACTTTGCTGCGCATAATACACCGCATCGGCTAATATCAAACGACCTTCAGCATCGGTACTCATGACCTCTATGGTTGTGCCCTTCATGGTTTCAAGCACATCCCCTGGACGGATCGCATTAGAGCCTGGCATATTCTCAGCCAAAGGCATCACACCGACCAGATTGACTTTCTCACCTCGCATCGCACTAGCATAAACCGCGCCCGCTACAGCTGCAGCGCCTGACATATCAGATTTCATTGCCCACATGCCACTATTGGGTTTGATACTAGTGCCACCAGTATCAAAAGTGATACCCTTTCCCGCTAACACAATGGGCGCCCCGCCTTTTATGCCCCCTCGATACTCGACCACTAATAGTTTAGGCTCATGTATTGAGCCCTTTCCCACCCCTAATAATGCGCCCATTGTAAGGCGCTGCATTTCTGCAACCTCCAACACATCGATGGAGATTTTGTCTACGCCTTTAAACAGTGCTTTGACTGCATCGACAAAGGTCTGTGGATAAATCGATTTCCCCGGCTCCCATGCCAAATCTCGAGCAAAATGCGTTCCCTTGGCTATGTGAGTTAAGTCATTTTCAAATAATTGCTTATTCGTTGGAATGTCGTCTGTGACCAAGGTCAAACGTGAAATACTATCTTGTTTCTCTGATTTGTATTTATCAAAATGATAATGTCGAAGCTGGTAGCCCATCGCTAGGTGTGCGGCACTATTTTGTGGTAAATTTTCAGTGTATATCGTCACATTCAAATTGCGTGTAGTCGATTTCAAAGCAGCCGCTATCTTGCCTCCAAGGTTGTGCAAATCCACTGGCGTCAAACTGGCATCAGATTCAATCCCAACTAAGAGTAACTCTTCTGCGTCGCCAATCATTTCCAAGTGCAATATTGAGTCTTTCTTGCCTGTAAAGTCGTGATGATTGATGAGTTTCATAATGCGTTCATTACTTTGCTTATTTAAATCCACTAACGCTGCAGGAAGTAGCTTAGTTTGTGCTTCATTGACAAAGAAGACATGTTGATCAACCGCTCGACTGGGGGAGTTTGAAAATTCGACCGTTAACGGTTGAGCAATTAGACTAAATGTGAGGATACTCCCCAATAGAGCAAGCAATTTATTCATTTTAATGATTATCCTTAATTGTGAACAACATGCATTAATACGGATAATCTATCTCAGTTGGATTATTTTTTTGATCCAACGCCCATTGATACAAGGCGTTCTTTTTGAGTTGATAATGCTGTGCCACTATGGCCGCGGCTTTTTTTGCGGGAAGTTCGGATACTAGAGCTTGCATGAGTCGCTTGGCTGGCTCACTGATCTCATCACTTGATTGAGGTGCGGGACCAAACATGAGAACAAACTCACCTTTTTGATGTGCAGAATCTTGCTCGAGCCAGTCAATAACAGTTTGGCAAGAACCACTCACATAAGCTTCAAAAGATTTACTTAATTCTTTGGCCAAAACAACCCTTATCTCATTGCTGAGAACCCTGTGCGCAAGTTTAATCGTATCTAACACACGACGGGGGGATTCGTAGAACACACTGGTAAAGGCATGTTGGTTGAGTTGTTGTAATTGTTCAGTTTTCGCTTGTTGTTTGACCGGCAAAAAACCAAAAAAATGAAACTGGTCGGTTGGCAAACCTGCCGCAGATAGCGCAGTAGTCATTGCGCATGGCCCAGGTAGTGCGGTAACTCGATAACCTTGATTCCGACATTCTCGCACCAGGACAAAGCCCGGATCGCTTATTAAAGGCGTACCTGCATCAGAAACCAGAGCAATATCCTCGCCGTTTTCTAGCCTTTGGATCACTTTATTTGCCTGAGCTGATTCATTATGATCATGTATCGCAAAAGTCGGTGTCGTGATCCCAAAGTGTTGCAACAAGATGCGACTGTGTCGAGTATCTTCGCAACCAATCGCGGCAACGCTTGACAATGTTTCCAAGGCTCGCTGAGTAATATCTCCAAGATTACCAATTGGAGTTGGAACAATAAACAGTGTTCCTCTGTGGTTAGATGAAGCAGACGAATCAGACATAGTGCGCAAAAGACGTAAATACAGTATAGTAGATATTATAACGTGTAAGGGTGTCTGTGTGATAGGGACAAATTTTCAATTGCGTAAAAGAAGGGTAGCAGAATGGCTCATTACCCTGGTTTTTTGTTCATGGCTGGTAGCCTGTGGCAGTAGCCCTAAACCTGCAACCAGAACTGCGCCAACAACGAATACATCAGTTCTCCCGGCAGCTTTTCCCTCGTTAGACGAACGTTTAAACCAAGCTGAGCAACTGTTTCATACAGGGCAATTTTTAGCGTCTGTGCAAATGTATCTTAATCTGGCAGAAGAACTGCTAGTTGCAGGAAGCTGCAATAAGGTTCATGCTATCTTGGCTGGTCTTGAAGATTACGTTGAACCAAACTCAACCTCATGGCAACAAGCAAGGTATTTGCGGTCGGCATGTCAACACCCAAATGATGATATTGCAGCACGTATTGACCTGCTCAGTTTTGTCCCAAAGACCCAAACTCTTGCTCAGAAACGAGCAAAATTATTAACTGAACTTTATATTGAATCTCTAAATTATCGCGAAGCCCTTATAGCGTATTTACAAACCAGTGATCCCTCTGCAGAAACGGCATGGGCGCTAACCCAACAAATGCCACTGTCTGAATTATCTCTGACTGGTGTGGTTAGCGTCGATGCATACTTATCACTTGCCAAAATCATTCGGCAATATGCATTAGTGCCAAGTGAGCTAGCGGTTGCATTAACGCAGTGGCAGTTTTCTCACCCAAACCACGAAATACTAAAAGGGAATACTATTCCCTTTGAATTATTGCTCAGTGCAAGTGAATTTCCAAGCGACACACAAATTGCCATATTACTCCCTTTAGAAGGACGCTTAGGAAATAGTGCCAAGCAAATCAAAGATGGTATTTTGTCGGCTTACTTCGCCTCTAAACACAATTTTCAACTTCGTTTTATCAATACTCATGAAGTTAATGTTGAAACTATTGCACAACAGATTCAAGATGTGGATATTGTGATTGGTCCCTTGCTAAAAACTGAAATCGATGCACTTCGCCCATTACTACGTCCACAGCAAATGTTACTTGCGCTCAATCGTATTCCTGTAACTATTGAGCAAACTAATTCAGAGAATAGTGACAAGTTAGATGCTTCCCTGCAATTTTTCTTTGGCTTAGCCCCTGAAGATGAGGCACAACAGTTGGCTGAATACGTTTATACCAATCAGTATCAACAGCCAATAATGATTCATGCGCAAGACGCTACCGCTTCTCGTATGGCAGAAGCGTTTGCTCTGCGTTGGCAAACCATTAATCCCAACGCGCCTCTAAAAACCCTGACATTTACAAACAATGCTGACATGCGTAAACAAATAACCGAAGCGCTAGGGGTGGCTACTAGTCAACAACGCGCGCGCAGACTGGAGCAATTTCATGGCTCAGAAGTATTCAGTGTCACGCGCAATCGTCGTGATGTGGATGCTTTTGTTGTCTTTGCCAATGCCAAACAGACTGAACTTATTAATCCAATGATTGAAGCGTCGTTAAGTACATTTAGTGACAAAATCACTCCGGTTTATGCATCTTCACGCAGTTACAACCACGATCTTAATCAGAATTCGCTAAGAGATCTGCAAAATGTATTTTTTATTGAAATGCCGTGGGTATTAGATATCACAGCACAAGAACTCAAAGCGACATATAATAACCTCAATCCAACCGCGAGTACTTCAGAGCAACGTCTTTTTGCTATGGGGTATGATGCCTATCAGTTGTTGTTTAATCTCAACAAGTTATCTAAGGTGCCTAATCTTCAATTTATAGGCTTAACAGGTGAATTACGGTTAGAAAATAACACTTTGTATCGCCGTTTACCACAAGCTCAAATTTCACAGAACTCGATTCGTGTGGTAGGTCAAGTTACACAGCCATGACCCTGAGTTTTAACCGAGCCAGCACAGTCGAAAAAGGGCGAGCCATTGAGCAAAAAGTTAAAACCTATCTAGAGGAGCAAGGATTAACGTTTGTCACCAATAATTTTTATACTCGTTATGGTGAAATTGATTTAGTATTCCGTGATGGTCTAATGTGGATTTTCATTGAGGTAAAATTTCGCCAGTCTGAACAATATGGCCGAGCAGAAGATGCATTTACCAAACAAAAAAGACAGCGTTTAACTAAAGCAATTCAATTTTTTGTGGCACAATACAATATAAATTTACAACACCATGATCACAGGATTGATCTATTTGCTATCAACGGACGACGTGCAAAGTGGTATAAAGCGGTCTAAATATAGGAAACCTCATGATCGAACGTATCAAAGCGCATTTTACAGAAAGCATTCAAACCAAAATTGAAGCTGCAGAAACGTTACCAGAATCCATTGCTAAAGCCGCCAATATAATGGTTGAGGCTCTGATGAATGGCAACAAAATTCTCTCTTGTGGGAACGGAGGTTCGGCAGGTGATGCGCAGCACTTTTCCTCAGAGTTATTAAATCGATATGAGCGTGAACGCCCTTCATTACCAGCGATGGCGTTAACGACAGATACGTCCACATTAACGTCAATTGCTAACGATTATAGTTACGATGAAGTGTTTTCTAAGCAAGTTCGCGCACTTGGGCAACCAGGAGATATTCTACTTGCCATATCAACCTCTGGAAACTCCAAAAACGTCATCAATGCCATGCAAGCCGCATTAAGTCGTGATATGACCATTGTTGCTTTAACGGGTAAAGACGGCGGAGAAATGGCTGGCTTTTTAGGGGCAAACGACGTTGAAATTCGTGTTCCATCAAATCGCACCGCGCGGATCCAAGAAGTGCACCTTCTCGCGATTCACAACCTCTGTGATTGTATCGATGAGGCCTTGTTCCCGCAAACTCCAGAATAACGATAAAGGTAGACAAAGATGTTTCTTAGAATTGCTTTGGCCATCACTCTAATCCTAACATTATCTAACTGTACTGCTATTGCGCTTGGGGGTGTGGCTGCGGTTGCGGCTGGAAGCGTTTCAGATCCTCGGACTATTGGAACTCAAATTGATGATCGCACCAACAGCTTAAGTATTGCTAACGCCTTATCCAAAATTGAAGGATACGCGGAAAATACAAATATTGATATCGATGTGTATAACCGTCAACTGCTTCTTACTGGACAAGTAACAGATGCCAACCTTGTCAAACAAATCGTTGCAACGGCACAAAACAACTCATATTTTTCCAAAATTCATAACCAATTACGAGTTACACCGCTGGCCAACGCGTCTACTCAAGCAAAAGACATCGTTATTGCCAACACCATCAGAGCCAAATTATTAGCCCATGATGACGTCAACCTTACCTCTGTAAAGGTGACTGTAAACAGTGGAGAGGTGTTTTTAATGGGGTTAGTCAATAATTCCCAAGCGACGGTTGCCGTAGACATCGCACGTAATGTACAGAACGTTGTGCGCGTTAATAGAGTATTTGAAATCATTAACTGACTCTACTTCACGCGTTCGTATCTATTTGACAATACTTAGATTTGGCTTACCACGAGCGGGTTTCTCTGGCTTTGGTGGTGCATGAGACTCATTGTCATCCATTGCATACTCAGGACGGTCCGCTTGAATGTTTGAGTCCATTGGTTCAGGGGGGGTAAAAACAGTACCCGCACCGTTTTCTCTTGCATATATGGCCAATACTGCTTCACAAGGAAAGCTGATTTGTTGTGGTTGCCCACCAAAGCGAGCTTGAAAGCTCACGCCTTCTATTGATAAATGAAAATTCACACATGCGCTCGGTGAAACGTTCAACACAATCTGACCCTCTTGAACATATTGCTGAGGCACTTGAACATAAGGCTGAGTTGCGTCTACCACTAGGTGTGGTGTGAGATCATTGTCTACAATCCAATCAAAAAAAGCCCTAAGCATATAGGGCTGATTCGGTGTCATTGATATATCACTCATAATAAATTATGAAAGTGGTTTATGGATTTCGCGCTCGTGGTCAGTCAACGATGCGATGAACGATGGACGATCAAATATGCGCTTCATGTAAGCCAGTACTTCTTTGCTGCCATTACCAGTCAATTGAATATTCAGTGCTGGTAAACGCCATAATAACGGCGCTAGGTAACAATCAACCAAGCTAAATTCTTCAGACATAAAGTATTCAGTATTCGCAAAAATAGGCGCTAGCGCTAGCAGATTTTCTTTTAGTTCATTACGCAACGCATCTACATCGCCTTCTCCACGGAAGATCAGTCCAGCTTGTACATACCAGTCTTGTTCAATACGGTGCATCAACAAACGACTTTCAGCACGTGCAACAGGATACACGGGCATTAATGGCGGGTGCGGGAAACGCTCATCTAAATATTCCATGATAATGTGCGACTTATACAAAGCCAAGTCACGGTCAACCAATGTAGGTAAAGTGCCATATTGATTGTACTCAAGCATTTCTTCTGGAAGGTTTTGCGGATCCACATAAATGATCTCAACGCCTACCCCTTTCTCAGCCAACACAATTCGTGCCTGATGGCTGTAGATATCAATAGTATCCGAAAAAAGGGTCATAATAGAACGTTTGTTTACGGCTACTGCCATTTAGCTATCTCCTGTTGACTCACATTAGCTATCATTTACTGCTAAATTAAAAAAAGGGGCGCTAATTGCCCCTTTTGATATTATACAGAAAATTTACACGTTTGTGTTATTTTAATCCGCGCCAATATTCTTTCTTGAGTAAGTACGCAAAGATGAAGAAAATCAATACAAAGATTAATGCACCACGACCAATCGCTTCAGATTGTAATCGAGTCGGCTCACCAGTGTACTCAAGGTAATTAACCAAATCTAATATTGCTTGGTCGTACTCTTCAGTATTCATTACGCCATTGCCATCTGCTTTGATGCCAGCATAACGCTTGACGGTTTCTCCATCGACCAAAGCTTCCTCGTGATAAATACGAGGTGTACCTTGTAACTCTTCCAATACATGAGGCATACCTACATTAGGGAAGACAAGGTTGTTTACGCCAAAGGTTTTTGATGGATCTACATAGAAAGTCCGTAAATAGGTATACAACCAATCTGCACCGCGTACACGCGCCACCAATGTGAGATCTGGTGGTGGGGCACCAAACCAAGTCGCTGCAGCTTCTTGTGGCATTGGCGAAGTGATATAGTCAGTGACTTTTTCACCAGTAAATTGTAAATACTCTTGGCCAATATCCGCAGGAATATCTAGGTCTTCAAATGTTCTTGAATAACGTTGATATTGTTGCTGGTGACAACCCAAGCAATAGTTCATAAAGATGCGTGCACCACGTTGTAATGACGCTTTATCCGTTAGGTCAAAATTAGCCTTGTCTAGCGGTACCGAAGAACCTGCAGCGAAGGCTAAGCTTGGCACTAGAAGTGCCAAGGCTAAAACTAAGTTTTTCATTTAGGGATCCTCGCTGGAACAGGTTTTGTCTTCTCATTTTTGCTGTAGATAAAGAGCAAGCCAAAGAAGCCGAAATACATGACGGTTGCAATCTGTGACGCAACAATCTTCCAGTTCTCTTGTGGAGTACCACCTAAATAACCCAAGAATATGAATACCACTGCGAACACTAGGATGTTGTACTTGTGTAAGCCACTACGATAGCGCCATGAGCGAACGTTGCCACGGTCAATCCAAGGTAAAGCAAATAGTGCTGCAATCGCTCCAAACATCGCGAGTACACCGAACAACTTGTCTGGTACCGCTTTCAAAATTGCATAGAACGGTGTGAAATACCATACTGGGAAGATATGTTCAGGGGTCTTCAACGGGTTTGCAATTTCAAAGTTAGGATGTTCTAGAAACTTACCACCCATTTCTGGAGCAAAGAACAACACATAACAGAAACCGGCTAAGAACACAGTGAATGCAACCAAATCTTTAAGCACAATGTGCGGGAAGAATGGTACAACGTCATCGGCAATGTCGTATTTGCTAGTATAGTATTCGTGGATCTCAAATTTCGTCTTGTCATCTTCTGACAATGAACCTTTCTTGTGCTTGATCGCAACGCCATCAGGGTTGTTCGAACCTACTTCGTGCAACGCGATAATGTGTAAGAACACCAGAATCACGATGACTAATGGTAGAGCAATCACATGCAGAGCAAAGAATCGGTTAAGCGTAGCTCCAGAGATAACATAGTCACCTTGGATCCACACAACTAAATCAGGACCAATGACAGGAATAGCACCAAACAATGAGACGATTACCTGAGCTCCCCAGTATGACATCTGACCCCATGGTAATACATAACCCATGAACGCTTCCGCCATTAGCGCTAAGTAGATCAGCATACCAAACACCCACAATAGTTCGCGAGGCTTTTGGTAAGAACCGTAGATCATACCGCGGAACATGTGCAGGTAAACAACGATGAAGAATGCGGACGCACCCGTGGAGTGCATGTATCGGATTAACCATCCGTAATCGATTTCACGCATAATGTATTCAACTGAAGCAAAAGCGCCTTCGGCTGACGGTACGAAATTCATAGTTAACCATACACCGGTCAAAATTTGGTTTACCAAAACAATCGTTGAGAGGAAACCAAACACATACCAGAAGTTCATGTTAATTGGCGCAGGGTACTGAATCGCGTGCATGTTTGCTACACGAGTCAATGGAATGCGCTGTTCAATCCAATTCATAAAACCGTTCATAATCAAACCACCTTATGCTTCAGAGCCGATGAGTAACGTCGTATCATCAAGGAACTGATACGGCGGAACGACCAAATTAGAGGGAGCAGGTACGTTTTGGAAAACGCGTCCAGCCATGTCAAACTTTGAACCGTGACAAGGACAGAAGAAGCCTTCAGAAACACCTTCGGCGTATTGCGCAAATGCACCTTCATTTAAATGCTGAGGTGAACAGCCCAAATGTGTACAGATACCAACCAAAACTAAATACTCTTCTTTCAAAGAACGATATTGATTCTTAGCAAATGCAGGTTGCTGTTCGACATCAGAGTTTGGATCACGTAGTTGATCTTCATGATTGCTTAAACTTGCTAGCAACTCAGGAGTACGACGCACAACCCAAACTGGCTTAGAACGCCACATGACACGAATTAGCTGACCAGGAGCGATACCACTGATATCAACTTCTACGTCAGCACCGGCAGCCTTTGCCTTTGCACTTGGATTCCAAGACGCGACGAAAGGCACTGCTGCAGCCACTGCACCAACCCCACCAATAACCGACGTCGCAACAGTCAAAAACTTGCGACGGTTATTATTCTCAGGCTGGGCTTCTGGGCTTGCTTTATTTGCATCTACTGATACATTGCTCATCCACTTTCTCCAAAACTGGGATATACCGATAATTAAACGGAACATCAACCATAAAAAAATTCTGGGCAAAATGGTAAAGAAAACACACAAAAATTACAAGTCTAACGCGTTATTTATCTTAGATTCACGTTAAGACAATGGTCGTTGATCTTATATCTGTATGGTTGAGGGTATCTTGAAACCCATTACATAGACTTATATCTAACATTCGATAGATTAAGGCAAAGAAAAGGCAAAAAAATACCGCTCTATGAGCGGTATTTGTAAATAACGTGTAAATATTAACGTTTTGAGAATTGTGGCTTCTTACGTGCTTTGTGTAGACCCACTTTCTTACGTTCAACGCGACGTGCATCACGTGTAACGAAACCAGCCTGACGTAGGCTTGGACGTAAAGTCTCATCAAATTCCATCAACGCACGAGTAATGCCATGACGGATGGCACCAGCTTGACCAGAAATACCACCGCCTTTAACAGTGATGTATAGGTCAAATTTCTCAGTCATTTCAACAAGTTCTAGAGGTTGACGAACAACCATACGAGCCGTTTCACGGCCAAAGAACACGTCAAGAGGACGTTGGTTTACAGTAATGTTACCAGTACCTGGACGAAGGAATACACGAGCTGTTGAGCTCTTGCGACGACCAGTGCCGTAATATTGGGTATCTGCCATTGTCTCGCTCCTTAAATGTCAAGTACTTGTGGCTGTTGCGCAGCGTGTTTATGTTCGCTACCTGCGTAAACTTTAAGCTTACGGAACATAGCACGGCCGAGAGGACCTTTTGGTAGCATGCCTTTAACCGCTACTTCAAGAACCATCTCTGGTTTTTTCGCTTGTAACTTATCAAACGTAATGTCTTTAAGACCACCAGGGTAACCTGAGTGAGCATAGTACACTTTGTCTTTGAATTTGTTACCAGTCACAGTAATCTTCTCCGCGTTAATTACGACGATGTAATCGCCCGTATCAACGTGAGGAGTATATTCTGGCTTGTGCTTACCACGTAAACGCAAAGCAATTTCAGCCGCTAAGCGACCAAGAGTTTTGTCCGCAGCATCTACTACGTACCAGTCGCGTTCAACGCTTTCTGGTTTTGCAACAAAAGTTTTCATTGTTTCATTTCACCCGAAATTGAATAATTAGTTACGGTCGTATGCACCATGCATACAACGTGAAATCAACGTTTAACCCCTTCGAGTTTGCTGATTCTTCCATCCTCCCACGGATGGGTTGTAACTGGGCAGGCGCAAGATTATACGCAGATTACTCAATTTTTCAACAATTTAATGTACTTATTTTGCGAGTTGCTCATACATACCAACGGCTTTATTCATATTTTTCAGCAATAGGATATTTAATTTTGAGAGTGTATTTATTTGTTCCGGCGTGATTATAGAGCTTGCTGAGCTTGAGCAGATGTTTGTTCTGTATCAGCTGAAGAAGACACGGCTTGGATGGATAGGGCTGCAGCCTCATCTATTTTCCTCTGTACACCGTTACCCGAGTAACAAAAGACAAGGTTTAAGCCAAAAGTAACTTAACGACGTTGTTTGACTTCATCCCAAATGGCATCAAGCTCCTTGAGAGAGAGTGCACTGATGTCCTGCCCCGATTGTTGAACTTGACATTCTAATGCGTTGAAGCGATTTGTAAATTTTTGATTAGCTGCAATTAAGGCACTTTCTGCATCCACATCTAAGTGTCTTGCTAAGTTCACAACTGCAAATAATAAGTCACCAATTTCTTCAGTAACTTCAGCGTGTGATTGATGCTCTGCTGCTTCAGCTACCTCAGCTAATTCCTCTCGGATTTTGGCATAAACCGGAGTAATATCATCCCAATCAAAACCAACTTTTGCGCATTGTTTTTGGATTTTTTGTGCCCTCATGAGTGGGGTCATTCCATTTGGAATACTACCGAGAACTGTTTTAGGTCTAGATTTTTTCTCGCTCGCTTTGATTGCTTCCCATTGCAACTTGACTTCGTCAGGGCTCAGTTCGGTTTGTTCACCAAAAACATGAGGATGTCGACGGATGAGCTTTTCACACATCGTTTGTGCAATGTCGGCAAACTCAAACCATCCTTTTTCGGCGCCTAACTGTGCGTAAAATACAACTTGAAATAATAAATCCCCAAGTTCTTCACACAAGTGTTGAGGTTCACCAATCGCTATGGCTTCAGCTACTTCATAGGTCTCCTCTATCGTGTGTGGAATAATCGTTGCGAAGGTTTGTTTGAGGTCCCATGGACAACCAGAATCGGGATCTCTTAATTGACGCATGATTGCCACCAACCCCGCTACAGGGTCAGAGGCGACGAGATGTTCATACTGCGCAAGCTCTGATGACTTCATGATTAGTGCTCATATTTGAAGGCGTCGATAACACCTTTGATTTTGCGTAACCGCTTGAGTAAGATATTAAGGCTATTGAGGTGACTCACTTCAACCACCAAATCGATTTGACATGTGCCCGTTTGCGTGTCACTGATACTGTTGATACCCAAAACAGGCACTTTATCGTTACTCGTCTGTGTCATTATATCTCGCATCAGTCCAGTACGATCTGCACATTTTAAAGCGACTTTCGCTTGTAGACCATGCGCTTGTCCACCACTCCAGTTAACTTCTATTTCGCGCTCGGGATGTTGGGTTAATAGGTGTGCTAACTGCTCACAATCTTGCTTGTGCACACTGACACCTCGTCCTTGTGTAATGTACCCAGAAATAGGTTCCCCAGGTAATGGTTGACAGCAGTTTGCGATACTACTCATCAGATTTCCTACACCTTCCACTTCAATATGACCGTCGGTTTTACGCGGTTTTTGTGACGTGGGCTTAGGTGCAACAGGCTCTATTTCGATCTCAGGTTTATGCAACTGCTCTATGTAATGTACAACTGACATCACTCGCAGATCGCCGGCACCCACTGCAACAAACAAGTCCTCTACCTGATTGACATTAAATCGCGATAAATCAGATGGAATATCTTTTAATGTAAAATGGAGTTTGGCTAATTCACGTTCGAGCAATTCTTTACCGGCAGAGAGGTGGTCATCGCGATCCAGCTTTTTGAAAAACGTGTGGATCTTGGCACGGGCACGAGACGAAAAAACATAACCCAATCCAGGGTGGAGCCAGTCACGTGACGGGTTTAGCTGTTTGCCAGTAAGAATTTCGACTTGGTCACCACTTTGTAACTTGTACGTAAAGGGCACGATGCGCCCATCCACTTTGGCACCAATACAACGATGACCGACGTTTGAGTGAATATAATAGGCAAAATCAAGCGGCGTAGAACCGACCGGTAAATCAATGACATCACCGTTTGGCGTAAACACATAGACTCGGTCATCAAACACTTGTGACCGCAGTTCTTCGACCAAATCTCCGGACTCAGCAACCTCTTCTTGCCATGCAAGAATTTTGCGTAACCAAGCAATGCGAGCCTCTGCTGCGGTGGTTTTGCCTTTGTGGTCTTCTTTGTATTTCCAATGCGCCGCCACCCCAAGTTCTGCATCATCGTGCATTTGTTGAGTACGGATCTGAATTTCGATAGTGCGCTGTTCCGGACCTCGAATGACGGTATGAATAGACTGATAACCATTGGCCTTGGGCGTTGCTATATAATCGTCAAACTCATTAATAAGGTGATGCCATTTGGCATGAACTGTACCTAATGCCGCGTAACAATCGGGTAGCGTTTG
The DNA here is from genome assembly GCA_023268935.1 of Glaciecola sp. GTDB lineage: Bacteria > Pseudomonadota > Gammaproteobacteria > Enterobacterales > Alteromonadaceae > Opacimonas. The sequence continues at coordinate 19,670 of JALRKK010000016.1, forward strand.
CGCAATGACTCGCACCGCCCTGATATCAAATAATTGCTCAAATGATAGACCCTTTTTGTGCATTTTTTTGTGGATTGAAAAAATGTGTTTTGGCCGACCATAGACATAAGCTTGTATGTTTTGCGCTGCTAATTCATCTTCCAAAGCTGCAACAAAATCATCGATGTATTGGGTTCTCTCTGAGCGCTTTTCATCTAACCAAGACGCTATTTGCATGTATTTTTGCGGATGCAAATAACGAAACGCCAAATCTTCTAATTCCCATTTGAGCTGACCGATCCCCAAACGGTTAGCTAGCGGAGCGTACACTGTGGAACACTCACGTGCTACCATCACTCGCGTTTCTTCGTCCTCGTTTTTAACTCGTTGCAGGGTGCAAATACGCTCTGCCATTTTGATCACGACTGCACGTACATCTTCAACCATTGCCAGAAGCATCTTGCGAACATTATCGACTTGTGCTTCATTGCGTTGATGCTTTGTTTGCAAGATTTTGATTGCGTCCATCTTACGCACACCGCTGATTAAATTAGCAATCTCGGCAGAGAAGGTCTGACCGATTGCAACCTCGTCTAACTTGTGCATTTCACAATAAGGAAAGACCATAGCTGCCATCAATGTGACATCATCCATATTCAACTCGGCCAATATCTCAACCATTTCTTGGCCAATAAGAAGATTTTCTGGGTGATTGACGATTTCGCGTAGTTTGCGTTTTGTCCCAACTGCAACGTCTAGTTGAGATAGCCATTCATCAAATGGGGGGCGTTGCGCTCGATGCACACTTCGAACTGAAACCAAGACAAACTCCATGTATAACTGATAGGTTTATCATACAAGTAAACTAGTTAGGGTGGTAGAAAAAATCTCTATTCATCTTGCGTCCACACACTCAACAGTTCTGTGTGATGCGTCGCCCGAAACATATCCAACAACTGCACGCGGTTGAGCTGAAATCCTTTGCTGTGGAGAATTTTGGTATCCGACAGCCAGCTTTGAGGATTACAAGAAACATAGACGATAGTTTTTATCGCTGAAACGTCGCACTGTTCCAGAATAAATCCTGCTCCAGCACGAGCCGGGTCTAACACCATTTTGTTCGCATTAAAATCTTCTATCTTGCCAAGCACATCCGAACTCGCCAGATCACCTGCCAACCACTTAATATTGTCAAACTTTTGCTTTTTAGCATAGTGAGAAGCACGATCCACGACTTTGGCAACGCCCTCTACGGCTAATACTCTAGAGCAGCGCCTAGCAAGAGGCAGAGTAAAATTTCCAGCACCAGAAAACAAATCCAACACGCGATCATCTTGATCAAGTGTCAGTGCTTCAATGGTTGCTTGTACCATTTGATCATTTACAGTTCTGTTGACCTGGATAAAGTCTTCCATGGTGATTGGATAAAGATCATCATCAATCGTGGCCAAGCACAGTTCTGGCGTCACCCATTTTCCTTCACTCAACTGACCGTATGACTGCGTTGATTGCCATTGGGGCAAATGCCCAGCGCCTTTATCATTGACTAACACCATACATTGATGTGTGTCACCGAAGACGCGCATCGCATTGAGAGCGGCTTGCCCTAAACTCCCAGTTGCATGGAAACCAACTGCCCCGCCTGCGTGTGTCTGTAAAAGACTAATATGGCCAATGGATTTTAACCAATGCCAATCGGAAACGCAGGCGCTTAGGCCGCTTAAAACTTTCTGTAGTGGAGGCTCACATACTTCGCATTGATTAATGGGTAACACGTTTTTGCCATTGAGCTGTCGAAAGCCGACTTTGCTCTGCTTCGGATTACGCGCATCGATTGCGAGACGGATTTTGCGTCGGTATTGGATTGGAGAAGTGATGGGCTCTGCCCATACTTTATCGTTATAACGTTCACCAAACACCCTTTGCATTGCTTCACATAGCGCTTTTTGCTTTAGTGTTAACAGTACTTCGTCAGATGTAAAACCCAATACGCAGCCGCCACATGAATGTTCTGTATGCGTTATCTTCGGGTGTCCAAGCGCATATTGACAATGTGCGTCAATTCTAGCTTCGCTGGCCTTTAGAATCTTGGTTGCAACTGCTGTGGAACTGTTCTTTCCGGAGTCCAGTATTAATGCATTGATGCGCTCCCCAGGTAATGCGCCTTTTACGAACACATTGCTGTGGTCGTCTAACTTCACTTGGTTTTGTATAGTCAGGTCCGTCGTTGTGACGTTCATCAATGACTTATTTGGAGAGAATTTTGAGCTACTCTGGCTCCCTTTGAAGCCACGAGCGCCTTTATTATTTTTACCTGATTTGGGTTGGAAGAGTTTTACCATGGCTGATTAGTCATTGGTCAGGATAACCGTTGCAACAACATAGTCCTTTTCGTCAGAAATTGATACATGACCAAGCGTAATCCCCATGGCTTCTGCCTGTTTGGCAAACCCCCCACAATAACGCAACCATGGTTGTCCCAATTTGGTATATACACACCAAACATCAGCTAAGTTAACACCATTACCTATCCCGGTGCCAAGTGCTTTCACGGCAGCTTCTTTGAGAGCAAAACGTTTCGCCAAATATCGAGTTGGCTGCTGATGTGACATATATTCTTTAAATTCACAAGGATGTAACACACGTTTGGCAAACGCGGGCGAATCTGGCGTGTGCTTGGCTAATCTAGCAACTGCAACAATATCCGTTCCGAGTCCAAGGATGGCCATTATTTACTTAAACCAACGCCTGCATACGCGCTTCTTGCATCAGTATACGCATATCTCGTACTGCTTTTTCCATCCCATCAAACATGGCACGGGCCATAATAGCGTGACCAATATTCAATTCTTCGATTTGTGGGATGGCTGCGATCGGTTTGACGTTGTGATAATGCAAACCATGACCGGCATTGACCCGTAACCCCTTGTCTGCTGCATAAGCGATACCCGCTTGAAGTTTCGCAAGCTCTGCTTGCGCAACGACATGATTAGCAGCTTCTGCGTATTGTCCGGTATGGATCTCAATGTACGGTGCACCACAGGCGACTGCTGCATCGATTTGTGCTTCTATTGCATCAATGAACAACGAGACCATAATGCCTGCCTCAGCCAATACTTGACAGGCATGTTTGACTTTTTGGAACTGACCTACCACGTCTAAACCGCCCTCGGTGGTGAGTTCTTCGCGTTTTTCAGGTACAAGACATACAAACGTTGGTTGTGTTTTGATGGCAATTTCGAGCATTTCATCTGTCACTGCCATCTCTAAATTTAAGCGAGTATTGATGGTTCTCGCTAATATTTCTACGTCGCGATCTTTGATATGACGGCGATCTTCCCGCAAATGCACTGTGATCCCGTCCGCCCCCGCTCGCTCTGCAACATCCGCAGCATGTACTGGGTCGGGATAATGCGTGCCTCGGGCATTGCGCAATGTCGCAACGTGGTCAATATTCACACCTAACAAAATCGGTTCAAAAGTGGCGGATTGATTCATAACAATTACTCTACATTTGTTTGACGACAGTATACCTTAACGAGAGTCTGAGCTTCAATCAGAGCTTTGTGAATTAGGCCGTAAGGTTTTGAATAGTTCTCTGCTTTTGAGAGGTCGGTCACCCAGTAAATCAGAGATCACTTGGCGGCAAATGATTTTGGCGCATAACAAAGATTGTTCATGCCAAATTTGATTAGCCACATCAGTGAAGACACGCCCACTAAAATGCCACTTTACACTTGGCATACAAGCGATAACACCTATCCCAATTTGATAGCGATAATATCCTTCATCGACTAAATCCAAACCGCCTTCGGCTTCAGAATCCAACCGGCCTAAAACACCAATATGCCGCAACAAATACAATTCGAATTCCCGTAACAACGCCTCTAACCACTGCGTTTGTGCACCAGCCAAATGACGCAAAGTCGTTTGATAAGCATCAAATAACTCGGGGTCGGCATATTCATTGGGACAAATGCGCAGTAAAAGTTCATTGAGATACAGACCACAAAATAAATTAGTCCCCGCAAGCGCAAAGCTTTGTCCCATGTTATCTAGCTGGCCCAAGTTGCGGAGCTCTCCTGAGCCCATAAACTCGCATTGCAATGGTAAAAAAGGTTGTAACAAAGCAACTTTGGGGGATTTTTTGCTCTTTGCTCCTCGCACCACACAGCGTAATTTACCCTGTTCTCGAGTCAGCATGTCGACTAATAAACTGGTTTCGCGATATGGCCGACTGTGCAATACAAAGGCCTGAGTGTTGAGCACGAGCCGCGCCATGTTACACCGGGTGAAAGGTGTGAATCAGACACTGCACCGATTCATTGCCACGGAATTCATTCACGTTCAAACTGTATGCAGCATGGATGTGTTGACAGCTGGGGTTCGGCCATTGACTGACATCAACATTAAAAGCAATCGCATCGACAGTTTGACCGTTGAGGGATAAAACTAATTTGAGGTGCTTTTCACCAACAATTCGCTGGTTAACCACCCCAAATACATTATCAAACATAGGTGCCGGGCACCCTTGTCCCCAGACACATAATTGTTCCAACTGTTTAGCTAGCCCCAAATCCAATTCGGAGGCCTCCAAGGCACCATCTGTCTCCACTTGTGCGGTTTTGGGGAGTTCAGAACCCAGCTCGCCAACTACGTCGATTAACGCTTGTTCAAATTGTGCTAAGCCACTCGCCTCTATGGTAAGACCTGCGGCCATGGCATGCCCGCCGAATTTTTTAATGAGTTTGGGATGACGAGTATTCACTAGTTCAAGCGCATCACGAATATGTAACCCTTGAATAGAGCGTGCAGACCCCTTTAGCTCACCATCACCTGCATCTGCAAACACTACGGTTGGACGATAGCACTGCTCTTTGATTCGACCAGCCACTATGCCTATGACTCCCTCGTGAAAGGTGTCGTTGAAGAGCACGAGAGCCGCTGGTAAATCTTTATGACTAGGTTGCAAGCTGGCTAGGTGAGTCTCTGCATCATCTCGCATACTTTGTTCTATCTGTTTGCGCTCACGGTTAAACTGATCGAGTTGTTCGGCAAGCTGACGCGCCACAAAGGGATCTTGTGTAATGAGACATTCGATGCCAATACTCATGTCATCGAGTCTACCCGCGGCATTTAAGCGAGGGCCTAGGATAAAGCCTAAATCACTGACTGTTAATCTGTCCGCTACTTTACCTGCCACATCTAACAAAGCCAATATCCCAGGACGACAGAGTTGCCGCTTAATTCGGGCAACGCCTTGATAAACTAAGATACGATTGTTGTGATCTAGCTTTACGACATCGGCCACCGTACCGAGTGCAACGAGGTCGAGAAATTCCGCGAGGTTTGGCATAGGCCTTTGCGGGTTGAACCACTGTCGGGTTTGTAACTCAGCTCGCAAACCACTGAGCACATAAAAAGCTACAGCCACCCCAGCACTGTTTTTGCCCATAAAGGCGCAATCAGGTTGATTGGGATTCACAATAGCCGTTGCATCAGGTAGTGTGTCACCGGCTAAGTGATGATCCGTCACTATAACCTTGATACCCAGTTGATTCGCTCTATCCACACCCTCATGGGCGCTGATCCCGTTGTCCACTGTCAACAATATATCCGCTTGATATTCTTCATGCGCGATATCAACTAGGGGGACAGATAAGCCATAACCAAAATCAAAACGATTTGGCACAATATACTGGACATTGTGATGTCCCATTGCATTGAGCGCGAGCATACACAAAGCAGTTGAAGTTGCCCCATCAGCATCAAAATCACCGACGATGACAATCCGCAGATCCTGCTCAACCGCATCCGCTAGAACTTGAACTGCAACGTTTAAGCCACGCATTGTACGGTAGTGGATCAGGTCCTTCATACTATTTGATAGCGCCTGAGGCTCTTGAATATTTCTCGCCTGTAAAATTCGAGCAAAGAGTGCAGTATGTCTTGGAAATATTGCTGAAAGCGTTCGCACCCATTCGGGTTCAGGCGTGATTTGACGAGAAATAATCTGAGCGGCGTGCAGCATTACTGCTCTCCGCTTGAGCCAAGCTTTTCTCTAATTTGTTGTAACATAGTTTGTGCCGGCACATAACCACCAATTAACGCGCCATTTTCTAAAACAATGTTTGGTGTCCCGGATACGCCAATTTGCCCACCTGCTCTATAATGACTAGCCACTGGGTTGTCGCAGGTACGCGCAGATACATCATTGCCATCTTTCGCTGAAGTCAAATCTTCTTGCGGAGTGTCTGAACACCAGATCGAGACCATATCGCGATACGATTGTCCTGAAAGGCCCGCTCTTGGATAGGCAAAATAACGCACTGTAATCCCTAAGTCGAGATAGTCTTGAATTTCACGATGCAGTTTACGACAGTAGCCACACGTGATGTCAGTAAAAATATTTGCAACATATTGTTCATTTTGAGCCTTAAACTCAATCGCTGAATCACCAAGTGATGCCATCACGGATTGACGCACTTTGTACATGGCCAGTTCCGTTTCATTGCGCATACCCTGTTCGATGTTAAATAAATTTCCCGCAAACACAAATTCACCATTTTGCGATAAATACAAAACCCCAGCAGGTGTGGTCAATTGCACAAAACCAGCTATGGGAGCAGGAGAAACAGATTGCACTGGAATATTGGTCGCGGCACTGAATTTGGCTAAGGCCTTATTACTGATTAACTTTGGGCTTTCGCGTTCATTGGTTTGTGATGTTGCTTGCTCAGTGATACTTGTAGACTGCTCTTGAGAACAGCCAGAAAAACTCATTGTCGCCAACAACACTAGACTTCCGAGCCATCTGATTTTTTTGATTGCCATGCTTTTTTCTACACCTTATATTTTGTTGTATTGTAAGAGTTCGCAAGGAAAAATCCTAGCCTCTCTCCTTTTTTATCAGCTCATAGGCGGCTTGAATGTCTTGCGCCTTTGCCTTGGCTTTCTCTAGCGCGGCTTCTGGCAACCCTTTTCCGACCAATTTATCTGGGTGATGCGCATTCATTGCTCTTTTGTAGGCTTTCTTTAATGTTTTTTCATCGGCGTTAGCTGGCACGTCTAAAATTTGGTAGGCATCAGCAAGACGCTGTTGAGAATTGTATTGCGGAGCTTGGTGTGATTGTCTATGCGAGTGCTCATACGCTTTTCTAGCGCGGTCTTCTGCATAACGTCTAAAGTCTTCTTGTTTTTGTCGTGCGCGCTTTTGCGCTTCAGCTTTAGCCTGCTCAAACGCTTGTTTGCGCTGACGAAAACGCATTTCGGCCTCGCATTGTTTGATCTTGGTATTGAGTTCTTTTGCACTAAAGCCGAGTTGTGCTGCAATTTTGGTGAGTAGATTCATCTCATTGAGCGATAACTCGCCATCGGCAAACGTTGCCTCAATCAAAATTTCTAAAAATACATTCAATACATCGGAGCGATTTTGTACATCTTTGATTAGGTCGTTAAGCTGTTCTTCTAAAGGAAAATGTGGATCTTTGCCCTCGCGAAAAGCATTTTGCGCTTCTTTGCGAACCGCGCCGGAGAGTTTCATATCGTCCATTAGACGAGTCGCAATAGCAATTTCGCTTTGCGTCACGGTACCATCCGCTTTGGCAATGTGACCTAAACAACCAAAAAGAGAATGAAAGAAAATCGTACTAGACGTAAGTTCACTCTTATCAGAGAAAAACTGAGAAAAGTTCATACCTCCAGAAAAGTCTTTATTTAATGCGTTATCGAAGTACCAACCTATCAAAAAGCCGACAAATGCGCCGGGGATCTTGCCTACCATTGCGCCAAAGACAGTGCCTAAAATTTTACCTATATGTCCTTGCATAGAAGATATTCTCATTCTTTGAAGAGTGTGATTTATGTATTTTTAACACATTAGGCGCATAAAGAAAGAAAAAAGCCCTTTTTTGATACTGAATTAATGAATTATTCATTATAAAAACGTACAATAGCGCAGTTTTTTGGGGATGGATTGCATTAATGAAAAGGCCTGTATTTGCGAGAATAGTAACAAGCATGCTCTCGTCGCTTGCCTTGTTTTCAAGCCTCGTCCATGCTTATTCAATTGAGTCGAACGTCACATCTCAGTCTATGCCAATTGCTCAATGTGTGAACCCACCTCTATTTGATGGGATTGCAGCTCGAACATACGACCTGCAAACTGAAGCACGTCCAGGGCAAATCATCGTACTCGCGCAGCACGCTGATATCGTCAATGATGAGGTGGCTCGTTTCGCTGGAAATGTCGACATTCTTCACCCCACAGCACAAATCGGTGCGGACCAAGCAACGGTCAATGACTCGGGTCAGCAAGTCACAGCTTCTGGCAATATCGCTTTTGTTAATCCCCAAATTCAAGTCAAAAGTAATCTTATTGCTTTAGATAATCGGCAAAGCAATTTTGTTATGGAAGAAACCGAATATCGACTCAATACCATCAATGCGCAAGGACAGGCTAGTCAGATTAGTATCGTACAGGACCAATCGCTAACACTGTCGGACGTGACTTTTACCAGCTGTCCGCTGCAAAGCCAAGATTGGCTTCTCAAAGCGAGTCGTATCAGCGTTGATGAAGGGGATAGCTTTGGTCAAGCGTTCAATACTCGATTTTATGTTGCTGGCGTACCCATTTTTTACCTGCCTTATTTTGCCTTTCCGGTGACAAGCGAAAGACAATCCGGATTATTGTTTCCCAAAATATCGAGCTCCAGCGACAATGGACTTGATATCACCACGCCGTATTACTGGAATATTGCACCAGATATTGATGCTACGATCGCTCCTCGTCTGTTAACCAACCGTGGTCTAATGTTGACTTCCGAACTGCGTTTTTTACAACAACAAAATCAAGGTCAGATAAACGTGGAATATCTCCACAAGGATGATGAAAACCAAGATGAGGCTAGGTATTTTGTGCGTTGGCAACAAACTGGGAGCCTTTCACAACACTTGCAATACCGCATTGATTTTAATGATGTCAATGACGCGAATCACGTGATTGATTTTGGTTCAGATTTTTATAATCGAGCTGATACGTCTCTTAACCGTTATTTTGGCCTGCGCTACTCCATGCCAAACACTGAATTCAATCTTGAATTACAGGATTTTACGGTGTTAGGGGAACAGACCGACAACTATCGAGCAATGCCACGGATCTCGAGTGATAGTCACTTTGCCTTATCCCGATTGTGGCATTTTGATTTGCGTACTGAGCTGACCCATTTTACCAATCAAAATCCGAACTTACACGATGCAACTCGGGTTCATGTGACACCTTCGCTGACCTTTAACTATCACAACTCCTGGTCAGATTATGCGGCGCAAATGAGCTACTTTGCTACGCGATACCGCCAAAACGTCGCAGAAGACAGTGCGCTTGCACGCGATGTCAAACGCAATATTGCTCAATTCAAAGTAAATGGACATTGGCATTTTGAACGTGCGCAAACCTTGACTGGGATTGGCTCAATTGTCACCCTCGAACCACAAATACAATATTTGTATACCGAGTTTGCCGACCAATCTGATATAGGAATTTATGATACGGCGCCGTTGTTCAACACCGTGGATAATTTGTTTCGCGGACAATCGTTTACTGGCATTGACCGTATCACAGATAATGATCAGCTGACCATTGCCCTAACCTCTCGTTTTGTCAATGCACAAGGTATCGAGCGAGCATCGGTTAGCCTAGGACAGATTTTTTATTTTTCAGATAGTCGTGTTTTAACACGAGACAACGAATTAAATCGCTCATCTCTCATTGCGGATTTTGATTTTAGAATGTCATCGCGCTGGTTTCTAAAAAGCCAAATTCAACTCGCTTCAAAAACAGATAAAGTGGAACGTTCATCCACCACTTTAGAATATCGCCGCGATGAGTATAGTTTATTGCAATTCAACCAGCGTTATGTACGAAATTTGTCCAATGAAACCATCAATCAAATTGGTTTAAGTGCTGCGTATCCATTGTCAGATAGATGGCAATGGGTCGGGCGTTGGTATCAAGACCAAGAACAAAATCGAACTATTGAGACATATACTGGTCTGCAATACGAATCCTGCTGCTGGTCAATTCGTTTGGTGGCGCAACGTCAGCTCCTCAATCGCTATCAACTAGACGGACAAAGAGATATCAATAATTTTGATTCTGGAGTAAGCTTGCAATTTAGTTTCAAAGGCTTATCTTCAAATCAACAGAATGCTAATATGTTGTTAGATGGTATGTTCGGTTATCGACAGCCGTATTTCACCCAATAATAATTGAAAATATAATAAACGAGTCATTATGCGTAAAATTTCCACTATCCTTGCTGTTGTACTAAGCCTCTTTGCATCGAGCCATTTGTTCGCTCAACAATCATTAGACAAAGTAGCTGTTATCGTTGACCAAGGCGTCATCTTAGAAAGTGAAATCGACGCATTGGTCGAAACCGTCAAAGCGAATGCTGCCAAACAAAATCAATCATTACCTTCTGAGCGCGCACTGCGTACCCAGGCCATAGAACGTTTGATTCTGGAAAACTTACAGATGCAGATGGCTGACCGCATGGGGATCCGTATTTCTGACCCTCAGCTTGAACAAACCATTGAGAATATTGCACGGCAACAAAATGCCACGCTTGAACAGCTTCGCGCTTCTATTACAGCGAGCGGCTTAACCTATGACGTATACCGCGAACAGGTTCGCAAAGAACTCATCACTGGTGAAGTCAGACGTGCCAATGTGCGTCGTCGCATTTATATCACCCCGCAAGAAATTGCAGGATTAGTTGACATCATCAAGGAACAAGGTAACGAACAGGCAGAGTATCGCTTAGGTCATATCTTGATAGGTTTCCCTCCAGAACCGACTGATGCAGATATTGAAGAAGCTCGCTCACGCGCGGACAAAGTACTGGAGCTTTTAACCAACGGTTCTGATTTTGCCAAGATTGCTATTGCCTCATCATCTGGTGCCAAAGCATTGGAAGGTGGTGATTTGGGTTGGCTCAATATCAATGCGATGCCCACTTTGTTTGCAGAAGTTGTGCAAGGTCGAACTAAAGATTCATTGATTGGTCCGATTCGCAGTGGCGCAGGTTTCCATCTCCTTAAGATCTTGGAGACTCGAGGTATTGAGGTGGCAACAATCGAAGAGGTGAATTCACGTCATATTTTGATTAAGCCATCGATCATTTTGAGCGAAGACAAAGCAAAGCAGATGCTTGAAGACTTTAAATCTCAGATCATTGCCGGTGACAAAACGTTTGCCGAACTTGCCAAAGAACATTCAGCAGATCCGGGCTCGGCTATTAAAGGTGGCGAGTTGGGCTGGACCGATCCTAGTGTGTATGTTCCTGCATTTAGAGATGCTTTGGCTCAATTAGCAATCGGTGAAATCAGCGCACCAGTGCGCTCAGTTCACGGCTGGCATTTGATTGAATTGATGGATCGTCGGGTGGATGATGCCACCGAAAAACGCCAACAAGACAAAGCCTATCAATTGCTATTTAATCGCAAGTTCGCAGAAGAATCAGAAGCTTGGTTGCGTGAATTGCGTGAAAAAGCCTACATAGAAGTATTTGATGATGGAACATCATGATGTCAAAATTACCCAAAATAGCCGTTACTCCTGGTGAACCAGCGGGGATTGGTCCCGATTTAACCTTACAGCTTGCCTACATAGATTGGCAAGCTGTTTTAGTAGTGTTTGCTGATTGTGCCATGCTCGAAGCGCGAGCTAAATTACTACAACATAACGTCTCGCTTATTCCTTACACAGGACAAGAAGAACCTGCTCCTCAAGGTTCTCTATATGTGCAACATATACCCGTTCAAGCCAAGGTAGTTGCAGGAGAGCTGAATGCTGAAAATGGTCCTTATGTTGTCGAAACCCTGCGCCAAGCGTGCGAAGCCAACATGCAGGGCGACTTTGCTGCGGTTGTGACAGGTCCAGTGCACAAAGGCATCATCAATAAAGGTGGGATGTCCTTTAGCGGACATACTGAATATTTTGCTGCACAATCCAATACATCAGATGTCGTAATGATGTTAGCCACTGAAGGTTTACGAGTTACGCTAGCAACAACGCACATCCCATTAGCGTATGTCTCAAAAGCCATTACTGCAGAACGTTTACACAAGGTCATTCACATCATTCATACGGATCTGAAACTTAAATTTGGGATTCAGCAACCCAAAATATACGTGTGTGGACTGAATCCCCATGCGGGAGAGGATGGTCACCTTGGCCGAGAAGAAATTGATACGATCATCCCCACTTTAGACCTACTGCGTGCTGAAGGAATTGATTTAACTGGACCCTTGCCGGCAGATACGATCTTTAATCCCAAATATTTAACAGAAGCCGATACTGTGCTTGCAATGTATCACGATCAAGGCCTTCCAGTGCTCAAATACAAAGGCTTTGGTGAAGCGGTCAATATCACGCTTGGCTTGCCTTTCATTCGAACCTCGGTTGACCACGGCACTGCGATTGATTTAGCGGGTAAAGGTGAAGCCAATACTGGTAGTTTAATAAAAGCGATTCAAAGCGCGATAGAGTTATCCCACACCCATGAGTAAAAGCCATCAAGGTCACACAGCAAGGAAACGCTTTGGCCAAAACTTTTTGCAAGATGCATTCATCATCGACCAAATCGTTGCAGCGATTGCGCCCACCAACGATGCTACTATGTTAGAAATCGGTCCAGGCCTTGGTGCACTGACTGAGCCAGTGTGTGAACAGGTAGAGCAATTGCAGGTCGTTGAGCTTGATAAAGACTTAGTTAAAAGACTAGAGACCCATCCGTTTATTCAAGACAAACTTGTCATTCACTTTGCTGATGCATTGCAATTTGATTTTGCCTCTGTCATCAAGGATAAACCACTAAAAGTTTTTGGTAATCTTCCTTATAATATCTCAACTCCATTGATGTTCCATCTGTTCAGTTTTGCCGAGCATATCCAAGATATGCATTTTATGTTGCAAAAAGAAGTGGTCTTGCGCCTAGCTGCAGGTCCCGGACACAAAAACTACGGAAGGCTTTCAGTAATGGCTCAATATTATTGTCAGGTCATGCCGGTTTTGGAAGTCCCACCGCAAGCATTTGTGCCGCCGCCCAAGGTAGATAGTGCCGTTGTCAGACTAATCCCGCATAAAACCCCTCCGGTTGAGTTAAATAAGGTAGATGAACTAGCGCGAGTGACTGCTGAAGCATTTAATCAGCGCCGCAAAACAATTCGCAATAGCCTCAAAAATTGTATCAGTAGTGAGAAGCTTGAGCTATTGGGCATTGACCCAAATTTGCGAGCTGAAAATTTATCTCTTGCACAATATGCATTGATTGCTAATAATTTAAATAATACTGAATAAATGTAATTACTATGGATTTATCTGACGACATCCGCGTATCGGTAATCAGCCAATATCTTGAAAGTCACTCTGCTCCTTCAGAAAACCGCTATGCTTTCGCCTATTACGTGCGCATTCGCAATATTGGCCAGCACACTGTGCAGTTGCGCTCTCGCTATTGGATGATAACTGATGGCAATGGTGATTCAAAGGATGTATACGGCGCAGGTGTAGTAGGTGAAGAGCCCATTCTAGCGGCAGGAGAAGAATATTCTTATTCTAGCGGTGCAGTCATTGCAACCCCATTTGGCACAATGGAAGGTCACTACGAATTTGACGGTCCACTGGGTCTTCGTTTTAAAGCTGCAATTCCCATGTTTCAACTTTCGAAAGATAACATTGTAAATTAGATATGGCTGATTATGTCGTAGGCGATATCCAAGGATGTTATAAAGGCCTCAAAAAACTACTCACCAAATTAAAATTTAACCCTCAAAAAGACCATCTCTATGCTGTTGGGGATCTCGTTGCTCGAGGTGAGGATTCATTATCTGTACTTCAATATTGTTATGATCTTGGCGAACATTTTCATTCGGTTTTAGGTAACCATGATTTACATTTACTGGCAATCAGCGCAGAAATACGCAGTGCTAAACCCAGTGACCGATTACAAAAACTACTTTCTTATTCTGGCCGAGACAAATTATTTGACTGGATCCGGTATATGCCTCTGGCGCTTTGTTATCAAAAAAATACATTAATCACTCATGCCGGTCTTTATCCGGCCTGGTCATTCGATGACGCCATGCGCTTTAACCAAGAAATCCAACACGTCCTGCAACAAGCAAACTTTGCGCATTTTTTACAAAATATGTACGGGAATAGGCCAAACGTATGGGCCCCAGCTCATGAAACAATAGATAGACAGCGTTTTATTGTGAATGCCTTTACTCGTATGCGCTACCTTGACCACAATGGTGCGATGGATTTTGCCTGCAAAGTCACCCCTTCGCAAGCGCCTCAAAGCTTGCGCCCCTGGTTTCAGTTTTACAACCCATATCTATTAAATAAACGCGTCGTATTTGGGCATTGGGCCAGCCTACAAGGGCAAACCCATTCGACACAGTTTATTGGCCTCGATACAGGTTATGTTTGGGGTAATCAACTGACTGCTTATGACTTGACGAATCGCACTCGCTACAGCATCAAAGCTTAACTGAAGATATATCAGATAACCGATAATGTATTCTTATAACATGGTCAATCTCTTACCTTAAACGAGCAAACGCAAGTGCTTTTTTTGCGTTTGCAAGCTCGAATTTACAGTGAAAACGTAAAGGCTATTTTTCTCTAATTCAGGCATTTAACGTTGCGAAGTGCACTGATTTGACAAAAGATTTATTCAAAAAGCGTGCGATGAAGTCCCTTCACGATTTCATCGCTATTTTGTGCTTGCACCAAAAATGACATGTTATGGGGATTCGCGCCAAAACAAATCATACGCAACTGATAGTCAGCAACGGCGCTGAGTATTTTGCTACTTACTCCTGGTGCAGTTTGCATGTGATTACCTACCACAGTGATCAAATCGAACCCTCTTTCGACGGTCACATCACATATTTCAGCTAAATCCGCAATGGTTTCTTTATTCAAACGTTCAGCTACTGAATTGGGTGGATTATCCAATGTAAATGACACTGAAATCTCAGAAGTCGTGACCAAATCCACACTGAGTTCATGTTCGGAGATGATTTCAAATACTTTTGCAAGAAAACCCTGTGCATACATCATCTTTGGGGTTTTGACTGTCACCATAACTTGGTCTTTGCGTCGGGTAATGGCTCGATATGGTGGCTCTTCAACACAGTCTCGCACTATTACAGTACCGCCTTTTTCTGGTTCTTTCGACGAGCCAACAAACACTTTTATATCTTGTCTAAGGGCTGGCTCCATCGTCGCAGGATGAAGCACTTTGGCACCGAATGTTGCCATTTCAGCAGCTTCTTCAAAACTGAGCTCAGCGAGTGGACGAGCTGCCGCAGTAATGCGCGGGTCGGTTGTATATACGCCAATGACGTCGGTCCAAATTTGACATAATTGAGCCCCTAATGCTTCTGCGAGTAAAGCTGCAGTAAAATCAGAACCACCGCGCCCTAAAGTTGTTGTGCGCCCTTCACTGTCTGCGCCAACAAACCCTTGGGTAACTTGTACTTTATCAACCAATCGCGGCGCTAAATGAGTATCGGCTAAAGATTTGATCTCAGCAAGCTGTGGGTTGGCCGCACCAAAACTGTCATCTGTACGCAAGACTTGTCTGACATCGAAGCTCTCAGCAGGCACACCAAGTTCATTTAGGACATCCGCAAACAACACTGACGACATCCGCTCCCCCATCGACAATACTTGCTCTTTGAGCTGATCATTGGTGCGTAGGGACGGCTGTTTAGCAAGTAGAGATAACTCGTTGAGCAACGCTTGTAAAATGCCATCACGTTGTGCTGATTCTGGTAAGCACTCGTGAATATTATGTTGAATTTTGGTGATCTGCGCTAAAATCTCATCGATTTGTTGATCATCCAATACATCGTGACAAAGCGAAACTAGGTGATTTGTAACGCCTGCAGAGGCACTGACCACAACGACACGAGTGTCAGCGGATTGCTGGATAATTTTGGCACAAGCACGCATTGCAGCATAATCAGCTACGGAAGTACCACCAAATTTGGCTATTGTTAGCGCTGTATTCATGAGCATCAATTCCTAAAATAAATTATGAATGTCTCTGTCGTTAGGATTGCTGCGTTTTATTATTGCGTTGTGCTTATGTTATGGTTGCATTGAGATGATTCGTATATGATCACCCGCATGGATATTATTTTTGTTAAACCATCCCATAGGCATTTCTAAGGCAAACCTTACCGGTGCGTCAGATGGGTGGGATTGTAATGTTTGCGGTTGCATTTGTCTAATATTAACAATGACACCTTGTTCATTAAAATACGCCACACTTAGGGGAACAAAGGTATTTTTCATCCACATTCCAACGTAACGAGTTTCGCCAAAATCAAACAACATTCCACAATCCGCACACAACTCAGTGCGATGCATCAAGCCACGTGCCCTTTGTTGATCTGTGGCTGCTAACTCAACCGTTAGCGGTGACAAATTGGATACCTGTAAGCGCGCAGTGCCAAAATCACTGGAAGCGACAGCGCAGGCCGATATCACACACAAAAATAATCCAATTAGTTCTTTCAATTTAGTGTTGTCCTTGAGTGAGCATAAAAACCTGCGCGTTTTCACCGTCAGTTAGCAACAATACTCGGCCTTGGTGATCCACGGTAATATCTCGAATGCGTTTTTTGATGGGTAGACTTAAAACTGTTTCACGAAAGTCATTTTGCAGATCAATACGATGAATAGTTTTGGTTTTTAACGTCCCGATTAGAAGACTTCCGGATAATTCAGGGAGCACATCTGAATGGTAGTACACCATACTAGATGGCGCAATTGATGGCGTCCAGTTCACCTTTGGCGATATCATTCCTGCGGCATCCTTTATAGGGCTAATTAATGCCCCACTGTAGTCTTTGCCTTGTGTAATAATCGGCCAGCCATAATTGGCACCTGCCATTAATAAATTGACTTCGTCACCCCCTGCTGGGCCATGTTCATGTTGCCAAATTTGTCCTGTCGCATCCACGGCTAGACCTTGAGCGTTGCGATGTCCAAGACTATACAAATATGGGTCGTCAGCAAACGGTGCATCTGCAACGGGTTTACCCTCTAATGTCATACGCAAAGTTTTACCCAATTGCGATTCTACGCGCTGCGCATCTTCTCGGTAATCAAAACCGTCGCCAGAATTCACTAGCAAGGTATCATCTGGTAATAATAATAAACGCCCTGCGTAATGAACCGGCGTTTGCTTATCATCTTTCACGCTAAACAGTTGCTGTTGATGGGTAATTTGCCAAACATTATTCACTTTGTTGAGGGTAATTTTGTTTAATGCCAACCGATTGGCAACAGCATTACCTTGAGCATAGCTCACGATTGCTTGAACATCATCGTGTTTAACTTCAACCAACACGATGTCCAACAACCCCCCTTGTCCCTGCTGATACATTTCAGCTAAGTTTAAAGGGACAATTTGCGGGGAGTCTTGCTCCACTATGACCAACTCTCCAGACATGAGAGTGATCCAATAGCGACCAAAAGCATCGCTCTTGATGGACCATGGATTATCTAAATCAGAAACAATAGACTGCACATCAAAATTTGCTGCCTGTGTATTTTTAATTGGAGATAAAAAAATCGTCAGAATAACCATGCACATCAAGTTGAACAAAAAACCTTGCATCTTAGTTTTCGCTTTTCTATATTTGCAATATGAAATCAAGTCTAAAGCAATCATGAAAATAATTAAACTCAATACTTTTTTTGCTTTTTGCTTAGCGTGGTTAACCACGTTTACATTTGCGAGTTTTTCACATTCTTTGATGATTCTGATTGGCCTAGCACAAATCGATGCTCAGCTGACGATTAGCGATATTTTTTACCACTTTGTCGCAGATTGGTGGGGGATGTTAGCAAGTTATGGGGTCATAATAGCTGTCGCTTTATGCTTGGCTTTTTTATGTGTGCCTTTGGTCAAACATTTTATATTCAAGCGAACTAGTTCGACGTTATTAAGGATCTTCGCCGGTGGAACGGTGATGGCATTGGTGCTATTTGCTATGCAACCGATATTGGGCGTCACTTTAATTGCGGGAGCCCGCACACCCATTGGTTTTATCCTACAAATCAACGCAGGAATTATGGGTGGCTGGCTATTCGCTTATCTCTACAGCAAATATGGCCGTATCATCACTCGTTGATTTGATGCGATGCCAATATAAATGCATACTCTTCTGCCGCATCTAATAATCGACCATAACGCCCTGAGTTAGCATAGTGACCTGCACTCATGTTCATGCGCATGATCAACAAATTATCATCCGTTTTTTCTGCTCGCATACGGGCAGTCCATTTGGCTGGTTCCCAATACGTCACTCGAGGATCATTTAGGCCGCCTGTCACCATCATTGGTGGATACTCTCGCGCATCAATATTATCGTATGGTGAATAACTCAAAATTCGTTCAAACGCTTCTTTATCCTTAATTGGATTACCCCACTCACTCCACTCAGGTGGGGTCAACGGCAAAGATTCATCAAGCATAGTATTAAGTACATCAACAAATGGCACATCAAGTAATACACTCCGCCACAAATTGGGTTCCAAGATGGTAGCAGCGCCCATCATTTTACCGCCAGCACTTCCGCCAGATATTGAGATATTACCTGCTGAGGCATACTGTTCAGCAATGAGAAACTTAGCCACGTCAACAAAATCGTTAAAGGCATTTTGACGCTGTTCCATTTTGCCATCGAGATACCATTGATAGCCCATCTCATCTCCGCCTCGCGTATGCGCAATGGCAAACGCAAACCCCCGATCGAGTAAGCTCAAGCGTACAGATGAAAAGCTGGTCGGCATGCCGAAACCATACGCACCGTAGGCATAAAGGTGTAATGGTCGCGTGCCATCTTTCACAAAATCTTTGCGATAAACTATCGACACTGGGATCATGACTCCGTCACGAGAAGGAGCCATTCGGCGTTCTGTATGATATAGCGAAGCATCATAACCTGATGGAATTTTTTGCTTCTTAAGCACTGTCTTTTGTCGGTTGGCAAAATCGTAAGCAAATAAGGTATCCGGCGTAATCATACTTTCATAAGTAATGCGTATGGAAGTGGCATTAAAATCCGGGTTATTGCCTAAACTTGCAGAAAACACTTGCTCGGGAAACTCAATGTCATAAGCATCTACATTTTTATCGAATGGAATAACATGTAACGCATTCAGTCCATTGCGAGCAAGTGTTATCACTAGTCCATGACGAAACGTCGATAGACTTTTGATATACAAATTGTCATCTCCTTGCATTAATGTTTGCCAATTGTCATAACCATAGGCGCCATCGGCAAGGGTCGCGATGCGATAGTTACTGTGGGTATCATTGGCAACAACATAAAACGAGCCAAATGCGTGGTCGACCGTGGCATTAAAACCTTGGTCACGATTGATGAGTTGTTGTAAAGGCTGTTGTACATTAGCGAGTGGCACAACATAAACTTCGGAAACATCACGGGTACCGGTCAAGAGCACCAAATACTCATCATCTGAAGTGGCGTAATGGCCTAACCCAAATTCATCATTGGTTTCAGCGTAAAGCACAATATCAACTGCTTGTTCTGTACCTAACTGATGATAATTTACTGATTCTGTCGCCCAACGCTGCGTAGACAACTTGTCATAGACGATTCCCTTGCTATCGGATGTAAAGGTAATATTGCTTCTAACATCAGTCAACACCGTACTCGATATTTTTCCAGTATTGAGATCTTTGATAAATAGTTCATAGCGCTCATCGCCTGTAGTATCGATAGTGTAGGCAATCAAATTATTATCTGGGCTAATATCGTAGCTGCCCAAGACAAAATAATCCGTTCCCTCAGCAAGGGTTGGCAGGTCTAGAATGATTTGCTCACCACCGTCTTCAAGGTTGCGCCGCAAATACGTTCGGTAATCACTCCCAGCTTGATACTCATACCAATATTCATAGCCACGATTGGTCACAGGTACTGACACAAATTCATCATCTACCCTGCCTTTGAACTCCTCAAACAAGGTATCAATGAGTGGCTGATGTTGCGCTTTAAATTCATCAAAGTAGGCATTTTCTGCATGTAAATAATCTAATACGGTTTGATCATTGACTTCGGGGTATCCTTGGTCTTTAAGCCATTGATATGGATCACTGACGGTTAATCCATGGTGGGATACAATTGCGTCTTCACGCATTGCAACGGGTGCGTTTGTAGTCAGTTGTTTAATGCGCAGATAAGGATGAGAGTAATTTGGCATATCGGTAGTTTCTTTCATAGTCGATGAAGGTGTCGTAGGTACTTCTGAACAGGAAAATAATACACCTGCCAAGCCAGCTATAAAGATTTGTTTAAGCATCGGAGAACTTAAGTTATTCAATTTCTAATTCGGATAAAATAGATAAAATTTTGTTTTTGTGCAATATGTTCTCAAAAATAAAAAAGCTCCTTCAGGGGGATCCATAAGGAGCTTGTAGGAATGGATTGCAGTCTTATTCTGATGCTATTTCGGCTTGAAGGGCGTCAAAAGTTCGCTTTTCGCCAGAGACGAATTGTTGCCATTGCTCTGCCATCTTGCGTGTATTTTTGAACTCTTCGGCTTTGGCCAATTGGTCGAGCGCTTTGACAAACTGACGCTGGTTGTAATAAGACATACCCAACACCAAATGAACGGTACCTTGGTTGCGCAAATCGCCTTTTTCCAAAGCGAGTTCAGCATTGGCAATCGCATCATCAAATTGATCAATGTTCAAAAACAGCTGAGCTAATTGCGCATATAGTTCACCATCAGGCGATAACTCAGCAGCAGCACGCATCACAGGAACCGCTTTTTCATTTTCTTTAGCTAGTTGTAAGCACTGACCTAAAAACTTAAGGTTGCGAAGGTTTTCTTCCAATAAACCATCATCCATGGCCGCTTGCATGACATTCGCGCATTTAATCGGCGCTTTGTGGTAATAGTAAAGCTGCGCCATATTAAACAAATCCGCCCCTTTGACTAAATATCCCTGTTGGTACGCCGCTTCCATAATCGCTAATTGGTGCTTTTCCATTTCTAACTCACCATACATACCACCAAGTTGGATCCAGTATTTTGGCTCGTTAAATAGCTTGACCATCTTGACAATGATGTCTTTGACTTTACGCGTGTCCTTTAACTCATAGTAAATGGCACGTTGTAAAATCAACCAGCCTTCATCTGGAATCATGCCTGCCGCTTCTTTGTCCGAAACGGCTTGGTCAATGAATGTTGCCGCTTGCTCGTATTGTTTATCCTGATAATAGGCTTGCGCTTTGATGAACAAATTCTTTGGAGGCGTTGGCCCTACATTTAAGTCTTCCCAACGCTCGAGATTTGCGATTGCTGCTTTATAATCCCCTTGCATCAAGGACAACTGAGCAATTGTAAAGACCGTAGATTGCTCGAAACTTTCTGGAATCGGTTGCTGCTCTACCACTTTATTAAAATACTCAAGCGCTTTATCTGGCTGCTCAAGATTGTAGTAAATGAATCCATAAAAGTTATACAACATGGCAATCTCATAGCTGTTCATCGAAGATTTTTTGTCTTCGACTTCCGCTAATACAGCAAAGGCTTCATCACTTTGGTCTTGGTCTGCAAAAGTCTGTGCACGAGAAAGTTGCTCATACACTTTACCACGTAAAGTCGGTACTTTACGGGTTTTCTTTTCGCTAGCTTTTGCTTGAGCGTAGACCGGTTCAACCAGTGCAACATTAGTGACCAAAACGCAGACCACAACAGATAGGCTAGACAATAAACGTTTAGCAGATTTCATTGTTATCCCTCTCCTTATCCGTCAATCTTAAAAGTAATGCGGTTTTGCACACCAGACACGGCAATGGGTTCACCATTCACGACTCGAGGCTTGTATTTGAACTTCTTAGCAGCATCAAGTGCGGCTTGATCAAAGATTTTTTCAGGTTGGGCTTCAATCACAATAGGATTGGTCACCGCACCTTGCTTGTTTACCGTAAATTCAACGATCACAAAGCCTTCGATACCGCGCTGTAATGCACGGCGTGGATAAACTGGTGCAACTTTGACTATTGGTAAGTACTCACCATCTCCTGACTCTAGGCCAACTCCACCATCGAGTGACATTTCGGTAGACACATCCGAGGCGAAATCCATTCCCGTGCCTTCACCATCAGGTGCTGGGGCATCCATTTGCGGGGTTTCCATTTGCGGAGGTGGCTCTTCTGGCTTGGGCGGCTTTTTCGGTTTGCGGTCTTTTTTCTCAACCGCTTCCTCTTTTTTGACGCGAACGAAATCCAGGACACTGCCTCTAGGCGGTTCGGTCAAAGCACTACCACCACTTTGAATCAAAGATTGCATTAGGAAGAATAAGCCTAATGTAATCGCTGCTGAAACAATAATGGCAATTAAAAAACGTGACATAATAACTGCCTATTTACTGTTCTTGCGCTGCAATAGAAATATCAAATGCACCCGCGGCACGAGAAGCGTCCATGACTTTTATCAGGGTCTCTGTTGTCGATTTGCGGTCCGCTTGAATGACAACTGAACCTTGTGGGTTTTCGGCTTTTAGACGCTCAACGTTGGCTTGTACTGCGCGCACATCAACACGTCGCTTGTTGATCCAGATTTCACCTTTGTCACTGATCGCGATAAGGATATTAGCGCGGTCTTTTTTGACTGCTGTCGCCGCATCAGGACGGTTTACATCAATACCCGCTTCTTTGACAAATGATGCGGTAACGATAAAGAAGATCAGCATGATAAAGACGACATCAAGCATTGGCGTCATATCAATCGCCGCTTCTTCTTCGTCCATTAAGTTTTGAAAATGTTGTTTCATTGTTTAACCCTCACCGCCACTTAAATATGACGGTCTAGTTGAATTTGATCTTCTAAATGCGCACGTTCTGTTTTGACCTTACGCGTTAACCACGTCGAGGCAAATACGCCAGAAAGTGCACCAACCATGCCCGCCATAGTTGGGATAGTTGCTTTCGAGACACCGGATGCCATCGAACGCGCGTTACCAGAACCAGAAATCGCCATGACGTCAAATACTTCAATCATACCGGTCACGGTTCCCATCAATCCTAATAATGGACACAAAGCGACAAGCGCTTGGATAATTGGAATACTGCCGTTAAGTGCCATCACCATACGTGATATGGCTGCTTGACGGATTTGCTCGGCATTCCATGACGTTTTGTCTTGGCGTTCTTGCCATTGCGACAACACATCGTTTTTGATTTCTTTGTGCCAAATTAGGATGTACAAAACGCGTTCTAGAATCAGCAACCACATGACGAAGATCAAGAACCCAATGACCAAGAGTACTTGGCCACCTGTTTCTGTAAAATCTCGGATTGCTTCTAAGAACTCAACCATGTGACTTAGCTCCGCTCTGCGCGCTCAGCAATCACACCAGCTGCTTGTTCTTGAAGAATGAAGACGATATTTTTACTACGCGTGTTAAGCATTGCGTATAACAAAGTCATCGGAATCGCAACCACTAGACCAAGTACTGTGGTGACTAGGGCTTGTGAAATACCACCAGCCATCAGTTTCGGGTCACCTGTGCCGAACAAAGTAATTGCTTGGAAGGTGTTGATCATACCTGTTACTGTACCTAGTAGACCCATCAAGGGTGCCACAACAGAAATAATCTTGATGATGGTTAAGTTGCGACCTAATTTAGGCACCTCTGACAAAATTGCCTCGGTCAAATGCAGTTCCATCGCTTCAGTATCCGCATCTGGGTACTTGTCCTTCACCATCATGACGCGACCAAGCGGGTTGTTGTCTTTGAAGGTATCCGACTTAAGCTGTGAATTCACTTTAGTGCGAATCAGAGTAAGTGATACTAGACGCTCTAAGGCAAGCAATAGACCAACTGCACCGACGGCTAAGATGATGTAACCAACTAGGCCACCTTGTTCAACACGTTCTTTCAACGTAGGCGCCTGAACCAATAGGCCAAGAATTGAACCACCTGTTGGATCGATACCAAACTGTACTAATTCACCATTAGACGCTTGCAGTTCGGCCGCTGAGCTACCAAAACGGTCCGCAGGCTGACGAATCAATTCCGCAACACTGCCGGTCACACCATTGTATTCAAGGAATTTGCCGTCAGAGACCAAAGCGAAAGGTCCTACGCGCACAACTTCTTTGTTGACCTTGTTACCACCCGCTTCAATGACTGTGGTTTCGAACTTTGTGACTTTACCGCTTTCGGTCATTTCGCGCTGCATTTCAAACCATACGCGCTCAATTTCTTCAATAGAAGCAAGTTTTGAGCTTGAGCCCATAGACTGAGCCATCTCATCAAGAAACTCTGCGCGACCGGGGATTTGCGCTGAAATCATAGAGTTGTAGAATTTGTTTTTGGTATCGCCAGATACTTGCTGTAATACACCGAACAATTCTTTTAACGAACCTAAGCGGTTGCTCAACGCATCGTTTAAATCCGCAAGTTTAAATTCGTTTTCTTCAAACTGGGTTTCTAATGTTTCAGATAACTTTAACGCATTGTCACGAGAATTTCGTGTTTCACGTAAGATACGATCTTGTTCTGCGCGCTTGGCAACAAACTCAGCTTCACGAGCTTTGTTTTCTTGAGTCTGTGCAAATTGACCCTGCTCAAGTTGCTTTAATAACGCATCTAAGTCTAGTGCGCGGTCGTTAGCAGTTGCTGAAAAGCTCAATACTGAAACAGCAACGGCCGCTAGGATATTTTTCATTGATAATCTCATCGTGCTAGCCTTAGTCCGTAATTGCGACTGGTAACATTAATAAATCAGGTGCGAGTTGCTTCTTCGCCATGCGTAGACCTTTAGTTATCTGTGTGCGATAGCTTGAATCTAATGCTTCCCATTGACGTGTTTGCTTATTCCAAACACCTTGACTTGATGCATCACGTGTTTGATAAATCAGAGCCGTACGACCAAGACGTAAAAACTCAACTTCACGCTCAACCCCAGCAACTGTGTGTGTACCTGGGTAAGCTTCAAGCGTGCGTCCGTAGTCCATTTCAACTTGGAACGCTTCCATAACACGACGGAATTTTTCTGAAGGTGCGACATCAGCACGGTCCATCATGCTGCGTAAATCGGCTATACGTGCGTTGCGCTCTTCTGGTAAAAATGGAACGTCTAATTGTACAAATTGCTCTAAGCCATCAATCATATTGATCATTAATGGCGTGATTTGACGCTCAATAACACTAACTTCGTCAATCGCTTCGTTTAACGCAGCCATCTCGTCAATTTGATTGTCGATTTGCTTTTGCAATTGAGAGTTGTATACATTTAATCCCTCAATTTCTTTATTCAACGCTTTGAACTGTTGCAACTTACCATCGATTTGGTCGGCAATGTTGTCAATTTTGACTTGTGACTTAGCAGCAGACTCATTGATTTTGCCAGCTTCTGTTACCACTTTCTCAACGGCTTGGTCTTCTTGAGCTAGCACTGAAAAGCCTATGCTTCCAGCTAACACAAGCGCCACAAGAGAGGTTACGCGATTCATAGTTAGGACCTTCTTTGATGCCAATTAGAGGCAATTTAAAACTGTGCGAAATGATAAATGCAATGTGTGACAGTTTTATTACAATACTGTCATATTCACACATCTGTCACATGGGAACCATTTGGGGTGGGAGAACAAGGATTATGCGGCTATGCTTATTTAGGATACGTCATTTCTCCTTAAGGTTATATTGTATGAACAGCACACCAAATGCGTTGCAAGCAAATCAGTTATCAGCTATCCCTGCAGCAATTAAACATGAAGGTTAATCACAGTCTATTTCAAGGGTTTGGAGTTGCTCGATGGCACCTCGCCCATCAGATGCTTGGTGGGTTTAATGGCCAAGGGATTCAATGATTCGACAAATGCTATCAGTTTAACTTCCTGTGAATATCACTCCATAAAGTTTTATCGGCGTGATTAAAAATAACGATATTACAAAAATAAGTGTTTACAATTCCTCCCTTGGCAAGATCCTAATTTTGTGATGTGATTTGCCGTGATAATAATATAAACGACAAGAAGGATAGCACCATGCCAACCCCCTCTTTATTTAACAAATTGTGGCGACGCTCCCTAATTTGCGCCGCGATTGCCACTTCGGTTATTGGTCTCAGTGCCTGCCAGCCTGACACCACAGACGCACAACAATCAGCCAAAATCAAAGAGGTCGATATGTCCAAAATGCCTACGTCCTACCCTGAAACCCGCAAAGGCGATGTCGTAGATACGTATTTTGGCACTCAAATAGCTGACCCATATCGCTGGTTAGAAGATGATCTCAGTGAAGAAACCGCAGCTTGGGTGGATGCGCAAAATGCATTGACTCAGCAAGTGCTCTCACAAATTACCTATCGCGACAAAATCTCCGCGACACTCAAAAGCATGTATGACTATGAACGAATCACCGCGCCATTCGTCGAAGGTGAGTATACCTATTTTTATAAAAATGATGGATTACAAAATCACAGCGTGTTGTTTCGTCAAAAAGACGCTGGCGAACCCGAAGTATTTTTAGATCCCAATACTTTTAGTGAAGATGGCACTGTATCATTAACGACCGTTGCGTTTTCTGAAGACGCGTCGATGGTTGCCTACATGACCTCTACCGGTGGCAGTGATTGGCGTGAAGCTTACATCCTTGATACCGAAACTAAAGCGCCCATTGGTGAACCGCTTAAAGACATTAAGTTCAGTGGTTTATCTTGGTATAAAAACGAAGGTTTTTATTACTCAAGCTATGACAAGCCTGACGGCTCTGAACTCTCAGCGAAAACTGACCAACACAAAGTGTATTTCCATCGCATTGGTACTGCACAATCTGAAGATACCAAAGTCTTTGGCCACGTGGACAGTGAAAAATACCGCTACGCCGGCGTTGGAGTATCTGAAGATGGTCGCTATTTAATCGCCTATGGCGCTAATACGACCTCTGGCAATCATTATTATGTCAAAGACTTATCGTTAGAAAATCCACAATGGCAAGTCATTTATGACCAAGACGGTGCCGATGTGAACTGGGTCACGTCAAAAGGAGATGACATTTATCTCACCACCAACCTTGATGCGCCTAACCAAAGGTTGGTCAAAACAACTATCGCGGATCCTTCACCGGATAATTGGGTGGATGTGATTGCTGAAACGGGAAATGTGCTATCGATTTCAAGCGTCGGTGGACAGCTATTTGCAAATTACATGATCGATGCCAAATCTAAGGTCTTCCAATACGATCTTGAAGGCAAACTTATTCGCGAAATTACCTTGCCCGGTGTCGGAACAGCTTCTGTCAACAGTGGCAAAGTCGATGCAACCAAGACATATTTTACATTTGCCAATGCCATCACGCCGACCACGATTTATGCGCTGGATTTAGCAACTGGTGAGCCAACCGTGTTTGCCCAACCTAAAACGGCATTTGATGCGAGCAAGTATGTCAGTG
Organism: Glaciecola sp.; assembly: GCA_023268935.1. Lineage (GTDB taxonomy): Bacteria > Pseudomonadota > Gammaproteobacteria > Enterobacterales > Alteromonadaceae > Opacimonas. Next base: position 47,170 of record JALRKK010000016.1, read on the forward strand.
AGCAAGTCTTTTATACATCGAAAGACGGAACACGCGTACCCATGCTCATTACGCATCGCAAGGACTTAGTCAAAGATGGTTCAACCCCAACAATCTTATACGGTTACGGCGGCTTCAATATTAGTTTAACGCCACGTTTTAGCCCGATTGTTGCGGCATGGCTAAAGTTAGGTGGTGTGTATGCAGTGCCAAATATCCGTGGAGGTGGTGAATACGGTAAAGCATGGCACAAAGCCGGTACGCAAATGCAGAAACAAAACGTATTTGACGACTTTATTGCTGCAGGTGAATACTTGATTGAAAACGGCTACACCTCCTCAGAAAAAATGGCATTAAGCGGTTCATCCAACGGAGGTTTATTAGTTGGTGCGGTCATGACCCAACGCCCAACGTTGGCAGCAGTGGCATTCCCTGATGTGGGAGTGCTAGATATGTTGCGCTATCACACCTTCACTGCAGGTGCTGGATGGGCGTATGACTATGGCACCGCTGAACAAAGCAAAGCCATGTTTGAATACCTTCATGGCTATTCTCCGGTACACAATGTCAAAGAAGGTGTGCGCTATCCAGCAACTATGGTTACTACCGCAGACCATGATGACCGCGTTGTACCCGCCCATTCTTACAAGTTTATTGCCGAACTACAGGATCATCATGCCGGCGATAACCCCGTTGTTATCCGTATTGAGAAGGATGCTGGCCATGGTGCAGGTACCCCCATCAGTAAACGCATTGAAGAATCTGCAGACATGTTTGGTTTTGCGTTATATCAAATGGGCATAAAAAGCCTTTAATCAAAGAGGAAGTTGAGCAATGCATCATGACTTTTGGCACGACCGATGGACGAAACAAGAGATTGGCTTTCACGAAGGTCAAGTCAATGCATTGCTTGCGAGGTATTTTTCAGCGTTGGCTTTGCCGCAACAGGCAAGAGTATTTATCCCTTTATGTGGCAAAGCCGTTGATATTGAATGGATAGCCTCACAAGACTGTGAAGTAATAGGCGTTGAATTGAATGAATCCGCGGTTGAGCAGTTTTTTGCGGAGCGAAATCTATCTCCGAATATCAAAATAGTTGGCGACCACGTATGCTACTCATATGAAAATATCCGTTTGTTTGTGGGGGATTTTTTTGCCTTAACGCCGGAGCAATTAGGGCATATCGATGCGGTTTACGACCGCGCGGCCATGGTGGCTTTGCCACCAGAGATCCGCCAACGCTATGTGCGAAGGTTACCCATGCTCACTGAACAGTGCCCCATGTTATTGATCACGTTTGTCTACGACCAATCAGCTTTATCTGGCCCACCGTTTAGCATTGATATGCAAGAAATTGAAAAACACTACAGCCATCACTTTAGCATCAAGTGTTTAAAGAGCGTTGCGCTGGAGGACGGCTTAAAAGGAAAAGTCTCCGCAAACGAGCAAATAGTCCTTTTACAATCCAAGTAAAACCAATACCCGCTAAGATTTCACACAATCACCAAGGGATTACAACTAAGGTATAGTGGTAATAAATCCTTGATATAAAAGGATTTCAAACCATTCATAGCATGAATTATGATTATGACACCTCTTACCTATGGGCATTGACTCACTTTTTTCATATAATCCGCGGGTTAATCATTAATGGATTTAAAAAAAGGCGTTACATACGATGAGTTATTATTCTGAATATCTAAAAGAGATTGAAGTTCGCAAAAACGAACTTGGTCTAAACCCTAAACCAATTGACAGCGCAGAATTGTTGTCAGAAATCATTGAACAAATCAAA
>JALRKK010000073.1 GCA_023268935.1 Glaciecola sp.
GTTTGCTAGTCTTAAAGATATGTTGCACTGGTGTGCACATCTGATACATTCTAAGGGTGAGTTTTTGGCATTAAAAGGCCAAGATCCTGTTGAAGAAATTAATGAATGTCAAGATGAATATGAGGTTTCAAGTAAGTATGCGCTTACTATACCAAGTTTAAATGCTGAACGACATGTGCTCATAATTCGTCCAAAATAAATATAAATCACAGGTAGTGACAGAACAGTGGCAAAAATTATAGCAATTGCAAATCAAAAAGGCGGTGTCGGCAAAACCACCACTGCTGTGAATGTGGCTGCGTCGATGGCAGCGACAAAACGTCGTGTATTGCTCATTGATCTTGACCCACAAGGCAATGCGACCACAGCAAGTGGGATCACCAAACACGATGCTCCCGCTACCTGCTATGAATTGCTTATTGAGGATGTGCCGGCCAAGGACCTCATCATTAAAGAAACGACTGGCAAATATCACTTGATTGCTGGCAACAGTGATAATACAGCTGCAGAAGTAAAATTAATGGAGCTTTTTGCGCGGGAGGTGAGATTGCGCAAAGCATTAGAGCCGATACGAGAGCAATACGACTATATTTTTATCGACTGCCCTCCCTCTCTGTCACAGCTGACTGTCAATGCGCTTGCCGCAGCGGATTCGGTGATTGTCCCCATGCAATGTGAATACTATGCATTAGAGGGGCTAACTGAGCTAATGGGCACCATCGAAAAACTCGCTTCTGTGGTCAATCAAGATTTGTGTATCGAAGGCATTTTGCGGACTATGTATGACCCTAGAAATCGTCTAGCCAACGATGTCTCAGAACAATTAAAACGACATTTTGGCACGCAAGTGTACCGCACTGTGATCCCTCGCAATGTCAGATTAGCAGAAGCGCCAAGTTATGGTGCCCCTGCCATGTATTACGATAAGACTTCTACTGGTGCAAAAGCCTATCTGGCACTAGCCGGTGAGATTTTAAGACGAACTCAAGCAGCCAGTAAACAATCTGCATAGGTGTATAGGTAACTATTATGTCAGGAAAAAACAAAGGCTTAGGACGCGGATTGGACGCATTACTAACGGCGACACGTGCCGCACCAGCGCCGACTAGCGAATCTCGATCTAATAATAGTGACTTAACGTCTTTGCCTATCGAGTGGTTGCAACCGGGAAAGTATCAACCGCGCAAAGATATGTCACCAGAAGCACTAGAAGAGCTTGCCAGTTCCATTACGGCACAAGGTGTTATCCAACCTATTGTGGTGCGTCCGGTCGGGGTTGAGCAATTCGAAATCATTGCTGGTGAGCGTCGTTGGCGAGCATCGCAGATGGCACAACTGCATGATGTCCCCGTCATTATTAAAGATGTACCGGATGAAGCGGCCGTAGCCATTGCCCTAATTGAAAATATTCAACGCGAAGATCTCAATGCGATGGAAGAAGCTCAAGCGTTAGACCGTTTGATTCTGGAATTCCAACTCACCCAACAAGAAGCGGCAGAAGCCGTTGGCAAATCACGTTCTACGGTCACTAACTTATTGAGGTTAAATTCATTAGAAAGTGAAGTTAAAACCTTGCTTGAACACGGTGATATTGAAATGGGTCATGCTCGAGCTTTACTCTCGCTCACCGGTGAGACTCAAATCGACGCAGCACAACACGTGGCAGGCAAAGGCTTAAATGTGCGCGAAACCGAAAACTACGTACGACGTCTCAATGAGCCCAAAAAAGACAAACCCATTCCCACCATCGATCCGGATGTTGAAAAATTGCAAACGAGTTTATCTGAACAGCTCGGTGCTGCAGTAAGAATTAGTCATAACGCCAAAGGCAAAGGTAAGTTGACCATAGATTTTGGCAACCTTGACCAACTTGATGGGATCTTGGCTCACATTGCTAAATAGCCCAGTGGCGTAGCAATTTTGTTAATGGTTATTTAGCAAAATATTACATGTAAACATCTGTTTAAACCCCCTGTTACGACTTTGGCACTACGCACTTGGTAGGAAATATGAATGTCTAATGTCGCTGAGGCTTTATTCCTCCTAGATCATTCACCAAAACAATTAACCCCATAACTTGTATATAGAAATGATTATTGTTGCAAAAAAAATCCTGACAAGTATACTCGTCTTCGCTAAACGTAGGTAAGAAAGAAAGAGACAACAGTGGCTATCGCGATAATCAGTAAGGGCGTCGTACTAGCCAAACGAGCATTGATAGCTCAGAGCGCAATAGCACTAATAATAGTAATAACAAGTCTGCCTTTTTTTTCATTTCCCACAATACTGAACTATGCAGCAGGCGCATGTATCAGTATTTTACCTAATCTAGTGTTTACCTATTTTGCGTTTCGCTACAGTGGCGCAACCAAAAAACACTTAGTCATGAAGAGCATGAGCCAGGGCTCCAAATTAAAACTGGCGGCAACAATAATATTATTTGTGATGGCATATCAGCTATTACCTACCGCCCCAGTGGCATTACTTGTAGGCTTTGCGATCACAACTGCGACTCACACCATCTCTGTCATGTGGCTGAGCGCAAAAGGATGAATTTTAAATTACATATGGGTTAAACAATGGCATCTGAATATAGTACTACCGATTATATCAATCACCATTTAACTAACGCCGTGATGTGTACCACCGAAAATGGCATTGCCTTTAATAAAGCGTGTAAAGACGCTGGATTTTGGGCATGGCACGTGGACACCTTAGCATGGTCGATTGGTTTAGGGGTGTTGTTCCTTTGGATTTTCACCAGCGCCGCCAAAAAAGCCACCACTGGTGTGCCGACAAAAGGCCAAGCATTTATCGAATTAGTGGTTGATTTTGTTAACCAAAACGTGCGCGATACCTTCCATGGTAAAAGTGCCATCATCGCACCACTGTCCCTGACAATTTTTGTTTGGGTACTATTAATGAACTTGATGGATTTGGTTCCTGTTGACATCTTACCGACGATTGCTGGTTTGATTGGGTCTACTTTCTTTGGTATGGACCCACATGACGTATACATGAAAGCGGTACCAACAACGGATTTGAACTTGACCTTCGCCTTAGCGATTGGTGTGTTCTTCCTAATCCTTTATTACTCTATCAAAATGAAAGGCGTTTCAGGTTTTATGAAAGAACTAACGTTACAGCCGTTCAATCACCCTGCGTTTATTCCGGTGAACTTCATCTTGGAATCAGTAACGTTACTTGCACGTCCTGTGTCTCTAGCACTGCGTCTGTTCGGTAACCTGTACGCGTCTGAATTGATCTTTATTTTGATTGCTACTCTTGGGTTCTTCCAGCTACCGCTGCATTTCCCTTGGGCAGTATTCCACATTTTGGTTTTACCATTACAAGCGTTTATTTTCATGATGTTGACCATCGTGTATTTAAGCTTGGCATGTGAAGACCATTAATTTTTTAACTTTTAATTTTTTAACTTTAACTTAACTCGGAGAACAAAATGTTATATATCGCAGTTGCTCTATTAATCGGTATGGGTGCTTTAGGTACGGCAATCGGTTTCGGTTTATTAGGTGGTAAATTCTTAGAATCTGCTGCTCGTCAACCAGAACTAGCGCCTCAGTTACAGGTGAAAATGTTCATCGTAGCGGGTCTTATCGATGCGATCGCAATGATCGGTGTTGGTATCGCGTTATACCTATTATTCGCTGTTGGTGCTTAATTTTTTTACGAACATTCTTTAGCGAATTTAAATAGGAGAGCGGTCAAATGAATATCAACGCCACTCTAATAGGTCAATTAATTGCGTTTGCGGTCTTTGTATGGTTCTGTATGAAACATGTATGGCCACCGCTTTTAGGCGCAATTGAAGAGCGTCAGAAGAAGATAGCCGACGGCTTGGAAGCTTCTGAAAAAGCTGAGAAAGACCTAGAAGAAGCTCAAGCACAAGTTGCTGAGCAATTAAAAGATGCCAAAGCGCAAGCAGCAGAAATCATCGACCAGGCCAAGAAGCGTGCGTCTCAAATCGTAGACGAAGAAACGCAACGCGGCCACGCCGAGCGTGAGAAAATCATTGCTCAAGGCAATGCCGAGATCGAAGCTGAACGCAACCGTGCCAAGGAAGAATTGCGTAAGCAAGTCTCTGCGCTAGCCGTTGCAGGTGCTGAGAAAATCTTAGCGCGCGAAATCGATGAAAAAGCTCAAGCCGACATTGTTGCAAAACTTGTCGAAGAACTATAAGGGAGTCTGAGCCATGTCTGAATTGACTACAGTTGCTCGCCCTTATGCCAAAGCGGCTTTTGATTTTGCAGTCGATAAAGGCGTCGTAGCACAATGGCAAGAAATGCTTGTGTTTGCTGGAGCTGTTGCCCAAGATGAAGCAGTAAATAGCATCATCACCAGTGCAATGAGCGCAGACAAACTAGCCGAGATTGTCATCGGTGTGTGCGGCGAACAAGTCGACGAGAACGGTCAGAACTTAATTAAAGTTTTGGCAGAGAACCAACGTTTACAAGCATTACCAGCAATCGCTGAGTTGTTTAACGAATTCAAAGCAGATTACGACAAAGAAGTAGAAGTCGATGTTAAATCAGCCGTAGAGTTAGACGCTAATCAGCAAAATACGCTTGGTAAAGCACTAGAAAAACGATTGGCACGTAAAGTGAAGCTTAATTGTAACGTGGATCCAAGTGTTGTGGCAGGCTTAGTCATTAAAGCCGGCGACATGATCATTGATGGTTCCGTCCATACTAAATTGAACCGTCTATCAGACGCGTTGCAAGCATAACGGGGATAAGAGTATGCAACTTAATTCCACTGAAATTGCAGAACTAATCAAAAAACGAATTGAGAAGTTTGAAGTAGTAAGTGAAGCTCGCAATGAAGGTACAATTGTCGGTGTTACCGACGGTATCATCCGTATTACCGGCCTAGCCGATGTAATGCAAGGGGAAATGATCGAGCTTCCTGGAAATCGTTACGCTATCGCACTTAACTTAGAACGAGATTCTGTTGGTGCAGTAGTTATGGGTCCATACCAGGACCTTCAAGAAGGTAATAAAGTACAATCAACTGGTCGTATCTTAGAAGTACCAGTAGGCCCAGGTCTACTAGGTCGTGTTGTTAACACACTAGGTGAGCCAATTGATGGTAAAGGCGCAATCGAAGCTGCTGGTTTTGAGCCAGTTGAAAAAATTGCACCGGGTGTTATCGAACGTCAATCAGTTGATCAGCCAGTTCAAACAGGTTACAAATCTGTTGACTCAATGATC
>JALRKK010000005.1 GCA_023268935.1 Glaciecola sp.
TAAGCGCCAGCCGTTTTTGCTGTGTAGCTCACTTATCGCGTTTTCTTGAACTAAGTTGTCGCTTGAGGTTAATAAGTGATCGGTTGCGTCATACAAATCTGAATCCCTTAACACCGAGTCAAAGAAACGAAAACGACCATATTCGTCTCGCTTAAAAACCCCCTCATCTCTAAGCATATAAAATCTATCATCGATTGTCAGGCCAAGTGGAACGGCACGATGGCCTGAACCAATCACAATGGCAAAATACGGTTTTCCTTGTCCTAGGACTTCTGTCACATCAGGGCCATAAACAAAACGACGATGGTTAATTTCGTCATCACCACCCAAATCCGCAACGCGCTGACCTTTTATCAAATCCTCACCAGCCTCACCGTTGTAGATATCGAAACGGAATAGCTGCCCACCCATATCGGCTGCATATAGGTGATCGACTAAGCCATCGTTATCGCGATCAATACTCGATATACGACCTGGTATGGCATACAACATGGACGCAACATTTAGATCTGAAGCGGATTGACTGATCGTGAATATCTTAGCTCCAGTGTTAGCATCTACAATGTATATTGCATTACCTTGGCTATCCGGTGCTCGCAACAACTTATCGTCTTGGCTATCGTCGTAGCCTCCACCTATAATCATCACATCTCGGATCGTATCGCTTATCTTGATTTTGGTTAACGTGGGCGGTGACCAGGTTTGACCAAGTTGAGTAAAATCCCCCTCTCCGCCTTTTATTCTAAATACTAGTTTGGGGTTGGTTTTCTCACTGATGTCGAACGCGTAGTAGTTTTGTCCACCGCGCCGCATTCCAACATACAGGTACGTTTTATCCCCAACCCTGCGCAAGACCAACGAACCGTCTAAGCCATAAATATGGCTAAAGCTTGAACCATCCTGATAAAAGTCATACAAATTACTCAATAATTCACGTGGGATGACCGCAAAATTTTCTGCTCCAGTCGTCGCATCAAATGAATGCAAGAATCCGTGATTGGTCGCCACCAAGATCGCACTATCATCTGTGCCATAATTGACAATCACAGGTTGTGAATGAATCGGGTCACCCATTTGTCGCCGCGCTTCGGTCATATTACCATCACCATCGTAATCACGTACATCTACCCCTCGAGCCCACTTTAAGACTTGAGTGCGCAAAGTATCCGGTTCAGGTAATGTTCCAAGAGCTAAATCCGTAGTGTTGATGATCGTATTATCTTCGTGGAGTTGATTTTCAGATGCCACTATATTACCCGGTGTCGAAAACATGTAAATGTTCCGAGAAAGTCCAAGCTTACTTGCAGCTCCTCCTTCGCGTACATCATTCCCATCCGCTAGCGTGGACCAAAATGAATGCGCAGATTCAGAAAAGCACCCTGTTGTATCATCGACTGCGTTGGCATTGTTTTGATCCAAGATAGTATTTCCTTGAATTTTGTATTGCTTGAGATTGCCTGGCCATAATGTGCCCTCAGAAGGTTTGAACAGAGCAAAATACAATTCATCGCGATGAGTTAAGCGATTGAGTTGGTTAACTGCAATGCTAGGTGATACAAATGTTGCATTAACGTCTTTGACAGTGCGCAAGATTTGTTGAAATACATCAACCAACTCTTCCGAGTTATCAGTTTGATAAAAACCACCGCCACCATTGAGTGCCAATTGATTGAGAAAGTTATTGGCGGTTGCATTAGCCGCAAAGCCAACAGTATGAGTGATCACTCTTGCATTGATAGGTGAGGTCTTGCTCTGAGAAAGCTCACGCACCAAATCGAGACCACAATGTTCACCACTACTACTAGACTGACACGTTTTGCCAAGCAATGATTGAATTTTGCTTACACTGTGATTGTTATTCGCTTCACCATCAGAGAGCAAGACGATGTGATTATTGGTTTGACATTGCAGGTCGGTCACAGGAGAGAGGTAGCTCGCAGGAGTCGGGATGTATTCATTGATACAGTCGCTTGAGCTCAAGTTATCTTCACTACAACCACTGGGGCTAACCGCATCAGCGCCCAAATAAGACAAGCGATGACTGACGCGCGTATTGCGACGGACTGTACTCGATACGGATGAGTCCCCTCGCGTATCACCATAATCTAGACTCAAGCCTCCGTAATAGCGTGTCGCCTCAAAGAGCGTATCGACGATCGGAGTCGTCCCCGAATACGTTAGGTCATCGACTTTGGATTGCAACAAATCACGAACAGTCGCTGCAGTACCAGGTGTCGCATTACCTGCATAATCAATTACTAAGCGCACGGCGCCAGAGGGTTTACCATTATAGGCGTAACTGCCGCGTTTTGAAGAACCAAATTCACTTAATACCAACATCAAATCATCGCCTTGATCCCAATCACTGCGATCGACAATGCTTTGAATGATGCTGGTTATGGCAGGACTTTGATAAACATTATTGCGATACCAAGGCGCAATACTCGACCAGATTACCGATCCCACTTTGGGTTTGTCGCGCAATAGATATCGAGTATAGGGGGTAAAATCAGATGGGTTGGACTGATCCACTCCTTGAATCGTCATTTTGGCGTTACTACCGGTGCCATTCTGATAGGCAGTGAATTCTAAATAGGCGTTATTAATAGTAGTATTTCGCGGTAAGTTTAGATTTTCGAAGCGCAGCCCAATGTATTCATTCGAAGTATTTTTGAAGGTGAGTTCGCTACCAGTGGATTGATGTCCATTACCACGTTCTTCTGCATTTTCGCCTTGACCTGTTATTTGGTAGGTCATCGTTCCTGCCACACACCCTGTAGCAGTAGCATCATCATACTCAACGACTAACTGAGGCGCCAGTCCATTGCCTTGCTCAAAAGCGTAAGCGGCTCGTGAAACATCTGCATTCAGCCCCCTGGCTGTAATAATCAATCCGATATTGTTGCGTCCACACCATGAGGATTGATTGACGACTTCTTGGATCACACTCGTGATATCTGGTGTGCTGATGTATTCTCCAGAAAAAGAAAAGGTATTATCACTGTTCCATTCTACGAAGTGAGTGGTTTTAGCCCGTTCATGCACCGCGGCTCCTACGGCATAATTTTGCGCATTACCATTCAATTCACCATAGATCTTGATTTCTACTGGTTCACTGTTGATAAAAGCGGATGCAAAACGCAACGACGCTTTGGTGATCTGTGCTCCTTGTGGGATGTTCAACTCTAAAAAACGTAAGCCTGTCATAACGGTTTGTGTACCGAGTGCAATTTGCAATTGATTGGTCGCAATTTGCACCTCACCATTGATAGATGTTGCATCATCTGCCCCAGATTGAACTGTATCAATCAACTGAGGTTGCACAAAACGGTCGATATCAGTCACTGGATAGAGGATCGGACCACCTTTATTGGAAAAACGCATCAATCCCGCATTGATATTTGTTGCACCAGAGAGTGCTTCATTGAGCGCCTGTTGTACTCGCAACAATCGCGTTTTACCCGTTCCATCTTGGTTTGACATAGAGCCTGATGTATCCATGATAAAAAGTACATTGGGCTTATAAGTTACCGTATCGTTGCCAGAACCAAGATAGATATCTAGATCGCTTGCGCAGGTCGATAAGCTAACACCGAAACTCAATAGACCAACACATGTCATAGTCAATAAGGTTTGACTTATGCGCTTACACTGAACTGACATATATCTCTACCTCTTTCTATTGTGAAACTGGTGCAAAGACTGTAACTGTCATCGTATTCGCGACTGCATAATCGCTACCAATTAACTGACCGCATCCACGTACCATGAAAACATGGCAACGAATATTACTCCCACCAATGACATTAGATGAACCACGACAGGCTTGTTCTCGAACAAACGCGGTACGTGACCAACTCTGCAAGCGATTTTGCGAATCCTGTGTGCCGCTCAGTTGATGCTTTGTCCCAGGGCTAAACCCTGAACTGGTCACCGTGCGGCTAGGAAATCCTTGATCAATAAAACAGCTAAAAGCTTGCGAAATAGGATCCAATCTATCCCCTTGTCGTGCCTCACTGATGGGATCTAATAACGTATCATCTGCTAATAATTGTTCGTCTTCCGATTCAAACATAACTCCGGCAAGCGCTGCCTCAGCGGCATTAAATAGCAACGCTTGCTGTTGTGAATTTACCGCCATTTTTTGTTGCAAAGTACTGCTCCCAAGTGCCGCAATGCCCAATAGCGTTAGCGCCAGTAACACCACCAAAGCAAAAATCATCACCATACCGCGTTGCAGTTTCATCATATTTCACCTCGTTGTACTTGATAGCGAGCGTTGCGCAAGGTCACAGTTGTTTCAAACTGGCGATAAATGTGATTACCGCTTGGTTGTATTGCAGGATTATCGAGGATGATAAAGTCATGTGTGTTATTCACATTTATCGTCTCTGGGCTGCGCAATAATACAGCCATACGTAAGACCACTACCTGCATGGGATCCGATAGCTCACTTGCAGTAACATAACGATTTACTTGTCCGGTATTGGCATCTCCTAATCCGTAGAGCACTTGAAAACTCACAACTCCTTGAAGTAATGCAATACTATTGTGACGGTTGTGTCCGGTCGCGACTTTTTGTCCCCGCAAAACACGTAAGTCAAAGCCCCGACATCGTAAGGTTTCGTCTTCGACATAATATTGATTCACAACTGGAAATTCGGTATCAACAGAGTAGCCTAAGCTATAGCCACGGCAATCTCGAGTGTTTTGCCTGGTGATCACAAGCTCGTCACTGCCAGATCTATCCCTATCAATAATGCCAAGTGCTGACCAGCTGGCAAACGTGCTTAGCATAATGATAGGATGCTGCCGCACAAATATGGCTTCCTCTGCGATATCTACTGAACGGTCTAGCTTACCTGATAATTCATTGTACAAACCGGTGTGCAAAACATCTTGACGCAAGCGATGGATAATGAAGCGGCCGTTTTCTTGAGAAGATGCTAGGGCACGGTTGAGCTGTTGCGTGACTGAGTTGCCCACCATAATTTGGATGATCGTCACACTCACCATCGCGCCTAATGTCATGGCCACCATGAGTTCAACTAAAGAAAATCCTCGAGCGTTTATGCATCTGACCATTAGAAAAAGACCTCTTGAGTCACACAAGCGTATTGATCTCCCTCATTTGGATTGCAAAGTGTAGACAGAAACTGAGTTTTATTTTGCCAGGGTAGTGAAGGCCAGCGCACCATAAGAATATGTCGTGATCCACCACTACAGCTCAAACTGTCTGTCGCATCATTATCAATACACTGCATCGATAGTTCGGCCGCAGGATTGTGTTGGACCACTTGACATGAAGCTTGGTAAATATCAAATATTGCGGTTTGATTTAGGTCACAGGTTGAGGAATGACAATTCGTCAAAGCACCTGGAAATGCATCACAGTAACAAAAATAAGGACTTTCTCCAGTGTTGCAAGATAAATGACCAAACTGATACAAACTCTGGTCAAAATATTTTTCAGGTAGTACTATCGCATCCCCTGTAGAACCCACTACCGCAGCACTGCGTAAACGTTCAGTGAATTGCTCGAGAGCCAACACAGCCTGCGCTCTAGCCAACGCATCCGAATTGTGTTTGGCTGCAGCAAACTGCAAACTCGTTACCCCAAGTAAACCAACAGCCAAAATCACCATTGTCACTAAGACTTCGACCATGCCGATGCCTCGTTGTTGCGCGTGTGATTTTATACGAATCATATCCAATACCCGTTGCGACCATAAACTTAATATATGACGCAATAGCGTTGAAATGGGTATAAAAAACGGTGCTTAAGTATGGCCGGCTCTAAAACAACCGGCCAAAAGGAAGGGATTAACTGACTTGTCTAACTTGTAGCTCTTTGGGGACCGCAAACTCGATGTTTTCTTCGCGACCTGAGAGCTCTTTAACGTCGCCAGCGCCTAAACCCTGCAGACGCTCTATAACTCCGCGTACCAAGACCTCTGGCGCTGATGCCCCTGCGCTGACACCGACTTGAGAACAACTCTCTAGCCAATTTGGATCGATTGCATCAGCATCGGCAATTAGATAGGCACGTGTACCTAGCTTTTCTGATAGCTCACGTAAGCGGTTTGAATTTGAGCTATTAGTGGCTCCCACAACCAGTACCAGATCGCACTGTTGTGCCATGTCTCTTACTGCATCTTGGCGATTTTGGGTCGCATAACAGATATCATCTTTACGTGGGCCATCGATCTTTGGAAAGGTTTCGCGCAGGGCATCAATGACATCGGCAGTATCATCGACCGATAACGTTGTTTGTGAACAATAATACAAATCATCTGGATTTTTGACTTGTAGTGCACGAGCATCTTCTGCGGTTTCAACCAAATAAATACCACCATTAGGATTGTCATACTGCCCCATGGTGCCTTCTACTTCGGGATGGCCCTTGTGACCGATCAAAATACATTCCGTTCCGCGCTTACTTGCTCGAGTAACCTCCATATGCACTTTGGTGACTAATGGACAGGTTGCATCGAATACCTTAAGCCCTCGTCTGTCGGCTTCTTTGCGCACCGCTTGGGAAACCCCATGAGCAGAAAAAATCACTATCGAGTCATCTGGTACTTGATCGAGTTCCGCAACAAATACCGCGCCTTTAGCTTTAAGACCATCCACAACAAATTTATTATGAACGACTTCGTGGCGCACGAAGATGGGATGCGGGAACATCTCTAAGGCGCGTTCTACAATCGTGATAGCTCGGTCAACACCAGCACAAAAACCTCGAGGGTTTGCTAATTGGATCTGCATCACATTCATCCTTTTATGTTTAACTAAGAGTTAACCACATCAATGATTTCAACATCAAAAATCACTGTCTGTCCCGCCAGGGGGTGATTAAAGTCAACCGTCACCGATAAGCCTTCCACAGCTCGGATAATTCCAGGGAGCTCTGAGCCATCGGGCTGGGCAAAGCCCATGATCATACCTTCTTTGAGTTCCATAGACGCATCAAACTTGGAGCGGTCAACATGATAAATATTATCAGGATTAGGCATGCCAAAGGCATCATTGGCCGGCAAGGTAAATGATGCCTTTTCACCTTTATTCAAACCAAGCAAACACTTTTCAAAATTTGGGGTCAATGAACCATCACCCATAACCATCTTAGCTGGCTTATTGTTCACTCTAGTGCTATCCGCCGCAGAGCCATCTTCTAATTTCAAATCGAAGTGCAAAATCACTTCGCTGTTTTCGACAATACTAAGATTGCTCATTTGCTTCTTCCTTATTGACAAACATATCGACGATTAACAATCCTGCCCCAATAAAAATCACACTATCTGCGATATTGAAAGCAGGCCAATGATAACTACCAATATAAAAATCTAAAAAATCGATCACGTAACCGTGAACCATTCTATCGATTACATTGCCAATCGCTCCGCCTAAGATAAAACAAAACGCAACTGGCAATAATCTTTGCGACTTGGGAGATTGATATAACCACCAAATAATGACAGCGCTCACAACCCAGGCGATCGCTGTGAAAAAGTAACGCTGCCACCCGCCCGCATCATGCAAAAAGCTAAATGCTGCGCCATAGTTGCGCACATAAGTAAGGTTAAAAAATCCCGTCACTTGGATAGATTCATACAAATCAAAGTTAGCCACAACCATCTGCTTAGTGACTTGATCAATCATCAAACCTAACAGAGCAATCCAAATAAATCGCAATCCGCTCTCGCTAAAGAGTTTACGCATATTGTCTGGTCTCACCTTCGCCATCGACATTGGTAATACATCGACCGCATAGTTCTGGATGAGTATCGTCAGTACCGACATCATCTCGATAGTGCCAGCAACGCACACATTTATTGCCACTGGCTTGCTCGACAAGGACAAACAGTCCTTTATTCGCGGTCTCTTGAGCATTCTTAGGCTTATCCGCTAATGATTTAACTTGTGCTTTGGATGTGATTGTCACAAACCGCAACTCATCCTCTAGGCGGGATAATATTTCTACTAATTCATCCGAGACATACAAAGTCACTTGAGCTTCGAGCGAACTTCCGATGCCTTGTTCTTTTCGCGCAATCTCCAGCGCACCATTCACAGCTACTTTTACATCTAATACGGATGCCCAGAACGCATCATCGAATTGGGTCTGTTCGGAAAGCTGTGGCCACGCGGCATACCAATTTTGGGTAAAGATAAATTCATCATCTTGTGCGGTTTTGAGCTCATCCCAAATTTCTTGAGCCGTAAAGCTGCACACTGGAGCCATCCAGCGCACTAAGGCTTGAGCAATATGATACAAAGCTGTTTGACACGAACGTCTCGCTAGACCGTCAGCTTTTGCTGTGTATTGACGATCTTTAATGACATCTAAATAAAACGAGCCCATATCGACAGAACAGAACTGTACGAGTTTTTGCGCAACGACTAGCATGTCATAGCGTTCGTAAGCAGCTAAAATCTCATCTTGAACGGTTTTGGTTTTACCGACTGCCCATGCGTCAAGTGCAATCAATTCAGCATCGGCCACCATATCTGTTGCTGGGTTAAAACCATTGAGGTTGGCCAGTAAAAAGCGAGCCGTATTACGCACACGACGATAAGCGTCTGCTGCGCGCTTTAAGATTTCATCAGATACCGTCATCTCACCTCGATAATCGGTCGATGCCACCCATAAACGCAAAATATCTGCACCGTACTTGTTAAACACTTCTTGTGGTGCTACGACATTGCCTAAAGATTTTGACATCTTGCGACCGTGCGCATCCACTGTGAAACCATGCGTGAGTACTTGTTTATACGGAGCATGTCCGTGCATAGCAACCGATGACATGAGAGATGACATGAACCAACCGCGATGTTGGTCAGAGCCTTCCAAATACAAGTCCGCAGACGCCGGAATATCGTCGCGACAATCCACAACAAAATGATGGGTTACCCCTGAATCAAACCAGACATCTAAAGTATCAGTAACTTTTTCGTATTGCTCAGCTTCCGCGCCAAGCAATGCAGTATCATCCATATCCCACCAAGCTTGAATGCCTTTTTGCTCAACGGCCTGGGCAACTTGCTCAATCAGTTCAGCACTTCGCGGATGGATATCTCCTGTTTGTTTGTGAATATACAGTGCAATCGGGACACCCCAAGTGCGCTGACGTGAAATACACCAATCTGGACGGCCTTCAACCATGGTGGAAATGCGTTGCTCGCCCCATTCAGGGATCCATTGTGTTTGTTTGATTTCTTCAAGTGATGCGTCGCGCAAACCATTGTCATCCATCGAGATGAACCACTGCGGCGTAGCACGGAAAATAATAGGCGTTTTGTGACGCCAGCAATGCGGATAGCTATGCTCATATTTCGCCTGATATTGCAACGCGCCGACAGACTCTAAATGCTCAACAATGGGCTGGTTCGCCTTAAACACATGCTGACCAGCAAAAAGAGGCGTATCTTCCAAATAGACACCGTTGCCACCAACCGGGTTATACACGTCAATGCCATATTCTTTGCCAACATTAAAGTCATCCACACCATGTGCCGGTGCAGTGTGTACACAACCTGTGCCTGATTCGGTCGTTACATGCTCACCGCAAATGACAGGCACACCCAAATCCAAATATGGGTGGGCTAATTCAAGTCGTTTCAAGCCATTACCTTGAGTCGTGGCGACCACTTCATACTCTTTAATACCATAACGCTGCATACAATCTTCAACCAAATCTTCGGCTAAGACTAATTTGGCATCTGCTATTTGGACTAAGGCATAGGTCAGCTCAGGGTGTATTGAGACTGCTCGACTCGCTGGAATTGTCCAAGGCGTGGTGGTCCAAATCACCACATAGGCATTGAGCAACTCTGCGCGACTCAAATTAAACGCATTGGCAGCAGTTGCCGTATCTTTCACTAGGTAACGTACATCTATCGCAGGCGATACTTTATCTTTATATTCAACTTCAGCTTCTGCCAACGCTGAGCCACAATCGGTACACCAATGCACAGGTTTGAACCCTTTACGCAAATGCCCCGATTCAGTAATTTTGCCTAAAGCACGGATAATGTTGGCTTCAGAGGAAAAGTCCATGGTTTTGTATGGTTTATTCCACTCCCCTAACACCCCCAAGCGCACAAAATCGCGTTTTTGCCCTTCTATTTGTCGCTCTGCATACGCGCGACATTTTTCTCGAAAATCAGCAGCGCTGACTTTGTGGCCTGGCTTGCCGACTTTCTTTTCGACCTGTAGCTCAATTGGCAAACCATGACAATCCCAACCTGGTACGTACGGTGCGTCAAAACCACTCAAGGTTTTGGCTTTTACAATAATGTCTTTGAGGATCTTATTGACCGCATGACCGATGTGAATATCACCGTTGGCATACGGAGGGCCGTCATGCAATACAAATGGTGTTTGCCCCTGACGCGCTTCTCGAATTTTTTGGTAAAGTTTTTTCTCAGTCCACTCTTTGAGCATTTTCGGCTCACGTTGGGCAAGGTTACCACGCATCGGAAAAGGCGTTTCAGGTAAATTTAGTGTTGCTTTATAATCGGTCATTATGTGTTTTTCCAAACATTATCATTTTGTCATACCGCTCAGTTACAATATTGAGCTGCGATGAAAATACGTGCGCGCTGCCAGCGCATCTTGTTCAATTTGAGTTTTGAGCTCTGCAAATGTAGCAAATTTTTGAATGCCGCGCAGTCTATGTAATACGTTTACTTCGATGACTTGTCCATATAGGTCACCGGAAAAATCAAAAATATGAACTTCTAACAAAGCATCTTCTCCAGAAACCGTCGGTCTTGCACCAATATTAGCGACACCTTGATAGTACTCACCACAGATATCTATTGACACAGCATAAACACCAATTACAGGTGGCTTAGCTCGCTTTAGATTGACGTTTGCCGTTGGAAACCCTATGGTACGGCCTTTCTTTTGACCGTGGACAACACGCCCTTTGATACTAAATGGACGGCCTAGCATCTGCTGAGCAAGTGTAAAATCATGTTCAGCCAATGCTTGACGTATTGCGGTTGAGCTAATCCGACAATCAGCGAGGCGAAAACTAGCTGTATTGACAACAGAGAATCCGAATTGTTTACCCGCTTCAACGAGCATTGCAAAATCCCCTTCACGCCCCCGGCCAAAACGGAAATCATCACCTACCACCAAGAATTTAACACCCAGTTTGTCGACCAGAATATCTTTGATGAACTGTGCTGCAGATTGTCTGGCGAAGGAGTGGGTAAAATGCACACAAAACAATCTATCCATGCCCAGATCGCGCATGGCTTCATATTTATCACGCCATCTGGAGAGTCTAGCAGGTGCTTTTTCGGGGGTGAATACTTCTTCAGGTTGCGGTTCAAACACCATCACCGCGGTTGGCAAAGATAGCTCTTCTGCCTTGTTCCGTAGATTGCGTAATACCGCTTGATGCCCAAGGTGCACCCCATCAAACTTACCAATGGTCAACACGCAGCCTTTGTGCTGTGGTCGAATATTGTGTAATCCTCGGATCAGTTGCATGTTACCCTGTTTCTTGCTGAACAAATTTGTCAAATACTGGCGCGCGATTATACCTGTTTATTCAGCACTAGGCTACGCCAAAATCCTTGAAGCATCTAGATTGACGAGGCGATTGCCGCAGTTTTTTAACCGAGTTAGCCAATATTAAATAAGCGGTTACTTTACTTCACCATTCGGTGGAGAGCGCATTGCGCTGAGAGTGACACCGAACACTTTCAGAGAAACAAAATAAACAACGGCCGCCAAAGTGAGCCATTGAACAACAAGACTCAAGCGAAGTGTGAAAGTTAATTCAGACCAGGCAATATTAGCTTGTACATACATGAGAACGCCGCCCATGATAAGACTCGAAACAATCACTCGAATACACAACAATAACGTTTCTAAAGACAGACGATACATATCCCGCTGATGCAGGTGGTAATACAGCAAACCGGCGTTCAATGTCGCAGATAGTGCGGTTGCAATTGCCAGTCCAACAAAGCCATAAGGAATCGCAAAAATCACATTAAATCCCATGTTTGCAACCATCGCTATAATGCCAATTTTCACTGGAGTTTTAGTATCTTGCTGAGCGAAGAACCCTGGGGCTAAAACTTTAATCAACATAAAACTAAACAAACCTGAAGCATAAGCTATCAAACTCATACTGGCCATACTGACATCGTTTGCGGTGAACGCTCCACGTTCAAAAATTAAAGAAAGTAATGGTTCCGCAAGCACAATCAGACCAATTGCAGATGGTATACCTAACACACAGACCATTTTTATCGCCCAGTTCATGTTTGCCTGAAAGCGTAATTTGTCTTGCGCGACATGGTCTCTAGACAACGTTGGCAAAATAATCGTGGCAATCGCAATGCCAAATAAACCAAGAGGAAATTCCATCAAACGATCAGAATAATAGAGCCAGCTGATTGAACCCGTCATCAAAAAACTGGCGATTAAGGTATCAACAAGTAAGTTTATCTGACTCACCGAAACACCGAACAAGGCAGGTATCATTAATGTTCTGACTTTTTTAACCTTTGGATCATGCCATCCCCATTGGGGACGAACAAACGCGCCCACTTTCAACAAAAAAGGGATTTGAAAGACGAGTTGAACAAACCCTCCAATAAATACCCCCCAAGCAAGTGCAAAAGCAGGCGTTGAAAAATCGTTGTGCAAAATAACGGCACAAATGATGATCACTATATTCAGTAAAACGGGCGTAAAGGATGAAACGGCAAACTTATTAAGCGTATTTAAAATCGCCCCCGATAATCCCACCAAAGTAACAAAGAACAAATACGGAAAGGTAATTTTGAGCATGGTAGAAGCTAGTAAGTATTTATCGCCGGCTGGTTCATCGTTGAGATAGGCAACAAACCACCCTGTACCAAAAATTGCTGCGATCACACCTGAACCAACCACACCTATTACTGTGGTTAAAAACACAATTACGCCGAGGGTACCTGAAACCTTGGCAATAAATTGTTTAAATTCCGCTTTATCATTATTTGCTTGAACTTCGGTCAGAACTGGAATGAACGCTTGCGCAAAAGCACCTTCAGAAAAAAGCCGGCGTAAAAAGTTGGGGATCTTATTGGCAAAGAAAAACACATCAGCGCCCGCACTGGCTCCCATAAACTGTGCGACAACCACATCACGTACTAATCCCAAAATACGAGAGAGGAACGTCATGAAACTAACAATAATGCCGGACTTTAAAAGCATCGTGTATAATTGAATTCTGTAAAAAGCTCCAAAAGATGGGCATAGACTAGCACTTATCGAATTTTTTTGCCTATATTTGTGTCTAACTGCGTTTATCTGCTTAAAAGCATTTGACTTATGAACCAGAAAAACCGATAATTTGCGCCCTAAATTTTACATGTAGCATATTTCGGAGTTCACATTGGCTAACATTAAGTCTGCTAAAAAACGTGCAATTCAGGCCGAGAAGCGTCGTCAGCATAATGCGAGCCGTCGCTCTTTCACCCGTACTTGCATCAAAAAAGTTATAGCTGCTATCGCAGCAGGTGATAAAGCAGCTGCGCTAGCAGCACTAGACGCTGCTAAACCAGTTTTAGATCGTATGGCGACTAAAGGTTTGATTCACAAAAACAAAGCTGCTCGTCACAAGTCTCGCTTAACTGCACAGATTAAAGCTATGGCGTAAGCCTTTCACGTTATTAGTGATAGCTAAAAAAACCAGCCTCGGCCGGTTTTTTTATGCCTGCTTAACGTAAGTTTCATATTAACATCGGCATTTCTTGATAATATACTCTGTAACTTTAGACCTACGCATGCAGTGTGGACAAACAATAATAATCAAGGCCAAATATGCATCATTTTACCAAACCATTCATTTTTGTTTTTGCTATTACTCTACTAGGTTGTAGCAATACTCAAGTTCCGGCTTCGACACAGTCAGTGCAACCTGCCACCAAACAGGCGCCAAAACGCGATGCGGTGATTCAAAGACAACTTGCTCAAATTACCAAGGCGAGCCAACAATCCACCTTATCTTTTGACATAGTTGCGGACCTGACATCTAAAGTAGGCCCAAGAATTGCGGGCTCTGCTGGTGACAAAAAAGCCATCGCTTGGGCAGAGCAAACCTTTGCTGAACTTGGTTTTGACCGAGTGTACAAACAACCTGTTCGCGTCCGTAACTGGGAGCGTGGATTCGCCAATGCCAAAATAATTAGTCCTGAGGAACATGAATTAACGATTACCGCCCTTGGCGGTTCGATTGCGACTCCTGAAGCAGGTATCCAAGCAGAAGTAGTAAGATTTGAGTCATTAGAAGCGTTGAGTAATGCTTCGAGCGACTTCGTTTCCAATAAAATAGTTTATATTGACCAATCAATGCAAAGAGACCGAGCCGGACGTTTTTATGGCAAGGTGGTTCCTAATCGGGTTCGTGGTGCCGTTGAAGCTGCCAAAAAAGGCGCATTGGCTATTATTATTCGTTCGGTTGGCACCGCCAATTCACAATTTGCACACACCGGTGTAATGCGTTATGACGACGAAGTCACCAAAATACCTGCTGGCGCACTCTCCTCTCTTGACGCCGACAAGCTAACCAAGTTAATTAATTCTTATGGTACTGTGTCAGTCAGCCTAACTATGCAAGCAAAAGATACGGGTTGGCAAACTTCATACAATGTCATAGGCGAGATAACCGGTAGAACACACGCTAATGAAGTTGTTCTGATTTCAGCACATCTTGATTCATGGGATTTGGGTACCGGTGCTTTAGATGATGGAGCTGGCGTTGGGATCGTTATGGCCGCGGCCAAATTAATCAAGGATACGCTAGGTCAGCCCGAACGCACAATTCGGGTAATTCTGTACGCTGCAGAAGAAATTGGTCTGGTTGGGGCTTATGAATATGCCAAGGCAAATAAAAAAGATTTAGCCAATATCATCATTGCTGCTGAATCCGATTTTGGTGCCGGACAAATATATCGAATAGACACTCGTTTTGCTCCTGAAGTACGTGATAATGCTTTATTGCTTTACGATGCTTTAGCCCAAATGAATATTGAATTAGGTAATAACACCACCCGAGGTGGACCGGACGTCTCTATGCTGCCAAATTATGGTGTTCCAGTTCTCTCTCTTAGACAAGACGGTACATATTATTTTGATTTTCATCATACGGCTGACGATACATTGGATAAGATAGACATTGACGCCATTGTGCAAAACCAAACCGCCTGGGCAATAGTAACAACGTATTTTGCCTTTTCCAATTTTGATCCTAGACCGGCACCGGAACTTTAATATTGATGAGCGCACTTTCACACATGCCCAAACCCATGCGCTGGATTGCGCTCTTTTTACTCATCTGGCTAATGCTCGTTGCCGTCGCGACAATTGGTGACGGTTTCCAACTTGCGTCCGAAAAGCATGCCAAACAACTATTTGAGTTTGCGAGTAATCCAATTATGGGTTTGATCATTGGCATGGTAGCCACTGCATTAATTCAGTCATCCAGCACAGTCACATCAGTGATAGTTGCTATGGTTGCAGGTGGTTTACCGATTACCATAGCGATCCCCATGATGATGGGGGCGAATATCGGAACGAGTATTACCAACACCATAGTCAGCTTAGGTCATATTAAGAACAAAGAAGAGTTTCAGCGCGCTTTTAATGCTGCAACGATTCATGATTTTTTTAACATTTTTGCAGTATTGATTTTTTTACCACTCGAAATCGTTTTTGGATTGTTAGAACACATCAGCGGTTTTTTAGTGGGCTTGTTCCGTGTTGGAGCAACGTCTTCCGTCGAAGGTTTCAATCCAATTAAAGCCATTACCTCGCCTGCAATTGATGGAGTAAGCGCCATTTCGGCTGTTCTGCCGAACGTTTACGCAGGGATTTTGATGATCCTCATTGGTTTGGGCATGATCATATTTGCTATCACTGGAATGGGCAACATTATGAAATCGCTCATGGTTGGACGAGCAAAAAATATTTTACAAAATAGTTTAGGACGGGGGGCAATGAGCGGCATAACCTCTGGGACGATTGTAACAGTTCTGGTACAGTCTAGTTCAACCACCACGTCTTTGATGGTGCCTTTAGTTGGAAATGGCATAGTCACTGCTAGAGCAATTTACCCATTTACATTGGGCTCTAATATTGGCACAACCATTACTGCGCTCATTGCAGCACTATCCATCACTGGCGAAAATGCCTCTTTGGCGTTACAAATTGCATTGGTTCATCTAACTTACAATACACTGGCTGTTTTGGTTATTTATGGTTTAACCTTCTTACGAGAATTACCTCCTGAATTATCCTACCGACTGTCATTAAAGGTGGCAGAACAAAAAACCTATGGCTTGGCCTACATCGGCGGTGTCTTCTTTGTTGTACCTTTACTCGCAATCTTTGTGTTCGCATAATGCAAAAAGTAAACTTAGAATTAAAGCTATACGTATTAGTGACGACGCTATTCAAGGAAAAAAGTATTTATGATTCGACTATTATTCATGATCCCATTAGTGTTGTGCTTAGCTTGGATGCTATATTTAAAGGCCAATAATTACAGTCTGAAACAAGGCAAGCAAGGGTTCATATACATCTTGATATTTTCTGCAGTCATTGCCTTAGTGTATACCGTACTAATGTACCTCACTGCTTAATCAACTCGTGATTTACCCCGTGACAATACCTCGTATCATGGGACTTTCTCTATAAATAACAATAAAAAACCGCCAATAACTGTTGTCATTGGCGGTGTTCAACTTATGTTCTTAGGTTAATTCAATATCTGCACTTCGGCGTTTTCTTGAAGTGAAGCAACGAACGCGTTAAATCCTGTTTGCGCACGTTGCTGAGCTATGCGTTGTACTAATGCAGCAACAGCTTGTTCATCTGAAGCATCAACGTCATTTACGCTACCAAGAACGATAACCGCTGCATCACCATTTGCTAAGCTAATCGCCGTAGCCACATTGTCACTCGAGAGAGTAAACAACGAATCAACAGCACTTGGGTCAATCTCAGTAGAGTTACGGCTCAATTGTGTAAAAGAAGTTAGCTCTAGTGCTTGTTCACTCAGCGCTGTTTGCATATCTTCACTTGACACTACCGATTGTGCAAAACGTAACGCAGCTTCTCGTTGTAATTGCGATTGCAGTTGAGCAACCACTTGCGATCTCATTTCCTCAAGTGAACGCGTACGCTCTGGTTCGAAGCCAACACTGCGCATGACCAATACGTGTTCGTCACTGATCTCAATCAAATCAGAATTAAGCCCTTCTGCTATGAATTCTTGAGAAAATGCATTTTCTAGTACTCTAGGGTGCGTTATAGGGGCATTTGCTTGAATAAATAAATCTGTAGTGATCACTGAACCGTTAATCGCTGCTGCAACGTCCTCTAGTGTATCTGGCACCTCAAAGGCGATCTCCGCCATACGAGTTTGTAACTCAAAAAATTCTTCAGTTGCTTTAGCTTGTTTGACTTGCTCAATGACAACGTCACGAACTTCATCTAATGGTGTAATTTCTTCAGGTATAATTTGTGTCACTTTAATAATGTGTAAACCCGATTCAGTTTCAATCAACTCGGACACATCACCAGCTTCAGCTAATGCAAAAGCCGCTTCATCAAATATCGGGTCAATATCACCAAGTTCAATTACATCCAAATCACCGCCATTTTCGCCACTGAAAGTATCGATAGAAAACTCTTGAGCGAGTGTACCAAAATCGTCTCCAGCATTAATTCTTTCAAGAACGTCTTCTGCTACTTGACGATCTTCCAAATCAAACAAGATATGGGATACGCGACGCTTTTCAACTGTACGATACTGGTCGAAATTAAACTGGTAGTATTCAGTAATTTCATCTTCTGATACCTCTATGGAAGGCAGTAAATCAGATACTTTTAATTCAACATAAGCAATCGCAGCTTGCTCTTGCGTATCATAGTTATCAATATTTGTTTGATAATACTGGGTAATTTGTTCTTCAGTTACTTCAACAGAATTTGCAAAATTAGATTGTGGGATAACCACATATTGAGCATCGCGCGTTTGTTGTTCTAAACGGTATTGTTGCTCAGCTTCATTATTTATAGCAAACTCAGTACCAATAACCGCTCGAGATAATTGCTCTTTAGTCATTTGATTGCGCATGTATTCTCGGAAATCGTCAATTTGGAATCCGGCTTGGCGAATGACAGCAAGGTAGCGATCATTGTTAAAACTCCCCCCAACCTGAAATTCAGGCATGTTAACTATTGCTTCTTTAATTTGAGCATTAGATACACGCAATCCTAACTCAGATGCCTTTTGTTCAACTAATTTATCTTTGACTAGCCTATCAAGGATTTCACTGCGAAAATTCGCAAGATATTCTGTATTTGAGAACAGCGCACTGATTCCTTCACCGAACTGTTGTTCAAGGCGAGCTCTTTCATTTTGATAAGCATTTTCTAGACTTCTTGCTGAAATATCTTCTCCATTTACTTTAGCGACAGCGGTTTCCGCTGGTGCTGTAAGGTAACTTCCGACACCGGCAAA
The DNA here is from genome assembly GCA_023268935.1 of Glaciecola sp. GTDB lineage: Bacteria > Pseudomonadota > Gammaproteobacteria > Enterobacterales > Alteromonadaceae > Opacimonas. Next base: position 18,540 of record JALRKK010000005.1, read on the forward strand.
TACGAAACTCAATACAATAAGCGCAACCACTATCATTGCCCAAGGGCCTTGTGCCCCTTCTCTTATTCTCTCTAACATAACCTGTGTTTACTCCAGTAAAAAGTCTATCCGTTATTTGAGTATTGCTAAAAATAAAAAAGCGATGGAATACACCATCGCTCTTTTTACTAAATAAATGCTTAGTTACAAGCGTCTTTTAGTTTCTTACCAGCTTTGAATGCAGGTACTTTTGCGGCAGCGATTTGAATCTCTGCACCAGTTTGTGGGTTACGGCCAGTGCGAGCTGCACGCTCACGAACTGTAAAGGTACCGAAACCAACTAAAGCTACGTCGTCACCGCCCGCAAGAGCTGAAGTAACAGCGCCAGTAAAAGCGTTAAGTGCACGCTCCGCTTGAGCTTTGTTTAGTTCTGCTTCAGCAGCGATTTGATCGATTAGTTGAGACTTGTTCACGTAAGATCCCCTAAAATTATTGTTTTGATTTAATGCTTTAAGCACAAGTAATAATATTAATAAAAACTGCACAAAGCAACATTTATTAACAATTCTTTAACACCGCCCTGATTTCTTATAACTCTTTATTTATAAGACCCTGCGAGCATTTACAAAGCCTAAGTTACCACATTTTAGGATGGATGAAAGCAGAAAATGAAAATTTTTTAACATTTTGGGATATTTTTTGCTATTTATAAAAAAAAACGCGGAAAACCGCGTTTTTATTACAGTTAATCACAATTTTTATGACATTCAAGCACTGGATTTGATTGAAAATTGTTCAACCGGTTCTTGCAAAGCAATGTTCAGTACATCATCAATCCATTGAACAGGATGAATTTCCAAGTTTTGTTTGACGTTGTCTGGTATTTCAGGCAGATCTCGTGCATTACCTTTTGGGATAATCACCGTTTTAATTCCGCCTCGATGTGCTGCGAGTAATTTTTCTTTTAGACCACCGATCATCAACACTTCCCCGCGCAAAGTTATTTCACCAGTCATTGCCACATCGGCCCGGACTGGATTCCCCGTTAAAGAAGACACCAGCGCAGTACACATTGCGATCCCAGCACTTGGGCCATCTTTGGGCGTTGCTCCTTCTGGTACATGCACATGAACATCGCGTTTTTCATGAAAATCATTATTAATACGCAGTTTCTCAGCACGAGCTCTTACTACAGTCATGGCCGTCGTAATTGACTCTTGCATAACTTCCCCAAGAGAGCCAGTTCTTGTAATAGCGCCTTTACCTGGTACCGATGTGCACTCAATGGTAAGTAAATCTCCACCAACTTCAGTCCATGCTAGGCCATTCACTTGCCCGATTTGATTATTACCATCTGTTTTACCGTAATCATATCGCTTGACTCCGAGAAACTCTTCAATGTTGTCTTGTGTAACATGAATCGGAGCGGATTTCTCGTTCAATAGAATCATGCGTACGGCTTTGCGGCATATCTTTGAAATCTCTCGTTCAAGACCTCGCACACCTGCTTCTCGGGTGTAATAGCGAATAATTGATACAATGGCACTCTCTTCAATATCAACTTCGTTTGCTTTAAGTCCATTGCGTTCTATTTGCTTGGTGAGCAAATGTTGTAACGCAATATTTACTTTTTCGTCTTCGGTATAGCCAGATAAACGGATCACTTCCATTCTATCTAACAAAGGACCTGGAATATTCATCGAGTTAGATGTCGCAACGAACATCACGTCAGACAAATCGTAATCCACCTCTAAGTAATGATCACTAAAGCTTGAATTTTGCTCTGGATCAAGTACTTCAAGTAAAGCCGATGCAGGATCACCACGCATATCAGACGACATTTTGTCGATTTCATCTAATAGGAATAACGGGTTTTTTACCCCAACTTTTGACATTTTCTGAATGAGTTTACCGGGCAAAGAGCCAATATAGGTACGTCGATGCCCTCGGATCTCAGCTTCATCACGCACTCCACCCAATGCCATTCGAACATACTTACGCCCAGTCGACTTGGCGATGGATTGGCCTAAAGAGGTTTTACCCACCCCTGGAGGTCCTACTAAACACAAAATTGGGCCTTTTAGCTTGCGTACGCGTTGTTGTACAGCTAAATATTCCAAAATGCGCTCTTTTACTTTATCTAAGCCATAATGGTCGGCATTTAGAACCGCCTCTGCTTTCGCTAGGTCTTTTTTGACTGCGCTGCGCTTATGCCATGGTACATTGGTTAGCCATTCGATATAACTGCGTACCACTGTGGCTTCAGCAGACATCGGTGACATCATCTTTAACTTTTGCAGTTCAGTATTTGCCTTATCCAGGGCCTCTTGAGGCATCTTTGCTTCATCGATCTTTTTGCGCAGTGTCTCAAATTCATCAGGCGCCTCATCGAGCTCTCCAAGCTCTTTTTGGATTGCCTTCATTTGTTCGTTAAGATAATACTCACGCTGCGATTTTTCCATTTGCTTTTTAACGCGAGTGCGTATTTTCTTTTCGACTTGCAGCAAATCAATCTCGCCTTCCATTAAGGCCATAAGGTACTCTAAGCGCTCTTCAACGCTATTCATTTCGAGTACTTTCTGCTTTTCGCTCAATTTGAGAGGCATGTGAGCAGCCATAGTATCGGCTAGGCGCGCAACGTCATCGATGCCATTCAGAGATGTTAATACCTCTGGTGGGATCTTTTTATTTAATTTGATATAACCTTCAAATTGAGAAATCGCCGAGCGCGATAATATTTCTTGTTCCGTATCCGGAATCGTAACATCGACAATTGTCTCAATGTCACCTCGGAAAAAAGGATCTTCTTGGGTGTAACACAAAACCTTGCCCCGGATAGAACCTTCAACCAAAACTTTTACTGTGCCGTCTGGTAGTTTCAATAACTGCAAAATGGAGGCGACCGTGCCAGTTTCGTAGATATCGTTTACTGCAGGCTCGTCTATACTAGCCTCTTTTTGTGCAACTAAAAAAATCTGTTTGTTGTTTTCCATGGCTGATTCTAAGCACTGGATTGATTTTTCTCTACCGACAAACAAGGGTATTACCATATGGGGATATACAACCACATCTCGCAAAGCCAACACAGGCATGTTTGTCGAGGTTTGTTCTAACGACATGTTAATTCCTAATATTAGACAATGAGTAATATATGGGGATATTTAAGCAAAGTTCAATTTTTTTTGCATAAACAATATTTTATTAGAATTTGAATATAAACTAAAAAGGGGGCATATTGCCCCTTTTTACTTTAAAAACTGTATTAGTCTGTTTCAGCACCAGCGGCTTGCTCTTTGGTGTTATAGAGCAGAATAGGCTTTGATTCACCTTTAATGACTGTCTCATCTACGACTACTTTACTGACATTTTCCAGCTGCGGTAAATCATACATAGTATCAAGCAAAACACCTTCGACAATTGAACGCAAACCTCGAGCACCCGTTTTACGTTCCATTGCCTTGCGAGCTATCGCAACTAACGCATCATCGCGGAACTCAAGCTCAGCTTCTTCCAATGCAAACAAGGCGCCGTATTGCTTAGTAATGGCATTTTTAGGTTCAGTCAGAATCTGTATTAAAGCTTCTTCGTTTAATTCTTCTAAACTGGTAACAACAGGAAGTCGTCCAATGAATTCGGGGATTAGACCATAGCGAACCAAATCTTCTGGTTCAACTTGCTTAAACAGTTCTGATACTGCCTCAGTATTATCAGATGATTTGACTTCGGCACCAAAACCGATTCCTGTGCCTTTCGCGGAGCGTTGCTCGATAACCTTGTCTAATCCTGCAAACGCTCCCCCACAAATAAACAGTATCTTAGAAGTATCTACTTGTAAAAACTCCTGCTGGGGATGTTTGCGACCACCTTGAGGTGGAACCGACGCAATGGTGCCTTCGACAAGTTTTAACAACGCTTGTTGTACCCCCTCGCCTGAGACATCACGAGTAATAGATGGGTTGTCAGACTTACGGGAAATCTTATCTATTTCATCGATGTAGACAATGCCTCGTTGTGCTTTTTCAACGTCGTAATCGCACTTTTGCAATAATTTTTGAATAATATTCTCAACATCTTCACCAACATAGCCAGCTTCTGTTAAGGTGGTCGCATCAGCCATGGTAAATGGTACGTCTAAAAGTCGCGCTAACGTTTCGGCAAGCAATGTCTTACCGCTTCCCGTTGGGCCGATAAGTAATATGTTACTTTTGCCTAATTCTACGCCGTCATGGACATCTCCGTTTTTAAGGCGTTTATAGTGGTTATAAACTGCAACTGACAGAACCTTTTTTGCATGCTCTTGACCTATTACGTAATCGTCTAGATGCGCATGGATTTCATGTGGTTTTGGTAAGCTGTCTTTTTTGGACTTGGGAGAAATATCTTTGATTTCTTCTCGAATGATGTCGTTGCACAACTCAACACATTCGTCACAAATAAACACAGAGGGACCGGCTATCAGTTTACGAACCTCATGCTGGCTTTTGCCACAAAAGGAACAATAAAGTAATTTGTTGTCACCATCGCCTGTTTGTTTTGTACTCATTAACACTTGCCTCGTAAACTGGGTAGAGTGTGCGAATGCTAAAAAGCATTCGCTATAGCGATTTATAATAAGTATAGACTAAGAATTAGCGGTTGCTATGTCAATTAGTTTCTACTTGTCATAATTTGGTCAATCAGACCGTATTCTAATGCTTCCTGCGCGGTCATAAAATTATCTCGATCAGTATCTTGTGCAACCTTTTCAACAGGTTGTCCCGTGTGATGAGAATAAATACGATTTAGTCTGTCTTTTGTCTGCAAAATATTTTTTGCATGAATTTCAAAGTCTGACGCCTGCCCTTGGAAACCACCCAATGGTTGGTGAATCATCACTTGAGAGTTAGGTAAACAGTAACGTTTTCCAGCTGCACCACCAGCAAGCAAAAACGACCCCATACTCGCTGCCATGCCCATACACACGGTGGATACATCTGGCTTAATGAACTGCATAGTATCATAAATCGCCATGCCAGCAGTCACCGACCCACCTGGAGAGTTGATATACAAGAATATATCTTTTTCCGGGTTTTCTGCTTCTAAAAATAGCATTTGTGCCACAATCAGATTTGCCATGTGCTCTTCAACTTGACCTACCAAGAAAATGACATTTTCCTTGAGTAATCGAGAATAAATATCGAATGAACGCTCACCTTTTGAGGTTTGCTCAATGACCATAGGGACCAATGCGTTTTGTACTTCATCAAAGTGGTTCAATGTAATTTCCTTATGCAAATATATGGCAAAAAAAAGCCCAGATAATACTGGGCATTTAATCAGGGTAAGACCATAAAAGTCAAACGTTTGGCAAAATTTTATGCCTGTTTGTTCATGATCTCGTCAAACTTGGTTTTAACTTCTTTCACTTTAGCTTGTTCAAGTACCCACTCAATCGCTTGCTCTTCTAATGCAACGTTTTGCATCTGCTGCATAAGCTCTTGATTGTTTTGATAGTAATCAATTACTTCTTGTGGATCTTCATAGGCTGAAGCAGTCGTTTCGATTAATGCATTGACCTTATCTTCATCGGCTTTCAAATCGTTGGCTTTAATGACTTCACCTAAAATAAGACCAATTTTGACTCGGCGAGTTGCATTGTCAGTAAAAAGTTCAGCTGGTAACTCAGGTAAGTTATCCGTCTGACCGCCCGCTTGTTGTGCAAAACGTTGTTTTGCTTGCTCGCGCAGCGCTTCGATTTCTTGGTCAATCAATGCTTGTGGGATTGCAACATCGTTGGCTTCAAGTAAACCGTCGATGACGCTCTCTTTGATCTTCGATTTCACAACTTGATCAAGTTCGCGCTGCATGTTTTTCTTCACTTCAGCTTCAAGCGCTTCAACACCACCTTCTTCAACACCGAACAGCTTCGCAAATTCTTCATCTACTTTAGGGAGGTCTAAACTTTCCACTTTTTTCACTGTGATGGCAAAAGATGCGGCTTTACCTTTTAAGTTTTCTGCGTGGTAATCTTCTGGGAAGGTCACTTCTGCAACGCACTCTTCACCTGGCTTAAGACCGACAATTGGATCTTCAAAACCTGGGATCATGCGATTCTTACCCATTTCTAGTGGGAAGTCTTCAGCTTTACCACCTTCGAACTCTTCGCCGTCAATGGTACCGACAAAATCAATGGTTACACGATCGTCTTTCTTAGCTTTGCGCTTGCCTTCTTTCCAGTTCGCATGTTGCTTTTGCAACGTTTTGATCATGTCTGCTAGGTCTTTGTCTTTGATCTCAACAACTGGCTTTTCTACTTTAACCTTGTCAAGACCTTGCAATTCAACTTCTGGATATACTTCAAACGTTGCAACGAATTCTAAATCTTCACCATCTACGTCTTTGGTCAAGTCAAAAGTAGGCATTCCAGCAGGGGTAATTTTTTCTTGGATAATCGCTTGATAAAAATGACGTTGCATAACATCGCCAGCCACTTCTTGACGAACTGCAGCGCCAAAGCGCTTTTTGATTACGCTTACTGGTACTTTACCAGGGCGGAAACCGTTGATACGCTGTGTTTTTGCTAACTGCTGAAGACGTGATTTAACCGCCTCATCAACGTTGCCGGCTGGTACTGTGACTGTTACTTTACGTTCTAAGCCTTGAGTCGTCTCGACTGAAACTTGCATTATTCTACCTCAACTGTGCGCCATATATGCGCTAGAAATTTAAACAGTGGTGTGTTCTATATTTAAAAGACGGCGAATTATACAGGCTGAAACGTGATTAGTACAGAGAGAAAGTACAGGAATTTGAGATGGTCGGTGAGACAGGATTTGAACCTGCGACCCCTTGTACCCAAAACAAGTGCGCTACCAAGCTGCGCCACTCACCGGTCTCAAATTATGGTGCGGAAGGAGAGACTTGAACTCTCACGCCGTGAAGCACTGGAACCTAAATCCAGCGTGTCTACCAATTCCACCACTTCCGCAAACACGTGAGATGAAT
>JALRKK010000011.1 GCA_023268935.1 Glaciecola sp.
TCGATCGCCTTCTTTAAGTAAATCATCATTCAGGCCTAAACACATTGAGCAACCTGGTAAGCGCCACTCAAATCCCGCTGCCTCAAAGATTTTATCTAAACCTTCTGCTTCAGCCTGTTTTTTGACTGCCGCCGAGCCGGGCACGACGATAGCTGTCACATTTTCAACCACGTTGCCACGCTGAGCTACACTCGCGGCAGCACGTAAGTCTTCGATACGAGAATTAGTACATGAACCGATGAACACATGTGAAATAGCAATATCACTTAGCTTTTGACCTGGCTCTAAGGCCATGTATTTTAAAGCTTTTGATGCTGACTCTTGAGTCACTGCATCAGTAAAATCAGTTGGTGCAGGAATGGCATCATCAACACCAATGACTTGACCAGGATTGGTCCCCCAAGTCACTTGCGGTTTAATGTCAGCTGCTTGTAATGTGACGACTCGGTCAAACTGCGCATCTGCATCAGAATATAATGTTTCCCAATAGGCCACAGCAGCGTCCCAGTCAGCACCTTGAGGGGCTTTTTCACGACCTTTGATGTATTCAAATGTGGTATTGTCAGGGGCAACTAAACCTGCTTTGGCACCCCCCTCAATCGACATATTACAAATTGTCATGCGCTCTTCCATCGAAAGTGCGCTGATTGCTTCACCACAATATTCAATCACATAACCCGTCGCACCGGCATGACCTAGTTCACCAATAATCGCTAAGATGATGTCCTTTGCAGTCACGCCAATAGGCAGTTTACCTTTGACTTCTACTTTTAGGTTTTTCGCTTTAGATTGGCGCAACGTCTGCGTAGCAAAGACGTGTTCAACTTCAGATGTACCGATTCCAAACGCCAACGCACCAAAAGCACCATGGGTCGCTGTATGTGAATCACCACAAACCACGGTGTGCCCTGGTAAAATGGCTCCTAGCTCAGGTGCCATAACATGGATAATACCTTGTTTTTGGTGACCTACAGGATAGAGGGTAATGCCATGATCTTCGCAGTTTTGTAATAACGTTTGTAATTGTAACTGGTTTGCCGGACCACATGCATCTAATGCTAATGATCGTGTTGAGATTGAATGATCCATGGTTGCCACAGTTTTTTCTGGACAACGGACTTTTCTGCCTTTGTCATTCAAACCAGCAAACGCTTGTGGAGTGGTCACTTCGTGGATCAAGTGACGGTCTATATACAGTAGGATATCTGCGCCTACTTGAGATACGATATGCGCATCCCAGATTTTATCATAAAGGGTCTTAGCCATGAGGAGTGTCCTTATGCCTGTAAAATTTGTTGAGTAATATAATCGCCGACTTGTGACGTGTTACTCGCTTTGTGGCGTTCCTCACTGCTGAGTAATTCGCCCGTCAAAATACCGTCTTCAAGCGTTTTGATGACCGCTTGTTCAATGGCATCTGCAGCGTCTGTTAAATTTAATGAATAACGTAATAACATGGCCGCTGAAAGAATTTGTGCGATAGGATTAGCAATACCTTTGCCGGCGATATCTGGCGCACTACCGCCTGCAGGTTCATATAAACCAAACCCATCAGCATTAATACTAGCTGAAGGTAATAAGCCCATCGAACCAGTTAACATAGCGCATTCATCAGAGATAATGTCACCAAAAAGGTTCGAACATAACATGACATCAAACTGTGACGGATTACACAATAACTGCATCGTCGCGTTATCAATGTAGATATGCTCAAGTTCAACGTCAGGGTAGTCTTTAGCGACTTCTTCGGTGACTTCACGCCATAGACGACTGCATACTAATACATTAGCTTTATCGACAGAGGTAACTTTCTTGTCGCGTTTTTGCGCTGCTTGGAAAGCTGAAATAGCAATACGGCGGATTTCACCGCGTGTGTAGCGCATAGTATCAAAAGCAAATTCATCTTCACCGTCACCCTCTAATCCCTTTGGAAAACCAAAGTAAATCCCGCTGGTGAGTTCACGCACCACTAAGACATCCACGCCACTTTGGGCAATATCTTTTCTCAGTGGAGATAAATCTTCTAAACCTTTATAAATTTTAGCTGGGCGGAAGTTTGAAAATAAATCAAAATGGCTTCGTAACTTAAGTAAAGCGGCACGCTCTGGACGTTGATCCAGCGGCAGTTCATCCC
>JALRKK010000015.1 GCA_023268935.1 Glaciecola sp.
TAGTGATGGGTGCCTTAACCCCCAATTCGGTTGCAACAGCGGACAGCACTGCCATTTCTTTGAGATTACGAGCGATGGCTTCAGATTGGCCTCGTTCTTCGGCGCCCACTCCAGGATACGCTCCCGGTGTATCAATCATGGTAATAATGGGTAAATTAAAACGTTCAGCCATATGCATCAAGCGCAGTGCTTTGCGATACCCCTCAGGCTTGGGCATTCCAAAGTTGCGTTTGATTTTTTCATGGGTATCACGGCCTTTTTGATGACCTATGATCATTACAGGTTGCTCATCAAGCATCGCCAAGCCACCAACAATCGCTTTGTCATCTGCGTATGCACGGTCACCAGCCAATTCGTCAAATTCCGCAAACACATGTTTGATGTAATCTTCGGTATAAGGACGCAGAGGATGACGTGCAAGTTGTGAGACCTGCCAAGCGCCAAGGTTTGAAAAGATCTTTTGCGTTAAACTTTCGCTTTTTTCTTTGAGTTTGACGATCTCATCTTCGATACCAACGTCCAACTGACCGGTTTGATTCACTAAACGTAATTCTTCAATTTTGGCTTCTAATTCAGCAATGGGTTGCTCAAAATCCAAAAAATGTAAACTCATGTTATAAAACCTTTTGTAGTGAGTTTTTTAAAACTGTAAGCGTACCGCTTGGGCACCTAATAATTCTTTCAAATCGTGAATCAACTGATCACTTGGCGTCACGTACCACTGACTGTCGGTACGCAGCTCGACATTGAAACCAGCATGCTCAACATGCATTTCAACAGGACAAGTACCGCCAATTGCTTGATTCAAAGTGTGTTTGATCTTTTCTACCATAGCATTATGCAGAGGACATTCCAGCACTAACTGTAACGCTTTAACATAATGTTCTCGTGCATCCACTATATCTAATATGTTTCGGATGGTCATTGTATTACCACCACTGTAATCATCAAAGCTGACCTGTCCTTGGACAAATAAGACACGGTCAGTTTGTAGCATCTCTTCATATTGCTCAAATGTATCTGGGAAGAGTCTAGCTTCCACTCGTCCTGAGCGATCATCAAGTGTCACGATCCCCCAACGACGCCCTTTTTTGTTCGTCATTACGCGCACGCCGATGACCAGACCCGCGATGCTTGCACTGCCTTCTTTGCCCGTAGGCGTTAAATCTGAGATTTTGCATGAAGTATATGAAGGCATTTCTGCGAGATATTGGTTAATTGGGTGACCGGTCAAATACAGACCTAGCGTGTCCTTCTCGCCAGCTAACCAGACTTTTTCTGACCATTGAGGAACTTGTGCAAAGCTTTGATGCGAATCTTCTTCACCATCGTTGAGCAGGCCAAACATATCAGTCTGACCAAAACTCTCCGCTCGTGCGTGTTGATTAGCCGCTTCTAAGGCATCCCCAAGACTTGCCATAATGGCGGCTCGATGTGGTCCAAGATTATCAAAAGCACCCGCCAAAACCAGTTTTTCTAGAACTCGTTTATTGAGCTTTTTGGTATCGACTTTGTTGCAAAAATCAAACAGGTCTTTAAACTTACCTTGGTTTTCACGCGCTTCAATAATCGCTTCGATAGGACCTTCGCCGACCCCTTTAATCGCGCCGATTCCGTAAACAATCTGATTATCTTGATTCACGGTAAACTTATATTGTCCCGTGTTCAAATCCGGAGGCAGAATAGTAATCCCCATATTCTGACATTCGTCAACAAGGGTCACAATTTTGTCCGTATTGTCCATATCCGCAGACATAACAGCCGCCATAAAATAGGCGGGGTAATGCGTTTTGAGCCATAGGGTTTGATAAGAAACCAAAGCATACGCCGCTGAATGCGATTTGTTAAAGCCATAGCCAGCGAACTTTTCTACTAGGTCAAAAATTTTCATCGCCAAATCAGGATCGATATTGTTATCTTTTGCACCGGCTGCAAATACTGAGCGTTGCTTTTCCATTTCTTCGGGTTTTTTCTTACCCATTGCACGACGCAACAAATCAGCGCCACCCAATGAATAACCTGCCATCTCCTGGGCAATCTGCATGACCTGTTCTTGATAGAGAATGATGCCATAAGTGGGTTCAAGAATCTCCTTGAGACACTCATGTTGATATTCAGCATCGGGATAAGAAATGTCTTCTCGGCCATGTTTGCGGTCAATAAAGTTATCAACCATGCCCGATTGCAATGGCCCCGGACGAAACAGAGCCACCAAAGCTATGAT
>JALRKK010000051.1 GCA_023268935.1 Glaciecola sp.
AGATGATTGTTATCGCCAAACTCAATCTATTTCTATTTCACAATTAGGCGGCGCCAAGTCACTAAAAGAACATATTCGCTTTATTCACGGTTTAGAAAAAGCCGGAGATCTCAATCGAGAGCTTGAGTTCTTACCAAGTGATGAAGACTTAAACGAGCGCATTGTCGATAATATTGGCTTTACTCGTCCTGAATTATCTGTGTTGATTTCGTATAGCAAAATGGTCTTAAAAGATGATTTAAATGTACCCGTTATCACCGAAGCTGAGCATTACAACCAGTTGTTAGTGAGTGCGTTTCCCAAGCAATTACAGGACCGATATCAATCCCAGATGCAAGGCCACCCGCTTCGTAGTGAGATCATTGCGACTAAATTAGCCAATGTCATGATTAATGATATGGGCTTTAATTTTGTGTTTCGTTTGCAAGAAGAAACGGGAAGTTCGGTACCTGAAATTGCGAAAGCCTACTCAATCGTCAAAGCTGTTTTTGGTATGGATGTTGTGAGCGATGAGATTGAGCAACTAGACAATCAAATCAGTGCTGATGTGCAATTATCTTTGTTCGATCAAATTCGCAGGGCGTTGCGTCGTGGCGCTAGATGGTTTGTGCGTCAGTCAACATCTTTTACGTCAATTGAGGAGGCAATTGATTTTTATCGTCCTATCTATATGGATTTGCTGGACAATATTAATGATTATTTGGCCGATGATGAAGCGTCTACTTTGCTCAAAGCCCGTGATGAATTAGTCGCACAGGGCGTTCCAGTTAAGCTTGCGTACCGACTTGCAATGCTCAGTAATGCATTCAGCACATTTGATTTAGCACATATTGTTGCAGATGCTCAAACTCCCAAAGCAGTCACAGCGAGACTATATTTCCAATTAGGATCTCAATTGCAATTACATTGGTTCTTAAACCAAATCAATCGTCAGGCGGTCGATAATCATTGGCAAGCACTGGCACGATCTTCCTATCGAGAAGAGTTGGATCATCAGCAACGTGCTATCACACAGAGCCTTATTAAGCGTTCCCAAAAGCTTTTTTCTTGCCAAGATGCTGATGCTTTATTAGACAATTGGATGGCTGAAAATACAGATTTGATCAGTCGCTGGTGTGGCATGATGAGTGAGTTCAAAACCAGTAAACAGCACGAGTTTGCTAAGTTTTCAGTCGCCTTACGAGAGCTTTTGTTGCTGAGTAACAAAATCCAACATTAATTCAGCACATTACATAGGCAGATGAAACCGCTATATGGCATAATATAGCGGTTTTTTATTACATGGCTCCGAAAGATTTTATGATGTCTCTAGCACAAAGCGCACTTCTCAAATTAGAACCCGAAACCGCACACGACCTCACTATAGGTTGGTTAAAACGGTCACAGCGCAGTTTTCTTGAGGCAACTTATCGTCAAACTTTACCGAAAAAGCCAGTAACAGTATGGGGCAAAACGTTTCCCAACCCAGTCGGTTTAGCCGCAGGTTTAGACAAAAATGGGGAATGTGTAGACGCATTTCATGCGATGGGTTTTGGTTTTGTTGAAATTGGTACTGTCACCCCAGTTGGTCAGCCGGGTAATCCCAAGCCAAGACTGTTTCGCATCCCGCAAAAGCACGCAATTATCAACCGTATGGGCTTTAACAATCACGGTGTAGACTATTTACTCGAACAAGTAAGTAAAGCCAATAACCAAGGGATTACTGGGATAAATATCGGTAAAAACAAAGCCACACCTGAAGAAGAGGCATTGTCTGACTATTTGATTTGTTTAGATAAAGTATATGCCCATGCCGATTATGTCACGGTAAATATTTCATCACCAAACACTCCAGGGTTACGCAATCTTCAATACGGCAAAGCGCTTGATAATTTATTATCCGGGCTAAAAGCTCGTCAAGCTGAATTAGCGGACATACACAGCCTGTATACTCCAATCGTTGTTAAAATTGCACCCGATCTGAGCGATGAAGAATTGCAAAGTATTGCTCACTCCTTGGTGAACGCCAATATGGACGGTGTCATCGCCACCAATACTACCTTGAGCCGTGATGCCGTACAGGGGCTACCTCATGCCGAAGAAATGGGTGGGTTAAGTGGGTCGGTTCTGACTGAACGCAGCCTAACCGTTACTCAAGAACTTGTAAAACACCTCGATGGCACCATGCCTCTGATTAGTGTAGGTGGCATTGATAGTCCAGCCGCTGCACAAGCTCGTTTAGATGCCGGTGCAGACTTGGTGCAGGTTTATTCAGCCTTGATTTATCAAGGACCACCGTTGATCAAAGATATTGTTCTGGGATTGCGCTAATGCAGTTTATTGTCACCACATCCAGTGGCTTAGACCAGCTGTTAATGGATGAATGTCGTCAGTTATTACCTGAGTCACAATTAAAATTAGCACCTGGTAGAGTAATACTTGAAGGTTCTTTAGCAGACGCGTATCACCTTTGTCTTGGCTCACGTCTGGCCAACCGAGTGTTAGCAGTATTGACCTCAGGTGTAGTAAAAAATCAAGATGACTTATATCAATTAACTCAAACCGTTCAATGGCCTGAACAATTTGCCTCGTCATCGACTTTTATGGTGCAGTTCAATGGCACTAATCGCTGGCTCAAAAACACCCAATTCGGTGCACTAAAAGTCAAAGACGGTATTGTCGATAGTTTTGTTGAAGCAGGTCTCAGACGGCCTGATGTAGCGAAACAACAACCGCAAATTATCATCAATGCGCGGTTACATAAAGACGAAGTAACTTTGTGTATCGATTTGTCAGGTCGGTCGCTGCACCAACGTGATTATCGAGTTGCAACAGGCGAGGCTCCGGTCAAAGAACACATTGCAGCGGCCATGTTACATCGAGCAGGAATTGCCGATGCTTTAACCAAAGATGAGCCGCTGGTTTTATTAGACCCAATGTGTGGCTCGGGCACTCTGATTATTGAAGCAGTGAACATGGCCCGCCGAATTGCACCAGGTTTAGCTCGAAGCAAATGGGGATTTGACGCCTGGCTCGGACACCAAAAATCGGTATTCAATAACATTGTGCAAACCTTCATTGAGGCTCAACGCGTAGACACCCCGCATCAGTTTTATGCTAATGATGTTGATGCAAATACAATACGTATTGCCAAAGACAATGCCGGCAACGCTCAAGTTATGCGCTACATTCGTTTTTCCCAACAGGATGCCAGTACGTTAAAAGCACCTGTCTCACCTAAACTGGATGAAGATGGGTTGGCACTAACGCCGCACTGGTTAATCGCCAATCCGCCATATGGTGAACGTTTGGGTGAACTGCCTCAGCTATTGGGCTTGTTCCAACGTTGGGGAGCGTATCTCAAGCAAGAGTATGCCGGATGGCAAGTCAGTTTATTGAGCAGTAATCGCGATATATTACGTCAACTGCGCTTGAGAGCCAAAAAATCCTACAAGGTTATGAATGGTAAGCTCGAATGTGAAATTGTGAATTATGCATTGGATACCAATAACTGTTCACACCAAGTCCAGCGTGATGGTCAAGACGCTTTTGCTAATCGCATTGCAAAAAACCTAAAAAAACTCAAACCCTGGATCAAACAACACCAGACGGATTGTTATCGTATGTATGATGCGGATTTACCAGAATACAACTGTGCAATCGACCGCTATGGCGACTGGTTAATCGTTCAAGAGTATGCCGCGCCAAAAGACATTCCGGAAGCAAAAGCCAAAGCACGTCTTCACGACATCATTATGCAACTCCCCATCGCAACCGGCGTAACACCTGATAAGATTGCGCTGAAAGTCAGAGAGCAACAAAAGGGCAAAGCTCAATATGAGCGTTTAAAGACACACAATAACCGATTTATTGTGCATGAGCACGAAGCAATGTTTTATGTCAATCCAACGGATTATCTGGATGTGGGTTTATTCCTTGACCATCGTACCACGAGGCAATTGTTTAAAGCCGAAGCGAAGGGCAAGCGAGTGTTAAATTTATTTTGTTACACAGGCTCTGTCTCGGTCCACGCAGCCAAGGGCGGCGCTCAAACTGTGATGTCCGTTGATATGTCGAACACTTATTTGCAATGGGCTAAAGACAACTTTCGACTCAATCGACTGCAAGGTGGCTATGGTTTCACGCAAGGAGATTGCGTAGCGTGGCTCAAAGACAACACGCAGCCATTTGACCTGATGTTCATTGATCCGCCATCGTTTTCTAATTCCAAACGCATGGAAGGTACTTGGGATGTGCAGCGCGACCATGTAAGCTTATTAACTTCAGCTGCAGAGAGTCTCACCCCGAAAGGCGTCGTGTACTTTTCGAATAATTTGCGGGGATTTAAATTAGACCATAACGCGCTTGAGCAAATCGGTTACACCATTGAGAATATCTCTGAGCGAACATTGCCTAAAGACTTTGCTCGAAATCCCAAAATTCATCAATGTTGGCGACTAGTGTATGCAGTTTAATTCATTGCGATATTGGTTGATAGGAGGGGAAGACTGCCACTTATGCGATGACGCCTCAGCATTGCTGGAGACGAGCTTACCAATACATATTATGAATGAAATTGCGTATGTGGATGTCAAATCCAGCACTGAGTTGTATCATCATTTTGCTGTCAAAATCCCAGTCATTTACGATACGAAAGCTAATCGCTTTATGACGTGGCCTTTTGGCAAAGAAGACATCAAACGGTTTTTCAAATTATGAGTATATTTCAAATTCGGCAAGGTACAGTGATTTATGGTCAGCCTCCTTTATTAGACGGTATTGACTTGGTTCTTGAGTCCAAAGAACGTGTGTGTATCGTTGGACGAAATGGCTCTGGCAAATCCACATTAATGAAAGTCATTGCGGGAGAGGTCATTCTAGATGACGGTCAACGGGTCGTCGAAAATGGCATATCGATAGCAAGACTGCCACAAGATCCTCCCGAATCCGTCGATATGTCTCTCTTTGATTATGTGGCTGAAGGGCTGGCTGAAGTCGGTAAATTGCTACAAGCGTATCACGAACAATCCAACCTTGTCGCTCAAGACCCTTCTGAGCAAAACATTCAACGTTTGACCCAATTTCAAGAACAATTGGATACTCACAATGCTTGGCAGTTTGAGAATGCGATCGCTGCCACCTTGAGTTTGCTCAAATTACCAGCAGAAGTATCCTTATCCACGCTTTCTGGTGGCTGGCGACGCAAAGCTGCACTGGCGAGGGCGTTGGTCACAAAACCTGACATTTTATTGTTAGATGAACCAACTAACCACCTCGATATTGCTATGGTCAAATGGCTGGAGCAGTCATTAACGCAATACCAAGGGTGCATCGTATTTATTAGCCATGATAGGGCGTTTATTCGCAGTATGGCGACGCGGATTATCGATCTCGATCGAGGAAAGTTGACATCTTATCCTGGTAACTATGCTACTTATCTTAACAAAAAAGCCCACGATTTGGCGGTAGAAGAAGAGCATAACGCTCAGTTTGACAAAAAACTCGCTCAAGAAGAAGTGTGGATCAGACAAGGCATCAAAGCTCGTCGTACCCGAAATGAAGGGCGTGTAAGAGCGCTCAAAAAACTACGCGAAGAACACAGTGCTCGCAGACAAGTGCAGGGGAGTGCCAAAATTGCTACCCAATCCGTGGCACCATCTGGTAAGCGAGTTTTTGAAGTAGAAGGATTAAATTATCAAATTGAAATCAAAACCATTGTTAAAGATTTGAACCTATACATTGCACGTGGCGATAAAATTGCTTTTATCGGTGACAATGGTTGCGGCAAATCGACTTTGATCCGTTTATTACTAGGTGAAATAAAGCCCGATAGTGGCTCTATAATACAAGGCGCCAACCTTGAAATTGCGTATTTTGATCAACATCGCGAAGCTCTCGATTTGAATGCTACCGTCGCGGATTGTGTGGCGGATGGCAAACAAGAAGTTATGGTAAATGGTCGACCGCGTCATATTATTAGCTATTTACAAGATTACTTGTTTGCCCCAGACCGAATTAAAGCTCCCGTCAGTGCCTTATCCGGTGGTGAGAAAAACCGCGTACTGCTTGCAAAACTGATGCTGAAACCTTCCAACTTACTGATTTTGGATGAACCCACTAATGATCTGGATGTTGAAACTCTTGAACTCTTGGAGTCATTGCTGGTTGATTATGAAGGCAGTGTGATTCTGGTCAGTCACGACCGAGAATTTATCGATAACGTCGTGACGAGTTCACTGGTCTTTGAGGGTGAGGGAAGGTTATCTGAATTTGTGGGGGGATATAGCGCAGCGCACAGTTGGTATGCTGAACAGAACAAAAAAGCATCAGAAAAAACCGCTTCTGGAACTAATATGACTGGGCAGAGTCCTAAAAGCCAAACAAAATCTGTCACAAAAACCAGTAACAAGTTATCATACAAAGATAGTCGAGAATTAGAGCAGCTTCCAAGTACCATTGAACGATTAGAAGCAGAATTACAAACACTAGAAACGCAGATCAATAGCAGCGATTTTTTTGCCCAGACACCTGCTGACCAACAACCAGTGTTTACTGCGCTATCCGAATGTCAAGCTCAGCTAGATACAGCTTATGAACGTTGGGACGAACTAGAAGCATTACAAGAACAAATAAGCGGTAGTTAAAATATGAAGAACCACTCAGCACGACGTCCATTATCAGCCATGGCTAAGCCACTTAACCTTTCTGCGCTTGCAATGACAATCTCTATGTCATTTTCAAGCTTTGCTGCAACTTATTCAGTAGTTGAGTTACCCACCGAAGAACTCGGTGTAAATGTGTTTGCGCAAACGCTTGATGAACAAGGCAATCCTGGAGTGGTGGTGCAAGACCATTACAATCCTCCACTAGATTTTTCATTGATTAACTTTGATTCGCAAACCCTTCAAGATAACTTAACCGATATTGATGCTGCACGTGCTGGTAACCCGAATTTTGATGATTACAATTATTTAGTAGCCGTTGCACGCAGTGGTTCTCGAGAAAATAATGTATTTGTTCAACAAATTGCTTTATATCAATCTTACCTAATCGATGGTCAGGCGGCACAACGTGTGATTGGTTTTGATGAAGAACGCGATGAGACCAATGGTTTTACATTTGGACCAGATGTCTACATTAATGATGCGATATCTCCAAGCCTTTATGTGGGTACCAGTGAAGGCGTGTTTGATAAGCTAAATTACACTAACGCTGACGATACACAAATTACCTTTGTTTTACCAGAGTTCGAGCGTCGCGGTTTCATTGATCTAAATGGAAACATTGTTGCGTTAACTCCAGCTGAGGCAGCACTTGGCGGTATCAGTGAAGCAAATGGGGTCAATAGCAATCGTCATGTGGTGGGGCATCAAACCATTGCGATATCGAATCAGTTTCAAGTCTTAATTGACGACTGCAATGATGAAACGGTAAGAGGCGATCAGCCTCTAGAGGCATGTTATCGCAATATTGCTCGAAATAATGCTTTAGCAACCACTAATTTTAGACAAGCAGTAAAATGGGAAGTGGACAGCTCAGGTCAAATCATCAACCAGGAAAGTTTTGCCTACCCATTTGATTTTGTGCGTGACCCTAATGATTCCATTGAACGCATTTATTACAGTAATGCGCGGGCAATTAATGACGCGGGTACCATTGTGGGCGAATCTTCGTTCGCCGACAGCAATGGCGATATTCAAAGGTTCTTAACCGCTGCGGTATTTGCTGACGGACAAACTACCCCCTTTCTGAATGAAATCGGTCAAACACCCAGTTCAGCTTACGCTGTAAATGACAGTAATATGGTGACCGGTTTTTATTCTCGTGAGGTGAATGGCACTGTCCGTACCAAGTTTTACTTATATGACTTAGATGCTCAGCAAGCGACATTCCCAGATGATTTTTTTCCAGGCTCAGCTAGCTTAGGTCGCGATATAAATAACCATAATATTATTGTGGGTGAGGGCGAAATTGAGTCGGCAAATGTGCAAAACCGTCGTCGTCATGGCTTTATTTATTATGCGGATACAAATGAGTTTATTGATTTGAACGATGCGATTGGTTGTGAAGCGCCATATACTATTGTCAGTGCGCAAGCCATTAACGATGATAACGTTATTCTTGCGAATGCATTAGTCAATCGGCAAGCGCGTAATGTACGAGGTGAACTGGTCACGGACGATGATGGTCAGGCTGTTATGGTAGATAAAATTATTCCTGTACTATTAGAACCATTAGCAGATGGCGAGTTCATTGATTGCGATGCTCAAGATAATGTTATCCCTGAGCGAAAGGGGGCATCATCTTCTCTGTGGGCTTTGTTGACTCTAGGTTTGTTAGCATTTAGACGACGCAAGTGAACTTTTGATATTACTGTTTCATCTAAAAATGACAGTTTTATTACAAATTGATTTATTGATTATTTATTAATCTTTTCAGTACTTTAAGGCTTAACCCAAAAAAGAGGATAGTTGTCCTCTTGCATCTCGTTTTGAACAGGCGTACTAATAATAAAGTTGAATGATATTCAACATACATAGTAATTCTATATCATATTGAGGTATGCCAATGAAGAGACAGAAAAGGGACAAAATGGCCCGTGCACATGCAAAAGGTTATCAGGCTGGTATTGCGGGTCGCGCTAAAGAAAATTGTCCATTCACAGAAACAGATGCACGTTCAGAATGGTTAGGCGGTTGGCGAGAGGCAGTAGAAGAGCGAATATCAACATTTGGTATGCGCTAAACAAATTACCAACAAAAAAGGGAAGCGACGCTTCCCTTTTTTGTATATGTACGAAGGGTTTTTAGAACGCAGACGTGTCCTGGAACAAACCGACTTTCAAATCCTTAGCAGTATAAATTACACGCCCATCAACCGATACTTCACCATCAGCCATACCCATAAATAACTTGCGTTTAATCACACGTTTCATCGTGATTTTGTAGCTTACTTTTTTGGCTGTCGGTAAAATTTGACCGGTAAATTTTACTTCACCTACACCTAATGCTCTACCTTTACCCGGGCCACCTGACCAACCCAAGAAAAAACCAACCAACTGCCACATTGCGTCTAGACCTAAACATCCCGGCATGACTGGGTCACCGGGGAAGTGGCAATCAAAAAACCAAAGATCAGGTGTAATATCGAGTTCTGCTTCAATATAGCCTTTACCATGTTCTCCACCATCATCGGTAATAGATACAATGCGATCCATCATGAGCATGTTCGGGGCAGGTAGTTGACTGTTACCTGGACCGAATAATTCACCTTGACTACAAGCGAGTAATTCTTCTTTTGTATAACTGTTCTGATCTAAGGTCATGTAATGTTCCTTTATAAAATGCAGTGCGTAATTTATATGACAAGGACGCTTGTGACAAGTCTGAACAGTTATCCGGTAGTTTTTACTTTTTATTTTGATGGGGTTTGATTATCCTAGACACTTACATAAGGACCTATCTATGCAACCGACAAAAAGAAAAAAGAATCCTAACGCCAATGCTGAAAAGCAAAAGCGCTTTCGCGAAAAGCAAAAAGCCCTTGGTCGCAAAATGGTACGTGGCTATGTCAGTCCGAAAGCCCTGAAATGTTACTCAGAATTAAATGATAAAACGGGTTGGTCTGATTCTGAAATCCTGTCAAATGCGTTACGCATAACCTATGCTGCGTATAAAAAGGGTCAGATACGTGTGCTAAATCAATATCTAGAAGATAACAACCTTTAAGGAAATGTCAGCAGACGGCGAGCCTCAGCTCTCACATCATCACGCTCACGAAACGACCATGCTCGCTCTCGTGCAACTTTGGCTGTGTCATCGACATCAATAATTGGATTTGGATAATCAGGGGCATCGACAGACGGACTGAATAGGTCATAGTTCTGCTCAACACGCCAAGGTGTATGAAGTTGTTCTAAAGGCAGTTGTGCAAGCTCTGGACACCATTTTTTTATAAACACACCCTTATCGTCTTTTTCTTCGGATTGTTTGACTGGGTTGTATAAACGTATGGTGTGAATACCCGTCACCCCAGCTTGCATTTGAAATTGGGGGTAATGAATGCCCGGTTCAAAATCCAAAAACTGCTTTGCCAAATGATGCACTCCTAATCGCCAATCTAGATTCAAATGTAGGGTCAAAAAAGACACCAACATCGCGCGCATTCTAAAGTTAATATAGCCGGTGGCTATCACTGCTCGCATGTTGGCATCAATAATTGGAATGCCTGTTTTGGCTTCGCACCATGCATTTAACCTTGCTGCCACTAATTCTTCATCCGATTCATAAGGGTATTGTTCATATGCTTGATTGCGACAGTAAAATTGCATTTGCGGTTCACACTCGAATTTTTGCAAAAAATGATCATGCCAGTGCAAGCGAGAAATCATGGCATGGAGGGGGCGAGTCCAGCTTTTCGATAAACCAGATTTTTGCTCTAATGTATATTGATACACTTGACGCAAAGACAGATTGCCCCATGCCAAGTAGGGCGAAATACGCGAACATGAAAAACGCGCATCGTGTGGGCGAGAGATGTGTTTTTGATAGTTACGCCCACGCTCAACAAAAAAATCTTGAAACGTACGCCACGCCCAGGCTTCTCCACCACGTTGCATTAATGGATTAGGTTGTTGCCACGCATCGGGCACATTATCTTGCAAGGGTTGGATTAACTGACTGGGAACAAACGAGATTTTTGATAAATCTGGCGTATCCAATGATGCTTGCATGACTTCATGCCAGTGTGTTGGTGAGACTTCAATCCGCTTTGGGCCACGCTTGACTGTGCTATGCGGATATTCAATCCAATCGATGTGTTGTTCACGGCAATAGCGTTGCATGGCCTTATCACGAGTAAAAGTAATATCTAGCCCAATTTCTTGGTAAGAAAATATGCTCTGTATTAAAAAATACTGACCTAACCGATTGAAGGCATTTTGCACGTCATCGAGCATGACTAGGATTAATGTATTGTGATCATTAAGTGATTGCTGCATGTCGTGTAACGACTGGTACACAAAGCGCCAATGACGTTCATCGTAATGAGAATCAGCCATAACGCTAGGCTCAAAAACATACAATAATAAAGTAGGTACCCCTGTGGACTCTTGAGCTTTTAAGGGAGTGTGATCACATAACCTTAGATCTCGTTTGTACCAGACAACGTTTACTGAAGGCTTATGTCCAGTTGCGGATGAAGGTGCCATGTGGATCGTAAATATCAGTTTGCTTTTGTAAATTAAATTGGCGTAACCCGCGAGGATCACTCCCTACACCAGCTAAATACTGCCAATTTCCCCAATTGGCAGACGGGTCAAAATCCACCAAAATGTGCTCAAAATAGGCTGCCCCATAGCGCCAATCTTGACCTAGTTCATGGATGAAACAACTTGCCACCAGCTGCCTTGCGCGATTTGAAGTGAAACCAGTAGAGCGCAACTGATTCATTGCAGCATTAATGATTGGGTAACGGGTAGTGCCATTGATCCATTGCTGCAATACCTTTTTGATGTGCTTACCCGTAGGGAGTTTGTCTTGGATCCCCCGATGGAAAAACATTTTTTTACCGTATTTCGCCAACTGCCATTGGAAAAATTCACGCCATAATATTTCGAACACCAACCAATACGTCGAATCATTTGCTTGATGCGATTCTTCAAAGCGTTTGACAGCCCAATATACTTGACGAGGCGATAAACAACCACAGGCCAACCACGCCGATAGCTTGCTAGAGAACTCCCAGCCATCAAGACCATTGCGCGTTTCTTTGTAAGTTAACAAAGCCTTGGTATCACTCATGTAATAGTGGATTTGCTTAAGCCCTGTAGAGGCGCCACCTTGCAAATGCTGTATGACGGATACTGGAGGAGGCTCTGAAAATTCTGGATATCCATCGCCCCAAGTACTTTGACGGATAAGGGGAGGAGGTAAAACAGCTGGCGCGGTCACTGGCTGTGATACTTCTGCGAATTTCTCTACCTTTTTGCGAAATGGCGTAAAGTGATCTGGCATTTCATTAAGCGTAAATGGTAAATCTGAGAAATGATATAAGGTATGACTGTTACCCGTGACAAATCCGCAGTTGGGTAGGGCGGTTTTCAACGCTTGCCATTGTCGTTGCTCATAAACACCTGGATAACTGTGTTTTCCAACAACATGAATAGTGTGTTCTGCAACCAACTCCTCAATGATGTTCACAGGGTTACCTACATAAACGTGCAAGGTTTGGCCTAATGCTTCGAGCTGTGCCGTTAAATCGCGCAAAGATTCAGCAATAAAACGCAGCCGATGATCGCCAATTGCGGTAAACCCGTAATGATTGGTGTTAAGCCATTGTTCGTCCAAAACATAAATACAATGCAACGCATCCACTCGAGACACAATTTGATTAAACGCGTTGTTATCAGCTAAGCGCAAGTCATGCTGAAACCAATATAAACCTTTGGACATTTGGCGACCTCAATATTTTGCATTTTTTACTGAATTTACCGAATTTTGGTTCAACTATGACAGACAAAATTACGATCCACTGGTTTAGAAACGACTTACGCATTGACGACAATCCGGCTTTGACGTCAGCGGCAAAGGCAGGAAGCATATTACCGGTTTATATTTACGATACCTCGGCACCAGAGTCAGCACAATTAGGTGGTGCCAGCAAATGGTGGTTGCATCATTCATTACAGGCGCTCAATGCATCGCTTGATGGTAATTTATTGGTCTTGCAAGGGGAACCGCTGCAGGTATTGACGGATCTTATCAAGCAAAGCAAAGCCAATGCGATAGTCTGGAATCGAGGCTATGAGCCGTGGCAAATTCAACGTGACACATATATCAAGCAAGTACTTAAAGACCAAGGACTTGAAGTGCTCAGCTGTAATGGCCATTTGCTTTGGGAACCGATGAGTGTTGTCAAAAAAGATGGAACACCGTACAAAGTATTCACTCCATATTATCGCAAAGGCTGTTTAGCTCAACCTGAACCTCGTTTCCCGCTAGGGGTGCCGGATCTTAAGTTTGCTAAATACGATATGAAAGGGCTTGATATTGAAGACTTGCAACTTCTGCCCACCATATCTTGGGATACACAGATCAGAACCATGTGGGAACCTGGCAGCCTTGGCGCGAAAGCCAAACTCGCTCGCTATATTCAAGAAGCATCTGATAAGTATCAAGATGCGCGGAATTTGCCAGCGGTTAAAGGTACGTCACAGTTATCACCGTATTTGCACTTTGGTGAGATTTCGGTCAATCAAGTGTGGTATGCGTTAAAAGATGCGTATGCAAACGATCCTGACAATCCACATCTTGATACGTTTTTATCCGAACTGGGCTGGCGTGAATTCAGTCATTACTTGCTGTATCACTGGCCATCCATTCCGACGGATAATTTTAACAACAAATTCGATGCCTTTCCTTGGCGAGATGATAGCGTTGCACTAAAGGCATGGCAAACAGGGCATACAGGTGTGCCTATCGTCGATGCCGGTATGCGTGAATTGTGGCAAACCGGTTATATGCACAACCGTGTCCGTATGATTGTGGGCTCATTTTTGGTCAAGAACTTACTTCTTGACTGGCGTGAAGGCGAGCGCTGGTTTTGGGACTGCTTGCTGGACGCAGATATGGCCGCAAATAGCGCAAGCTGGCAATGGGTTGCTGGTAGTGGTGCGGATGCGGCACCGTATTTCAGAGTATTTAATCCAGTGTTACAAGGTGAAAAATTCGATAAGCAAGGCGAATATGTGAAGCGGTATTGCCCTGAACTCAAACGTCTTCCTCCTAAATACATACATCAACCCTGGGCTGCACCGCAAGATATTTTGCGTGCCTGTCAAATTACGTTAGGCAAGGAGTATCCCAAACCGATAGTAGACTTGAAGCAATCACGTCAACGCGCACTGGATGCGTTTCAACAAATGAAGGCTGTGTCATAATGGGGGCTTTACGATTAATTCTAGGCGATCAGCTGACCCAACACATCACCGCTTTAGACGGTATCGATGAACGAAACGATGTGATACTGCTTGCTGAAGTGCGCAGTGAAGCGACGTATGTCAAACATCATAAGAAAAAAATCGCGTATCTTTTCAGTGCCATGCGGCATTTTGCACACAGTTTACGAAATCAAGGATATACGGTTCATTACACCGATTATTTGGCTGACGATAACGCCGGCTCTCTAGCAGACGAAGTAGCCTTGCGCGTTCAGCAATACCAGTGCAACGAAGTCATTTGCACATTCCCTGGTGAATATCGCGTGTTAGCAGATATGGAATCTTGGTCTGAACGTTTGTCTATGCCTGTTGATATTCGCGACGATACTCGCTTTATTGCATCAGTTGAGGAGTTTGCTCACTGGGCAAAAGGCAAAAAACAATTGCGAATGGAGTTCTTTTACCGCGAAATGCGCAAAAAACTCAACTCCTTAATGACGCCAGAAGGTCAACCCGAGGGAGGCAAATGGAATTACGATGCACAAAACCGCAAGGCACTGCCCAAAACACTCAGAGTTCCGCCTCCAACCCAGTTTGCGCCTGATGCGATCACTCAAGACGTATTAACGTTGGTCGATAGTGAATTTGCTGACCATTTTGGTCAGCTAGACGGATTTCACTACGCTGTGACAAGGGATGACGCCTTACAGGTGCTTGAGGGCTTTATTCATGAACGCTTAGCACTTTTCGGGGATTATCAAGACGCCATGGCGCAAGGTGAACCGTGGATGTTTCACTCACACATTGCCTTGTATTTGAATGCGGGTTTATTAACGGCGGATGAAATAGTTCAAGCGGTTGAAGCGGAATATCACGCAGGTAATGCTCCACTAAATGCCGTTGAAGGGTTCATTCGCCAGGTTATCGGCTGGCGTGAATATGTGCGTGGTTTGTACTGGTTCAAAATGCCTGGCTATGAAAAAGAAAATTTTCTGAATGCCACTCGCGCGTTACCGGATTTTTATTGGACCGCCGATACCAATATGAATTGTTTAAAGCAATGCGTGCAAGAAACCTCAGACAACGCTTATGCACATCATATTCAACGCCTAATGGTGTTAGGTAACTTTGCCTTACTGGCGGGTCTCGCTCCAGAAGAAGTGAATAATTGGTATTTACTCGTCTATGCCGATGCTTATGAGTGGGTCGAAATGCCGAATGTCTCTGGGATGGTGTTGTTTGCTGATGGGGGCGTATTAGCGTCTAAGCCATATGCAGCGAGTGGGGCATACATTAACAAAATGTCTAACTATTGCAAAAACTGTCAGTACCAAGTTAAAGAAAAAAGTGGAGAAACAGCCTGTCCGTTCAACTATTTGTATTGGGATTTTTTAATTCGCAACCGCGAAACGCTTAAGTCAAACCACCGGATGGGCATGATTTATAATACATTAAATAAGATGGATGAGACCAAGGTAATTCAGATTCAAAAGGATGCACATAATTTTTTAAGCAAATTGGATAATCATGAAAAAGTCTAATCTACCGACTAAAATGTGCCCGGTCTGCCAACGGCCTTTTACCTGGCGTAAAAAATGGGAGCGAGATTGGGAGAACGTGAAGTACTGCTCAAAACGGTGCATGGGAGATCGGAACAAAATCGCTAAATCTTCCTAGATTCAGCCAATATTTTTAATGTAACAACTAAGAAGTAAAGACTATTTTTGTTTCTGTTGCTTGGGTTTGTTGCTATTTGCCAGCACTATATCGCGGTCTTCTTTGGCTCTATTTAAACGTGCTTTGGCAAGTCCCACAAAAATATTGATCTGTTCCAAACTGCGGGGGATTTGGGTTACATGCCCAACGGATATGGACAAGAAAGGAGATAGGGGAGACACGTGATTACTGATTAGCGCTTCATTAAGCATGATTTTGAGGCGTTTTATTTTCTGATAGATACCATGTTCATCGCATGAGCGAAAGACCACATAAAAGTCATCTCGCCTAGCCCGAACCGCCATGTCATTTTTGCGTTGAACTATTGACTGCAGCATCACTTGCACCGTGCGTATGGCATAACAAGCATGAACTTTTCCATGGAACGATTGCATTAAAGCAAAATAATCGATATTGCAATACATCAAGGTGATGGGTTCATTGGATCGGATGCATTCAAGCCAGCTACGCGAAAACGGAATCGTCCATGGAGAGAGATTTTACATTGTAGCGTGGAGGCTTTTCCGCTGAAACCAAGGCATTTACGCGTTGCTCGATAAAAGCAAGACTCAAAGGCTTAATGACTACTTCACACATTGGATAGGCCGTGATCTGACGAATGTATCGTTCCACGACATCACTGTGTGACACAATAAAAACGGGAGGGATTTGATTGAATTCAAGATGCGACACGTATGCAGTCAAATCGATAAATCGTTCCCTGATCGGCATTAGATCCATCACAATCATTTGAAAAGGTTCTGCTGTTGGATTTAAGTATTTTGCTAACTCTCTTGAGCCTTTGACCAACACGACATCATACGTCTTGCTAAAACTAATACGCTTGAGTTTTGACTGTACCGGATCATTATCAATCAGTAATAGCCGTGGTTTCATAATCCATTATGTGTTTGAGGTTTTTTATAAGCCTATACCAGAATGGGGATTTTGCCAGTTATAAATGCACCTTAATATGTCTAATACTCTTTAGTATTAGACATAGTGATCCAGATAGATTATCATGCATTTGTAACTATTATTAAGCAATACAATACAAATTATGCCTAAGCCTAAACCGACACCTTTATACCCGACATTTTCAGAGCTTCAAGTAATGTCACTTGATGATTATCCAATGCTGAATGATTTTGTCACAAGTGGCCCTGCATGGCGTGTGCAACACTGGCATTGGTGCAAAGATTTTTTGCTCTATATCGGACGCAATAAATCTGAGCATACTTATACGCGTTTTCGTAACGATGTTGAAAAGTTTCTATTATGGGTATTTTTGTATGAGCAACGTCCATTGGACGATTTGCGCAAAGCTGACATACTGCGATATATCGATTTTTGTGTACAACCGCCTTTAGATTGGATCAACACACAGCTCAATGACCGTTTCACCCTGCAATCAGGTTACTATCAATCCAACCTTGATTGGTCGCCGTTTCGCATGGTAATACCAAAACATGATAAAACACGTGAACCCGACTTAAGACAATATCGTCCGTCACACCAAACGTTAACATCAACATTTGTTGCGTTAAGTGCTTTATATCGGCATTTGATTGATGAAGAAATCTGCTTTGGTAATCCAGTTCCACTGGCAAAACGCGACTGCAAACATTTAATTAAAGATAGTCAGGTAAAGAATATCAGCCGGTTAACCGAACATCAGTGGCAATATTTACTCGATACAGCAGTCGCGATGGCAGATGATGATGCACTATATGAGAGACATTTATTTATTATTGCCACCATGAAAACCTTATTTTTACGTTTATCTGAGTTGTCAGAACGCAAGGATTGGACACCTTTGATGAGCCATTTTTGGTTAGATGACAGTAACAATTGGTGGTTTAAAGCCTACGGGAAAGGCAAAAAAATACGCGATATCACTGTGCCGCAAAGCTATTTGCCATTTCTTTCTCGTTATCGTGAATGGCGCGGACTATCACCTTTACCGTCACGTGGTGAACAAACCCTGTTAGTAGAAAAAATTCGTGGTCGTGGAGGTTTAACTGGGCGTCATATTGCACGTTTGGTCCAGGAGATTTTTGATGCTGCGTTCACTCGGATGAAGGCAGAGCAAGGACTCAATGCTGCGCAAAAATTACAAGAAGCCAGTACGCATTATTTGCGTCACACTGGTGCAAGTATGGAAATTGAACGCAACCGTCCATTGAAAGATTTGTCAGAGGATCTGGGCCATGCCAGCAGCGCGACTACCGATACGGTTTATGTTCAAGTGGAACGAAAGAAACGTGCATCGTCCGGTAAAGATAGAAAAGTTGAGTGAACTCCATTTGATATACCGAACCTAAGTGACATCAAGTATGGTAGTGATAGATGTCAGCAACAAGAAAAACTCAGCTTTTTGGTCATGCTAAAGGCATCGGTTCCATCTTGATAATATGATATGAGGTTTTTAGTAATGACAAAACCATAGCGTTTATAAGCAGCGATCGCTTTTTGATTAGTTACTGCAACCTCTAAAGTCACATCCGTGTATGCCTTTACTTTTTGGTATTGAGCGATTACATAATCTAGAAGAGAATGCCATATCCCCTGCCCTTGAAAATCTGTAGTGATAACAATACTGTAAAGACGTAATTTTAAGGAGTTCTGCTTTGACAGCATAATGCAGTACCCAATTAGCGTTTCGCCCAAAAACGCTCCCCAAATACGATTGTTTTTTATAAAACGTATAAATTGTCGTCGTGAGAGCCGGTCAGTCACAAAATATGTCACTTCGATATTGCATAAAATGTCTAGCTCACACAAAGTAACTGGTTTAAAAACTAATGTTTTCAATAAGATAAACCTCTGGCCTCAAATCGTCGTAAAAATTCGTTCATGATCAACATGTACAGTTCATTACCCAAATAAGCATCTTCAACTCCGTGATCAATACTCGGGTTATCATTCACTTCAAGCACATACGCTCGTCCATCCGCTTCTTTGATGTCGACACCATACAAACCATTGCCAATAATACCGGCAGCCTTTATTGCGGCATTTAAGACTCTTTTGGGTACTTCAAAGGTCCCCATTGCACTGAAACCACCTTCGGAAAAACGCTTACTGGAATGATTGTAGATTTGCCAATGACCGCGGGCCATCATATATTTACAAGCATATATTGCTCGACCATTTAGTACCCCTATGCGCCAATCAAAATCAGTTTTTAGATACTCTTGCACAATCACCAGTGCTGATTGAGCAAACAATTCCGTTAACTTCAGCTGTAATTCAAAGCGGTCCTTTGCTTTGTACACGCCCTTAGAAAATGCACTCTCTGGTAACTTCAACACAACCGGATAACCTAACTCATTCTCAATATCTTCTATGGCATGCGTTTGATTATCAGCAATAATAAGTGTTTTTAAACTAGGTATATTTTGGTAAGTAAATGCGTCGTGTAAAAACACTTTGTTGCAACAACGCAATATTGAAGTAGGATCATCCATGACAATCAAGTCACTTGCCTCTGCAGCAATTGCCAATTCATAAGTGTGATGGTTTATCGCAGTGGTTTCTCGAATAAACAACCCATCGTATACCTCTATATCAAGCAGACGTGCCGCATCGACAATGTCTACATCTATTCCAAGTAAATGCCCTGCACGTTTAAAGCGCTTTAAAGCCCCTTGATTTGAAGGTGCATGAGATTCTTCGGGATTAGCTAAAATGGCTAATTTCCATCGATATTTTTTGGTACGTACTGGCTTAAACCATTGTTGTTGACTCGCTTGAGATAAAATCACACTGTGCGCAAATTCCTTTTGAGCATCATCTAAAAAGGAATATTGTGCATGTACAATTCGACACATCAAAATATCGTCGTCTTCAGTAATTTCACACACCATAATGGGCAGTTCAAAGTGCACATAGATTTTGTCAGCGAACACTTTAGGAATATCTTTGGAGACGCCAAGCACAATGAGATGTTGCTGTGCATCTGGTAAATCCATACCTCGGCATTGTTCTTTTCTAATATACAGAACATCCTTTGCGTGTTTACGAAATTCATTGAGTTTTTTAACACTTGGTATTACCTGATGCTGTCTAGCTTCTGCCAGCAGTGAACAGTAATAACCACTACTCAAATATCGCGAATAGTCACACAAGTTTAGGACGCGAACTTTTTTGTCTGTTTTTTTGGGATATTGTGCTAAATAATTACTAAGAGATAATGATTCCACAGCCATTGTGGGTAATGTAGTGGTTTCTTCTACGACGATTATTGTCCGTGCCATGTAGGTGCCGAGATGATGTCAATAGTGCGCAATTTATGTGGAATTATCATTCTTTGCAACAAATATAAATGCTATATAAACAATGATTTAGACTTTTATATAAACTTCTATCGTTTCTTTTCGTAAAAATGGAAAAAGGAGCCTAATATGTTTTCTATTCATGTTGAACACACGATTGCTAAACCCATTAATGATGTGTTCCGGATACTGAGCGATCACCAAAACTATCATCAATTTAAAGCATGTGATGAATCTTCTCTGTTACTACAAGGTAAATCTAATACAAATGGGGACGGTGCTTTACGCTCAATTCGTCTTGGTAAAATCGTGTTTGAAGAAACCATCTTCGACTACCAGCCTCCGTATCAATTCCAATACAAAATTGTCAAATCAAAACCGTTTAAAGTGGAACATTATTTAGGAGAACTTAAATTAAATGAGGTACACGGAGGAACCCATGTGGTATGGCGTTCAAAAGGAGCTGTACCAAATTTATGGTTCGGTTGGTTAGCTGAAATATTCATTAATAAGCAAGGGCCAAAAGGATTTATGTCCATACTTAGGCAAATTGAACGAATGTAATGGTAAATTAGTATTTTACCGATAAGTCTTTGGTGTTGGGAATTTTTCCCAAAACATCACAAATCATTGTTTTTATTGAATTTATCAATCTTCATACTCTGTTTAAGTAACTTGCTTTACCCGAATAAATCCGTATGTTGCACAGTGCAAATCTAAAAAATAACACAGTGGAACTCGATGAAGCATACATATTTAGCAACCATAATAACCGCAACTCTGAGTCAGCCGGTAATAGCAGAGGAGAACATAGAAACCATTCAAATAAAAGGTCACAATCCACTTTCAACTGAATTACAAGACCATGATGTAATTCTTGGACAACGCCAGTCTCTCAACAGTGAAGAATTGCGTTTAAGTCCGCAACGTGCATTAACCGATATTATGCGTCAACAATTCACGAGCGTGAATTTGAATGATGTACAAAACAACCCTTTTCAACCTGACGTGCAATATCGTGGATTTACCGCCTCTCCGCTCTTAGGATTGCCTCAAGGATTATCATTGTATCTCAATGGTGTACGCTTCAACGAGCCATTTGGTGATACGGTCAACTGGGATTTAGTTCCGTTAGATGCATTGGATAATGTACAGTTGTTTTCAGGATCGAATCCAGTGTTTGGACAGAATACTCTCGGTGGTGCATTGAGTCTAAATACTAAAACGGGCTTTAGTCATACCACTACAAACGTGTCATTAACTGGTGGGCAATATGGCTCCAAAGAACTGTCGGTACAAACCGGTATCAATAATGGTACTTGGGCGGGTTATGTTATGGCTAACAAATATGAAGAAGATGGCTGGCGACGTTTTTCACCTTCAGAAATTCAACAACTGTTCACGAGCGTGAGCTATCGCAATGATTCAGGTCAAATTGATGTCAACTATTTAACGACCGACAACACCTTGGTTGGGAATGGTGCAATTCCTTTGGAAATTCTAGAATATGAAGGTCGTGACACGGTGTTTACCAGCCCAGATCAAACCAGTAATAAATTGGATTTTGTATCCGTTGTTACGCATTTCGAATTGACTGAAGATCTTGAGTTTCATGGTAACTTCTTCATCCGTGAAAACACGACTTCATCCATCAATGGCGATGACTCAGACTATGGTGCCTGCCAGTTTGCCGATGGCCGCATTACCTTGTGTGAACTAGAAGATGATGACGATGATGAACATGTAATTGAAGATGTTATTCATGACGATGATGATGACTTACCACTGGTAGACGGAGTCGAAGTGGAAGCAGTCGATTTTATTGGTTATGAAGACTTAGCGTTATCCGAAATTACATCACTAGATCCATCCGTCTTAGATGGTACTTACAATACTGGTCGTGCTGAAAACCAATCTTGGGGGTTTACGGCTCAATTTACCTATAACCACCAATTATTTGGTTTGCCCAGTGTCACTATCGCCGGTGCCACACAGCAACGTGGTGATATTCATTATCGTGCAGATACACAATTTGGCATCTTGGATAATGATGATGCTCAAGGTACACGTAGTGTAGAAGCAACTCCGTTGATGGATGACGAAGCCCGTGTACGCTTAGATGTGGATACCAACCATCGCTCGCTATACGTAAGTAACACAACACAAATAAACCCAAAACTGCAGTTTAACATTGCAGGACGATTTAATCATGACCACATCTTGATGGAAGATTTGATTGATGACGGTGAAGGCTCATTAGATGGCGATCACACTTTTGCTCAATTTAACCCAGCGATTGGTATGTCTTATCAAGTCAGTGATGACACCGTGATGAACTTAAGCTGGGCTCAGTCATCACGAGTACCGAGTCCTGCGGAGCTAAGTTGTGCGGATGAAGACGATCCATGTCGATTACCAAACGGGTTTGTCGCGGATCCGCCTCTTGAACAAGTTGTGACTCGAACGCTTGAATTCAATGTCAACACGCAGATGGGCAATACAGAAGTGGATACAACCTTGTACCATTCTGATAGTATTGATGACATCATTTTCCAACAGGCTGGTAGTGTTGCATCACGTGGCTATTTTATCAATATTGATAAAACCAGTCGTCAAGGCCTTGAGTTTGCTTTAACCCAGCATTATGACCATGCAAAATTAACCTTGGCATATAATTATCTAAACGCAACGGTTGAATCACCCTTTACGTCTTTTGGTCCACAAAATCCACAAGGAGCCAACCGCCAGGTACAGCCAGGTGATACCATTCCTGGTCAACCCAAGCACCAAGTAAAAGTATTGGGACAATATGATATCAACCAAGATCTGCGCCTAGGTGGTGAATGGTTATTGGCGTCTGAACAGTACTATCGCGGTGATGAAGCAAACGAAAATCCTACTATTGCAGGATATGGAATCGTAAATCTTTATGCTAATTATAATGTCAACGATAATTTGGTACTGTCTGTAAGAGCCAACAACGTCTTAGATAAGGAATATTTTACCTTTGGCACGTATGGTGAAGCAGATGAAGTCCTTGAAGATATTTATCCTGATATTGAGTCGCCTATCTTCGTTGGTCCTGCACATCCTCGCATGATCAGTGTTCAAGTGGACTATCAATTTTAAAGGATTGCAATAATAATAGAGAGAAAGCAATGCGTTACATCTTGGTCCTGATATACATATTAGTGTGCGGTTTTGGCAAAGCTGAGTCATTACCAGAAATCAAAGTGGGCGTATTGCAGTACGGTACGATCAATTGGGAATTATCGCATATTAAGTCTCAACAACTTGATACACAAAATGGTTTTCAATTGGTCATCGTGCCTATGGCAAACAAAAATGCTGCTGCCATTGCTTTACAAAGTAATACTGTAGACGTCATTATGTCAGACGTATTTTGGGTGGCAAGACAACGACATCTTGGGAAAGATTATCAAATCTTACCGATGCATAAAATCAGTGGTGGAGTATTTGGTAAACCTGACTCACCATTTTCAATAAAAGCACTATCACAAGACACACTTGGGGTTGCAGGCGGAGCAACCGACAAAAATTTTGTGATCCTACAAAGCTATGCGGCTATGCAAGATACGCCAATCACCATAAACCATGCAAAATTTGGCGCCCCACCCTTATTACACAGAATGTTTACTTCGGGACAGTTGGATTTGATGCTAAATTTTTGGCACTACAACGCTCGTGCAAGCGCTTCTGGATTTGTCAATCTGTTACCCGTCACTGAGATGCTGGCATACCTCAATATCCACACAGAAGTGCCTTTGATGGGTTGGGTAGCCAGTGAAGCGTGGATGACTCACAATAAAACAGTATTTCAATCATTTGTGACACAATCTTGGCATACCAAACAGCGTTTTATTACAAAACCAGTACTCTGGGAATCTGTTAGAGCGTTGACTAAAGCTGAAAATGATTATGTTTTTCAGGCGCTACGTGATGCTTATCCAGCAACAATTTTAACGGATTTCACTCCCGTGCAAGCGAATGCGTTTGAACAACTGTTCAAGATTGTCGTTGATGCTGAACAAACTGCGCTTTTAGGCGATATGAAGCAGCTACCAGATGGAGTTTTTTGGCCTGAGTCTTATCCATTGTGGCAAACATGGCAACAACAATCTGCACATTTTACATCCCCTTTCACTGACGGCCAGGCAAGATGACCCAAACTGTTTTGCGTTGGGGGAGTCTATTCACATTACTCATCATTTGGCAATTAAGTGTGTGGTGGTTCAGTCCCCAAGACTTGCCAAGCCCCGTAGCAGTGATGCAAAGTCTTGTGTGGCATATAGACCAAGGCACATTACTGAATGATTTATGGGTCACTGTGACACGTGTCTTAATCAGCTTTGCCTGCGCGATGGTATTGGGCTGCATCGTTGGGATCATGATGGGTGCAAACCGAACGGTTAACCTGATTGGCGATGGTTTATTACTTATCTTATTGAATATACCCGCACTGGTCACCATAATCTTAGCTTACATTTGGTTCGGTTTAGTTGAAGCTGCCGCCATTTTGGCCGTTGTGATCAATAAATTTCCAGTGGTCGTCATTACGATGCGAGAAGGTGCGCGTAATATTGATGAAGGTTTGTTAGATGTGGGACGCGTGTTTACGATTCCCAAACGCACTTTATTTTTGCAAGTTTATCTGCCTCAGCTGTATCCCTATATTATGACGTCTGCACGCAATGGCTTGTCACTGATTTGGAAAATTGTCTTAGTCGTTGAATTACTTGGACGCAGTGATGGTATAGGTTTTGCGCTGCATAGTTTTTTTCAGTTTTTTGATATTGCGAGTATTCTGGCCTATACCTGTGCGTTCGTCATGGTGATATTTGTATTAGAAGCGATTGCATTTAGACCACTTGATAAGGTGATTGCGCGTGGTCGATAAGCTTACTATTCCAGAATACTCTTATGAAGATGCACTGGTCATTCAATCCATGCAATGGTCTATGGATGTTTCAAGAATAGCAATTGTGGGTCCATCAGGCTGTGGTAAAACCACCTTATTGCATCTATTGGCTGGGCTGTTATCCGATGTCCCTTCGCCACTTATTCCGACGAACTCAATCAGTATGATGTTTCAAGAACCACGTTTAATGCCTTGGTTAACGGTCGCGCAAAATTTGCAATTAGTAAAACCTAATCTGACTGAAGTAGATATCATGAACATTCTGGATAGCATTGGTTTGCGTAAAAGCCAACACCATTATCCCAAACAACTCTCTGGCGGGATGCAAAGACGAGTTGCCTTGGCTCGTGCATTTTGTATTCAACCCGATGTTCTGTTACTCGATGAACCCTTTATTTCTTTAGATGCTCCGACGGCAAACGAATGTCGTAATTTGTTACAACGCTTACAGCAAGCTTATGGGACACAATTCATATTGGTTACGCATGACTTACATGAAGCCATCGATCTTGCAGATAAAGTCATTTTTTTAAGTAAAAGACCCGCAAAAGAGATATTGACGCTTAACGTAATTGACGAAAGAAGACTCAAGAAGACTACTCAGAATATTGTCGATCAACTTTTGATTCGCTACCCCAACTTGTTGTCTGGCGAGTTAGGTAAATAACGTCACTTATCTCATTTCTCCTACTAAAGCACTAGTCACAAAGTGTATGTCTAAATGATGTTTTAATTCAGCAACTTGCCTTATTCAGATATTTTTGTACTGAGGTATTGTGTATCCGGTACACACAAACAACAAATAGGAACACAACATGAAACACTCTATCAAAGCCAGTTTGTTAGCATCAGCAGTTGCCTTTGCTTCTTTTGGCTCAAATGCAGCGGTTGAGCTGTATAACGAAGATGGCATGACGTTTAGCGCTGATGGTTTAGTTAACGTATTTTATACTAATACAAGCGTAGAAAATGCCGCTGGCGACACCAAAGACCAAAGCCGTGTCAAAATGGGTTTTTTACCAAACATTGTTGGTTTTAATTTCTCTAAACAAGTTGGCGATACCAAAGTCGAAACGCGTCAGTCTTTTTGGGTATCGATCAATGATTCTGACTTAGTCCGTCGTGGCGAAGATGCGGGAACGGCTTCATTAATCGATGTGCGTCAATTTTACGCCAAAGTATCTGGTGACTGGGGTTCAGTATTACTAGGTAAAGACTTCGGTTTATTCAACCGTTCAAATATCCTTGGCGATGAGTTATTACTCGGTTACGGTCATACTTTATTTGGCTTAGAAGACGGTGGTAATGTATCGTTTGGTAATATTTCTACTGGTTACACCTACCCGTTCCCTAAATCACAGATTACCTATACGACGCCAACTAAAAATGGTTTAGCAGCATCAATCGGTATCTTTGATCCGAATAAAGTTGAAGCGGGTTCTGAAGAAAACATGCCGCGCATTGAGTTTGAAGTCAAGTACACAGGTGAAAGTGTATCTGCATGGTTAAACGGTATGACCCAAGAGTCTGAAGGCGCAAACGTAGATGCTGACTCGCAAGGTCTTGGCTACGGTGTGAATTTCAAATCGAATGGTTTCTCTGTTACCGCTTCTGGTTACTCATCTGAAGGCGTTGGTAACACTGTGGGTCTAGATCAAAGTGTCTCACCAGATACCATGGAACAAGACGGATATTTACTTCAAGCAAGCTACACAGCTGGTGCAAACCGTTTTGTTATATCTACCGGTGAAAGCACGTACAAAAATACCACCGCCAATACCGAAGGCGATATCTCGAACACCACAGTTGCGATTTTCCACACGCTTAGCTCTGGCGTCATCTTAGTTGGTGAATACACTCAATCAGAAGATGATGTAATACTAGCTGGTAATGAAAATACTGGTTTTGCCATCGGTGCAGTCGTTACTTTCTAAGTAAACACAAATTCGTTGTGATGTGATTGCGCTTTTTCAGTTCGCTGATTAAGCGCTTTTTTATTTATTAGGCTTTCGTCCAATCAACTTTAAATCGATTCTAATATGGAGTACTATCAGAGCAGATGGAATGCTTC
Organism: Glaciecola sp.; assembly: GCA_023268935.1. GTDB lineage: Bacteria > Pseudomonadota > Gammaproteobacteria > Enterobacterales > Alteromonadaceae > Opacimonas. The sequence continues at coordinate 26,922 of JALRKK010000051.1, forward strand.
AATAAGGTAAAATAATAATGTACAAATTACTTGTGGTTGATGACCACCCGATTTTTCGTCAAGCCATTGCGGGGATCATCGAGAATGAATTTAAAGGGAGCACCATATTCCAGTCCGAAAGCATTCAAGAAGCGCATCAAATTATTCAACAACAAGGTGATTTAGATCTTGTTTTATTAGATCTGAATATGCCCAGCACATCGGGATTAAGTGGTCTGTTAGAACTGCGCAACGAATATCCCACTATACCCGTTGTCATTATTTCAGCAGAAAACGATAAACAACAAATCCTGCAAACGATTTCTTACGGTGCGGTGGGTTTTATCTCAAAATCCTCACCTGTTGAGCAAATTACTGAATCTTTGACATCGATTTTTGCTGGTAATGTGTGTTTACCATCTGACATTATTCGCACCGCATCAGACAAACCAGCGACCAAGAATAATAAAGAATTTGAAATTTTGCCTGAGAAAATGCAGCTTCTAACCCGTAAAGAATTAATTGTTTTAAAATACCTCACTCAAGGTGAAGCCAATAAATACATTGCGTATGAAATGAATATTTCAGAAACAACAGTAAAGTCGCACGTTTCGTCGATACTCAAGAAATTAGGCGCAACGAATCGAGTCAAAGTTGTTGTCGGTGCAGCGAACATTGACTTTGATCAGTATTTGAAGCGTTAGTTTAGTTTGAGTAGGTGTTGCAAAGACATCTTAAGTTTTAGGGGTTTAACCGGTTTATTCAACAAGGTTATGTGTTGCTGCTTGGTCAAAGTCTGAAGTTCAGGGCTATAATTTGCGGTGATCATAATAGTTGGTACGCGCTCGCCTCTCTCTCGATTTACGACTCTACTCACATCAAACCCATTTTCATCGTTTAAGTGATAATCTACAATTAACAAGTCACACCTATCGTTACGCACATCGCATGTGGCGGATAACTCTGTTAACGATTCGGCGGTCATAACGGTAAACCCCCAGTTCGATAACAAACTCTGCATACCTAAACAAATCGCTTGATCGTTATCAACCACCCAGATTGTGATGTTATTGTGCGATGCATCAGTGTGAAAATCCATTACCGGTTGTGGTTTTTGTGCCAGTGATGTTTGCGGATAGGCAATTGGAATTTTGACCGAAAAACACGAGCCACGACCGAGTGTTGAACGCACATTAATTTCGTGGTCGAGCACCTTTGCCATTTTATCCACAATCGCCAGTCCTAAACCAAGACTTTGATGCGCTCTGGGAGAGGCTTTTAAGCGCTTAAATTCTTTGAAGATAATCCCCAAGTCGTCTTTGGCAATGCCATCTCCATTGTCCCAGACTTCGATATTGATAAAATCTCCCTGACGACGACAACCCAATAATACTTTTCCGTTCGGTGAGTGTCGCAATGCATTACTCAAATAATTACGTAATATTCGGGCTAATAAGACACTATCGGAGTTCACATATACACTACATGGAACGGATGTGAACAAGACATTGTGTTTTACTGAAATTCGTTCGTAATCCGAGCTAATGTTAGACAGTAATTTATCGAGCGGGAAAATGGTCTTGTCTGCTTTCACCACTCCCGCATCGAGTTTAGAAATATCCACTAAAGACACAATTAAGTTTTCCAAATCAAACAATGAATTTTGCATGGAGTGCAGTAACTCAGGATTATTGGGATGCGAGTCGGTTTGCCCGATTAAAGCATTGACGAAAAGTTGTGCCGCATTGAGTGGTTGCAATAAATCGTGACTGACCGCAGCTAAAAACTTTGACTTGGATTCATTCGCTTCACGCAACTCATAAGTGCGCTGTTCTACTCGGTCTTCTAACTCGTCATACGCAATTTGCAATGCTTGGGCTGCATTTATACGATCAGTGATATCGGTAGTCAAAACAAAGAAGCCATCTACTTTCTGACTTGCATTACAATTCGGTACATACGATTTGAGCAAATAAATTTCATTGCCATATTCGTCGTTTTCACGACTCTCAAAACTCACCGTTTCTCCGTCTAACGCACGATTGATGAAAGGTTCTAATAGACCATAGTTGGGTAACTGTACCGTTTCATTGAGCTGCGTATTAACTAAAATGCGTGACTCCTTGCCATACCACGATTGATATTTCTTATTCACAAAACGGAAAGTTCGATCTTTATCGATATAAGCAATCATAGCCGGAATGTTATCGGTAATGGTACGCAACCATTTTTCATTTTCTTTTAACGTTTCAGCGTATAAATAGCTTTCAGTGATATCTGAATAGGTTAAGATGGATTTTGTATTTTCTAATTTTACACGCTTGATATGAAAGACCGACTCATCTTCCAAGATTTGCACCGTTTCGTTTTGGTCGGTTTCAAGCAAAAGTTCTACCTTGGATTTAAGATTAAGGGTATGAATGTTTTTGGTGCGAAGTAATGTGTGTTTGGTTAAGCCGCTGTAGCGTAAAAACGCATCGTTCCACACTTCAGGCCGACCGTGCTCATTCAGTAATAACACCCCTTGTACAAGATTATTTAATAGATTTTGCAATAAGTCATTTTTGGCTTGAATCGCTTTTTCATAACGTTGTGTTTCGGCATGTTTCAGAGCGGTAATATCGGTAAATAACAAAACAATACCACCATCGTTAGTCGGCCTCTCAGTCAATTGGAACCAGCGCTGATTGGACATGTAATACACCGTAGTATTGTTTTTACCTGGGATGACATTAAGGATCACGCCTTGCTTTTTGGCGTTGGATTTGAGCTGATAGTAGTTATCCCCTACTTTTGGCTTTATTGGTGTTTCATACCAAAACGATTCAAACATGGTGTTTTGGAAGTTAATATTACCGTTCCCATCAAGCAAGACAAACGCCTCATTAATACTTTCAATTGCGTCGTGAAAACGCTGCTTGAGCAGATTTGCTTCATCATTCGCGACACTTAGCCTTTGGTTTGCTAGATGGAGTTGTTCTAGGGCTGAGTTGAGCTCTTTAGTTTTTAAGTTGACGTGCAGGGCGAGTTGTACTGAGTGTTCAAATACCGAATAGGCTGCATTGAGATTTCCCCCACCTTCTTCTACGCGATACATCAGCGCTTTGTTGATGGTTTGCAATTTGTGGTTTTCAGCTTGGAGGGCGGCGATTTGTTCACGCAACTCTGCATTAGTATCCATATCAGCCATGAGTTTCCTCACTGAGGTAGACACCTGTAAACGTCTGGTTTAGGTGAATGCCTTTGATGTGTTCGCCATAAGCATTAAAACCCACAATATTGTATTGCTGGTGCAGCTCCTTGGTCTCATTACACAAGCCTTTGTGTTCAACTTCAACACGGCGTAAAAAACAATCCATACCAAGTACCATGGCAGGCTTACCCAATTCTGACTGTAACTCTGACAGCTTTTCATGGAGGCCATCATTAATTGACCGCAATGACACTTTGTTTAACACGATCCCGATATCGACCGCACAATAGAACGACAGGCTGTGAAACGCATCAGTTGCCCGTTGAATTGAACGAATGTAGTATTCATTGCCCACTTTAACCGCTAATGGATATAGCGCAAAATCATCTGGTTCAAGCGTTTCAACGGTTTTACCAACCAAATCGGCATAAACTTGAGCAGCTGGCTCTGCATTGATCTCAAATACTTGACGTGTAGCCGGATCGGCATCAGTCACCACTAATTTACCCAGTGACTCTGCAATGTGATTTACGGTAAATACACGGAATTTTAATGTTGAATGGACATTGATTATCACGGCAGCGGAGTCATGAAATTTACCATCGTATAACACGTAGGTATTATTGAGCATTTGGTCATCGCCAGCAGAGCCACCAAAGTGAGGGATACCAGACATCGCTGAATCGATATTTAACAAAAACTCCTCTTCTTTTGACGACAGCCCATCCACTAGGGATAATACAAAATTGTTTGGTACAAAATCATCTTCTTGACCAACCACAAGCCGAGCATTCAAGTCATTCATGAGTTCTTTTGCGGAAACAACATCGAACTCTTTTAAATTTGTGACCAGCGCGCTAGAAAAAATAAAATACTCAGAAGAAAAACTGACCGCCACTATGGTTTCACGCTTGTATCCGTCTTTGGCGAATTCTCCTGCAGTCGTACAACCAAAACACGGTGTATGAGGAAATTGTTGTTGTAACTTTGTCGCGAGTTGGGATAAATCATACTGAGACGAGCAGAATATTAAAATAAAAGCAGAATGAAAATCGCTAACGTTGAGTTGCCCTGAGATTTCGGCACATGCCACAGTCGCATCTAAGGAAGCAGAAGTAGCAGTGAGAGTATGGTTCATATATAGTAGCCTTGCATATAAAAAGACTATCATTCCTGAATAGTCCTTTTACATTTTATTTACATCACCTATTGGATGCAATCCTTCTAAAGAAGGATAAACCAATACCTTAGTCTTATACTTAGTGTCATTACAGCGATTAACTGACCTTGATAGCAATCGGCTTACCTTGCTTTGGCACTCGTTTGGTTTTACCTTTATATTTATCAATGACACATATTGAAGGGTTTTCAATGGTCACAACGCATTCTAAGCACTGAATACATTCTCGATAATTAATACTGCCGTCTTGTTCTATCGCATCAATATCGCATTTTTTGCTTTTGCACAGCTGACAAGGACTGCCGCACTCATCTCTTCTGCGAATCAATTTGAACAATGGAAACGCCCCTAGAATGGCAAGTCCAGCGCCAAGAGGACACATATAACGACAATATACCTTGTGGATCTTCATGCTCAGCAATAACAGCAATACTGCATAAACAACAAATGGCCAAGTACGTACAAAGTACAAAGTGATACTGGTTTTAAATGGCTCAATTTCAGCCAGTTTTTCGGCGATAGCCATGGAATAAAACGCACTGCCCACGATCCCGAACAATAAGACATACTTTACATACTGTAAGTACTGATGGGTACTTGGAGTGATGTGGATTTGTTTTATGCGCAGCTTCTTGGCCAACATGCCTGCAAACTCTTGCAAAGCCCCAAATGGACATAACCATCCACAATACAGGCCTCGCCCAAATAAAAATAAACTGACAAAAACAAAACACCATAAGATAAAGATCACAGGATCTAATAGGAATATCTCGATGATGAACCCATCATACAAAGCGAGCAGTAAAGTATAAATATTAACGACACTCAGCTGGCCTTGTGCATAAAAACCGATAAAGAATAGAACAAATAATAACGCTGAGCCCCTGCCCCAATGTACTAATTTTTCATGCGCTGCCAGCCTGCGTTGATAGATGAACATCAGGGTAATAATGACCAAATAGGTTACGGTTAGCGCAATGTGCCATATCTTACCTTCCCATATCGTAAGCCAAAGAGGTTTTGGAGTTTGTTCTAATGCATCTGGGTTGTCCATAAATAACGAGTTAGGTAACACAACATCATTGACAAAATGGTGCTGAGCAATGACCATAAAGGATGGATTATAGTCCACGCTCAATTCAAAGCGCATGGGCATAGATACTTCAAACCCCGTTTGTGATTTGAGCCGAAGCACTAATAGATCCTCATAATCAGGTAAATCAATCGCAAACGACGGCTCGTAAAAGTGATAAAAGTCGACATCACGAATAGAGACTGGAAAATCGTTTTGCATTAGGTTAAGACGTTTAGGTACAGTCTGCGGTCGAAACTCATCAGATAAAACAGAATAATCCCCGCGGCTCAGCACAAAAATACCCTGCTCACCCGGCTTTAAATTATCTAATAATCGAGCATACTCACGCTCACCAAGAATGGCTTTACCAATCGGTTCGACCGTCAAAAAAGCGGTATACAATTCGATAAACTGGTCACTTTCTCCGGCATCTGCAATATCATCGATAGAGCGTCGAACTTCGCTCGGCAATTCTTGAATATCATCATAACGAACAGTCCATGGTTGAATGAAACCACCGGCAACGAGTTCATCCCAGCTAGAAGGCACGATGGCTTTCGGATCAACGATTTTATTGGAAGGTGCGACAAACCCGTCCAACTTAGCTCGAGCAACTTTGAGTGCGGCAGTGATAATTGTATCGTTGATTACCAAAACGGACACCGTAGCTTTACTGACGCCATCAAAATACGTTGCATCGCCTGTGCGATCATCCGCCCCGATGATAAATCGTTCACGAATTGAATGCTCAACATACTGTGCGGTAAAGTCATGCATGGGTTGAGGCCCCAATCCATGGATAAAGATTGGCTCATTGTGCTTGATGACTTTAAGCCCTGTAAGCTTACCTTGAGTATCTAAGCCAATTAGGACATTAATGGGTTCCCCAGCGAAGCCCATAAATGACGCAAAATCTTTTGATTCAAACACGTAACCAAGCAGCTGACTTAATTGATAGACAGGAATTACTGGAATATCAGTATCTGGTGGCGCCACACGCGTGGCAGTTGGAAACAGTTCCGCTATATCAGGAGGGATATCCGTAGCATTCTCTCCTCTTACCGGAAAGATAAAGCACATAAGTAATGCAATAAGAATGAAAATATTACGCATATACCACCTTGTAGAAAACAAAAAGGCTCAGGATACTGAGCCTTTTTATTAGTTTAAGCGATTGCTTAGAAGAAACCTAGTGGATTGATGTCATAGCTGACTAATAGGTTCTTTGTTTGTTGATAGTGATCAAGCATCATTTTATGCGTCTCACGACCAATACCAGATTTCTTATACCCACCAAACGCAGCGTGTGCTGGATATAGGTGATAACAGTTGGTCCATACACGACCCGCTTGGATCTTACGGCCAACGCGATACGCTCGGTTAGAATCACGAGTCCACAGACCAGCACCTAAACCAAATTCGGTGTCATTCGCGATGGCTAATGCTTCTTCTTCCGTTTTAAAAGTGGTCACAGCGATAACTGGGCCAAAAATCTCTTCTTGGAACACACGCATGCTGTTGTCACCT
>JALRKK010000116.1 GCA_023268935.1 Glaciecola sp.
AATACTCAGGGCATGTATTCAGGCCTAGGTCAAATCGTATCTGACGACGGCACTGAAGCGGAAGCAAAAAGTAAAATTACCCGTGATGGCGCAGAAAAAATCGTTACCTTCGCTTACGAATTAGCGCGTCGTGAAGGCCGTAAAAAAGTGACCGCCGTTCACAAAGCAAACATTTTAAAATCGACTTCAGGACTATTTTTAAAAGTCGCACGAGAAGTAGGCGAACGTTATCCAGACATCGAATCTGCTGAGATGATTGTAGATAACACTTGTATGCAACTGGTGATGAATCCTGGTCAGTTTGATGTAATTGTAACGACTAACTTGTTTGGTGATATATTGTCTGACTTATGTGCTGGCCTTGTCGGTGGCTTAGGCATGGCACCTGGTGCAAACATCGGTGAAGAATCAGCGATTTTTGAAGCAGTTCACGGCTCAGCGCCTGATATCGCTGGCATGAATCTCGCTAACCCAACGTCAGTTATCCTTGCATCAATCCAGATGCTTGAGTACTTAGAAATGGGCGACAAAGCAGAAAAAATCCGTGCCGCATTAAAAGACGTCATCGAATCTGGTGATCGCACAACTCGCGACCTTGGTGGCGAACACGGCACCACAGACTTTACTCAAGCAGTACTTGAACGACTGTAATAGAACCAAAAGCTTAAACCGGATTGAGGCGACTTAATCCGGTTTTTTTATGGCTGTTCAAAAGCATGGATTTTCATTCTAAACACCAAAACTGACCAATCTCTCGCAACGAGTTCGCTACACTTGTCATTACTTAGCAAAACGCTAAGCAACATGAATATTAATCTATTGAAATACAAGGTATCGAATCATGAAAAACATTCTTTTTTTTGCTCTTTTACTTTCTCAAATCTGCCTATCAACCAATCTGTTGGCTGAGACGGTTACCGTACAGGGAACAAAATCTATTAGCCAAGACATCAACATAGTGCAACACCTTAATATCAATACAGCAAGTGTCACCGAACTCACGGCATTACCAGGTATAGGTGTTAAGAAAGCCCAAGCCATTGTGGCGCATCGCACAGACCATGGTGAGTTTTTGAAAAAAGAAGATTTGACTGAAGTAAAAGGTATTAGCCATAAGCTACTTGCCAAAATCGAATCGCGTATACGCGTGCAATAAAAAAGCGCCATTATCATCTCTGATATGGCGCTTAAATCGGTTAGGTTAGCGTTTTAGCCGTTTTTACTGGCTAAATATTCTTTGAATGCTGGACCTATTTCTGGATGACGTAAGGCAAAATCCACATTGGCTTTCATATAGCCAATCTTAGAACCGCAATCGTGACTCTTGCCTTTCATATAATAGGCATCAACTTGTTCTAAATTCATCAATGACGCAATGGCATCGGTAAGCTGCACTTCACCGCCCGCACCAGGAGGAGTAAACTCCAGTAACTCCCAGATCTTTTCAGACAATACATAACGCCCAACAACTGCCAAATTTGAAGGTGCCTCGTCTTTGGCCGGTTTTTCAACCGTTGCATGGATTTTGGCTGATTGACCGGCAGTAATTTTTGCGCCGTCCAAATCGACTACGCCAAATTTACTCACGTCCTCTTCTGGTACTTCTTCGACCATAACTTGAGACACGCGATTAGTATTAAAGCGCGAAACCATTTCGGCAAGGTTATCTTTTTTAAGGTTACTCGCCGCATCATCCATGATCACATCAGGTAGTACTACAGCAAATGGGTTATCACCAACGACAGGGTGAGCACACATAATTGCATGTCCTAAACCATTTGCAACACCTTGACGCACGTGCATGATGGTGACGTCTTTAGGCACAATGGCTTGTACATCTTCTAATAGCTGACGCTTAACCCGTTTCTCAAGCGTTGCTTCAAGCTCAAATGATGTATCAAAATGGTTTTCGATAGAATTTTTAGAAGCGTGCGTGACTAAGACAATCTCGCGAATACCCGCCGCAACACATTCATTGACCACGTATTGAATAAGAGGCTTGTCCACAACTGGAAGCATTTCTTTTGGGATCGCCTTGGTGGCAGGTAGCATTCGAGTACCTAAACCGGCAACGGGAATGACGGCTTTTTTAACTTGACTCATTAATTTAATATCCTTTTACTGAAAGACCACGTCCAATACCATAGTACGCAAGATCATATTCCGACACAACACTCGGTTCATAGATATTTCGACCATCGAAGATTGCTTTGTCTGTCAGAGTACTTGCTAAGAAATCAAAGTCGGGTGCTCTGAATGCTTGCCACTCAGTACATACAACCAGTGCATCTGTATTTGTAACCGCCGCCTCTTTGGTGCCCATCAGCCTGAAATCAGCACGATGTCCATATATTCTTTGAGCTTCATCCATCGCTTCCGGATCATAAGCTTGGACGGTTGCACCGGCATCCCATAGTTTTTCCAACAATACACGTGATGATGCTTCACGCATATCATCAGTATTAGGTTTAAATGCCAATCCCCAAAGAGCAATGGTTTTACCAGTTAAATCCCCATTAAAATGGGTCATTAAATAATCAAATAATTTGGATTTTTGATCTTGATTTACTTGCTCAACGGCTTCTAATACTTTGGCTTGATGACCGATGGCATTAGCAGAGCGAATGAGAGCTTGCACATCCTTGGGAAAACATGAACCTCCATAACCGCAACCAGGATAGATGAATTGATAGCCAATACGTGGATCAGAACCGATACCTTTGCGCACATATTCAATATCAGCACCAAACTTTTCGGCTAAGTTTGCCATTTCATTCATAAATGAAATTTTAGTGGCTAGCATACAGTTAGCCGCATATTTGGTTAGTTCAGCACTGCGAATGTCCATTTTGATGACGCGGTCGTTGTTGCGATTAAACGGATAATACAACTCGCGAAGTTTTTTCTCGGCAAACTCAGAATCGGTTCCAATAATGATCCGGTCAGGTCGCATACAGTCACTGACCGCTGCGCCTTCTTTGAGAAACTCTGGATTAGACACAACATCATAAGTGAGGTCTTTTTGTAGATCGCGCAGCGTGGTAGCGACTTGCTCTTTAACTTTATCGGCAGTACCAACCGGCACCGTCGATTTATTGATAATGATGGTGTGTCTATCCATATAAGTTGCGATGGTTTCAGCCACTTTTAACACATACTGTAAATCCGCAGAGCCATCTTCATCGGGAGGAGTACCTACCGCGATAAAAATAACATTGCCATGTGCAACACCAGCTCCAGCGTCAGTTGTGAAATCAAGGCGTTGTGCCTCATAGTTTGCAGTGACCAGCGGGGTGAGACCGGGCTCATAAATTGGAATGATGCCTTCTTTGAGGGCATCTACTTTGCGTTGGTCGACATCAACACACAAAACATCATGCCCGACATCAGCGAGAACTGCGGCTTGGACTAGTCCCACATAACCAATACCAAATACGGTAACTTTCATACTCATCCTTAAATCTAGAATCCAATCACTTTCGTTATCGGCACATTTCCATCAATTTAAAGACAGTCTGGTTTCACAATTATGAAAGAAAAAAGACAGAACAATTAAACCTACCATCAAATAGCAGTTTCCCCTATTATATGCATTGATTTTTCATGTCATATAAGAAGGTATAAGAATGACAACAAAAAACCTCGACAAATCTCTCGACACCGGCTTCTTTGGCCATCCTATGGGGTTGCAAACCCTGTTTATGACAGAAATGTGGGAGCGTATGTCCTACTATGGGATGCGCGCATTACTGGTCTTATATATGACAGCTTCTTTGCAAGAAGGCGGCTTAGGTATTACCGTTGCCATGGCAGGTGCTATTTACGGCCTGTATACAGGTGCTGTATATTTTATGGGATTACCTGGAGGTTGGTTAGCTGACCGCCTCATTGGTGGACAAAAAGCTGTATGGTACGGCGGTATTATTATCATGCTAGGCCATATTATTTTGGCCATTCCTGCCGCAAGTTCATTTTACATAGGGTTGATCTTTGTTGTAGTCGGCACCGGTCTACTCAAGCCGAATATCGGTGCAATCGTTGGGCAGCTGTATAGCGCCCAAGATCGCCGTCGTGACTCTGGATATACCTTGTATTATATGGGTATTAATATTGGGGCCGTGATTGGTTACACAGTGTGCGGTTACCTACAAGTCGAATTCAGTTATCATCATGCATTTGGTGCAGCTGCCGTGGGTATGTTTATTGGTTTAGTGCAATACAAGCTTACTCTAAAAAATCTTGGCTCCGTCGCTGCAGCCCCTATCCAACCACTTACACCAAGTGCGCAACGCAACACCTATGGGGCAATCATAGCGTTCTTAATTGTCGTCGCAGTTGTTACTGCAATGGCGATGTCTGGCGCAATTGTGATTGACCCAGTTCCGGTGGCTAAATCGGTTGCTGTGATATTTTGCCTGATCTTTTTGGGCTACTTTGGTGCGATTTATTTTGGTGGGAACCTGACCCCTAATGAGAAAAAAGGCATGAATGCATTGTTCTTAATTTGTGTCGCATCGGCCTGTTTCTGGTCTGGTTTCGAACAAGCGGGTTCATCATTGAACTTATTTGGTCGTGATTATACTGATCGTATGTTGGGCGATTTTGAAATTCCAACGGCCTGGTTCCAGTCTGCCAACTCGTTTTTCATCATCATTCTGTCGCCTTTCTTTGCGGCATTATGGATAAATCTTGCCAAACGCATGATCACGCCAAGCTATACCGTTAAATGCGCGATTGGTTTAATCATTATGGCTTCTGGCTTTATCGTTATGTTCTTTGCTGCTCAATATGCCGCAGCGGGTCTTAAGGTAGCGCCATATTGGTTGGTGGCAACCTATTTTTTGCACACTGTAGGTGAGCTCTGTTTGAGCCCTGTGGCATTATCAGCTGTGTCAAAACTCTCTCCACAGCGTTTCTTAGGACAAATGATGGGGGTATTTGTACTGACTTACTCTATTGGTAATGTGATTGCAGGTCTTCTATCAGGTAACTTTGACCCGAACAATGTCGAGCAAATGCCAAACCTATATTTACAAATTTCACTATTTGGCATCGGTGTGGGCATTATTTTGGTATTATTGGCGTTCAAATCAAAACTCTGGGAACAAGCTGCCGAAAGCGAAGCTGAAGCGGATGCACAAAAGGCCTAAATCTACATATTTATGATGAAATTTTATTTTTCAACACAATCCATCGACAGTCTGCGTCAGTATCCACTGACGCAGCGCATGGCTTATCTCGATGAAGCCGCAAAAAAAATGACAATACCCGAGAAAACTTTATTAAATGTACTAAAGTTAATTGTGATAGTCCCCGTTTTCATTTTGCTGTTACGCGTTGTGAACGATTGGACATCACTTTTATGGGCGGGATTGGTTTTGCTACTTTATCCTTTGCTCGTTCGGCCGATACAACATTCAATGAGTGTAAAATACCTACCTAAGGTGTTGCCCAAAGAGTAGACAGGGTGGCATAGGATGTTCCTTAGGTAGTCTTTTGATAACCAAACAAGGAAGTACCCATGCAGACGATTCTCGTTACTGGTGGAGCCGGTTACATTGGCTCCCACACTGTTTTACAATTACTTGAACAAGATTACCGCGTTATCGTTTTAGATAACCTTTCCAATTCTTCCGCTGAATCTCTCAAACGCGTATGCGAATTGACCCAAAAAGATCTTACCTTCATCCAAGGCGATATTCGTGATAAAGCGTGTTTACACGAAATCTTTGCGCAAAATGAAATTGATTCAGTGATTCACTTTGCCGGATTAAAAGCGGTTGGAGAGTCTGTCGAAAAGCCCCTTAACTATTATGAAAACAATGTCTATGGCACCGTTTGCTTGACCCAAGTCATGGCCACACATGCAGTCAAAAACATTGTATTTTCATCTTCGGCAACCGTATATGGTGATCCAGTTGAACTGCCTTTGCGGGAAGATATGCCAACAGGCTCCCCCACCAATCCCTACGGCAAAAGTAAATTAATGGTGGAGCAAGTCTTACAAGATTTACACATCTCAGATAATCAATGGAAAATCGTCGTCTTGCGCTATTTCAATCCCGTTGGTGCACATGAATCCGGTTTAATCGGAGAAGATCCGAACGGGATCCCAAACAACCTAATGCCATTTGTCAGCCAAACGGCTATGGGTAAACGAGAACGCGTCAGTGTATTTGGTAATGACTACCCGACACAGGACGGAACTGGTGTGCGTGATTATATTCACGTTGTAGATTTAGCAGCCGGTCATCTGCAAGCCTTACAACGATTTAGCCAGGATATTGATCTCGATATTATCAACCTTGGCACCGGTGTTGGCTATAGTGTCATGCAAATGCTAGATGCTTTTGGCCAAGCGTGCGGTCACCCTGTTCCTTTTCAGGTTCTAGAACGCCGACCAGGTGACATCGCAGCCTGCTGGGCAGACCCGAGCACAGCATTAAGCAAGTTAGGTTGGGAAGCAAAGCGAGGGATTACAGAAATGTGCGCCGACGCATGGCGCTGGCAATCCAATAACCCCAATGGATACAAATCAGTTTAATTCTGTCTGTGATGTCGACGACTTTCGTAGTCGTCGGCATAAGTTATTGAACTGGAGGAGTGTCTTCCAACAAATCATCAAAAGCCTCAAAGTCATCTAATAATTCATCATCCACTTGGGACTCAATCTGTCCATCTTTAACTTGGAACTCTAAGTTCTGAAAGTATGCATTTTTGACCAAGGAATATGGATCTAATGAGCTTTGTAAGTTAGCTTCTTGCTCTAGAGCGCGAGCTCGCCCTTCCAAAATACTGACTAATATCGTAGCAAGATTAACATTACTGTTCAGCGCCTGCATTGGAAACACTTGTGAATCGACCACATCTCCGGTAGTAGAGCGAATATCAGTTGGACCTCGTGCCGGTAACATCAAATATGGGCCAGTTTCCAATCCCCATACCGCCAGCGTTTCCCCAAAACTTTCTTCCTTGGCTGGCAATTCCATCATGTCAGCCACATCAAAGACACCTAACACACCCACTGTAGAGTTAATCAAAAACCGGGCAAGTGAGACCATAGTGCCATCTAATTTACCTTGCGCAGCATTATTCAGTAAGTTTGCTGGCTCCTCAAGGTTCTCGACCGCGTTGCGCAAACCACTGCGAACGGGAGTGGGTGTGATAGCAACATATCCTTGGGTAACGGGCTTCAGGAAAAATCGGTCTAAGACTTCATAATTGAAATCCCACATGGTGCGGTTAAAACCTTCAAGTGGATCTCGCGGATCGCCTTGAACATGGTGAGTTTGGGCTGACGATGCTTCCTGCTTTATCGAGGCACAGCCACTCCCGAGTATCAGTATTACAGCCAATAAAATACGCTTTCCTAAAGTTAATCCTTTCACTTAATTTCCTCTTTAACAGTAATAGTCACAGCTTGGATTTGTTCTTTTCGTACCGGCATCACAATACTTCCGGTAAACTCTCCTGGCGCAGCAGCAACGTTATCGTCATACGACAAACGCACAATTAATTCCACTTCTTCGACGTCTTTGAGAGACCAATTCGCCACCATTGCATCAGTATGAATCAAGTTCACTAAGCTTGGCAGCGAAGTCAGGTTTAGTTTTTTAACTGCTACAGGCAAAGGTCTTGACCCAGCGGTATCGCGAGCAAAAACAAACATGGTCGTTGGCGTCAACTGATTATCAGCCTCTAACCTACGATTAATCATATCAGTTGTGTTGATTTTGATGGCAAACCCTGTTGGTTTTATCGCACCTCTCGCGTTGAGCTCATTAATTTTGGTTCGGATTTGCACCACTGCTGGGTTATCTTCAGGTAGCAAACCTGATACTTGCGCCAAATACAACTCTGCTGTTTCAGCATCATCCAATTGAGAGGCCGTCAATGCCAACATGAGCGCGGCGTTATTATTCTGCGGTTCACGTTCAAGAATATACTCTAATTGGGCTCTCGCTCGACGAAGATAATCAAGTTGATTAGGCATCATCAACGCTTGCGCATAATTCTCACGCGTATCCATGTTATCCGGTGCAATGGCTAAAGACTTATCATAAGCCTGATAGGCCTCTTCAAACATTTGCATACTTGCGTAAAGGCGTCCCAATAACATCCACCCAGTGCCGTCTTCATTTTCTGTATCGATGCGCGTGCGGATGGCAAGACTAAAATCTCGCACGTCTTGTAATGTAATATCGCCCCCCTCACCCATGATGATCTTTTGCGTTAGTTCATCCATGCGCTGATGAACATCATAGACATGGGCTAGTTTATCTACACTATTAATATTGAGATACAGACCGACACTCAGTCCTACTAGTACCAAAAAACTGCCCCATACAAGCATCGAATTTTGGGTAACAGACGCCTTTTCTTGAGTATTGGTCTCATCGACTAGAGCAAGTTTTAATTCTTTTATGGCTTGCTCTTTGTGCTTTTGTGTCATTACGCCTTGTGTGACTTCTTGTTCAAGTTCTGCAATGCGTTGTTTAATCAATCGAGTATTAGATAATTGATAATCTGAATCATCTAAAGTTTGGCGACGTCGCCATAAAGGGATAGCGAAAAACACACCCGCAAGCATCATTAGGCTTATGCCAATAATCAAAAATGTTTGCATGAAAGATGTTCCTATTTATCTTCGTCAAGCAATGCTTGGGCTCTTGCTAAAGCGGCTTGCTCGTCTTGTGCGGTAAGTTTGTTGGGCTTTCTTCTTAAAATGAGCACGATACCTAAAAGAACCACACTTATCGGTAACAGCCACAACCAAATTGTCGTACGAGTAACTGGGGGTTGATAATAAACAAAATCGCCGTATCGAGATTTCATAAATGCGACAACTTGATCGTGATCCTGACCTTGGTTAATTAACTGATATACTTTGCGGCGCATATCATGTGCAATCATAGCATCTGAATCGGCAATATTTTGATTTTGACACATTGGGCAACGCAATGTTGCGGTGAGTTCTTTGAATAAGGCTTGCTGTTCGGGCGTGTCAAACTGATAGTTTTCCTGCGTCGCAAAAGAAGATGCGCTAAACAGAATGAGCAAGGCGACAACCATATATTTCATTACTCGGCCACTCCGTTAATCGTTTGCCCCGTCAACTCCAAGTAGACATCGGCAAACTTATTTTGCCAAACGCGATGGTTGACATCACCAATATGATGCACGCGAATGATACCATTTTGATCAATCAGCAAAGACTCAGGGGCACCGGTAACCCCTAAATCAAGTGATGTATCTCGATACACATCAAAAATATTATAAGCAAAAGGATTGCCAAGACGGTCTGTTATGTCAATGACTTCTTGTTGCACTCTTGCGAGGGTTTTGATCCCAAAATCTGGGTCGAGGTCTTGATCGTAATACAAGCCAACAATATGCACCCCTTGTTCGGATAATGCGGTTAAATACGGTAATTCTACCTGACAAGTTACGCACCAGACGCCCCAAACATTGAGCAAAGTAACTTTGCCATCAAACACATCCTGTGTATACATAACTTCTGGTTGCATCAGATCAGGTAAAGTAAATTCTGGCATTGGGCGGTCTAAGGTCATCGCATCTCGCGCTTGCGGATCAGAAAATAGCCCCTGGAACAAAAAGACACACAAGCCCAAAAAGAACACCAAAGGAATCGCAAATTTGAGCTTATTTTGCATGACTAGGCTCCGCTTGCCCTTTCGCAGATTTCTCTGCAAAAGCCCCTTTTAATTTGGCAATGCTCGCGAGGCGATAACGCCTATCCGCCATTGAGAATACGCCACCAAGCGCCATGATTCCAGCGCCTAGCCAAATCCAAATTACATAGGGTTTGTAATACACTCGTACTGCCCAGGCGCCGTTGTCTAAGGGTTCACCCATAGCAATAAACAAGTCTCGAACGAAATTTGAATGAATCCCAGCCTCGGTCATTGTAGTTTGTTGCACAGGATAAAAGCGTTTTTCTGGTTCAAGATGGACAACAAATTCGCCATTTTTGTACACATCAAAAATACCCCGATCTGCAGTGTAATTTGGACCCTGAATGGCTTTTACTTCATCAAAGCGCACTTCGTAACCTGCAATCGTCACGCTATCGCCGAACTGCATACGTACATCGCGTTCTGTCTCAAAATTACTCACCAAGGTAATGCCGATCAAAGACACGGCAAACCCTACATGCCCTAAGACCATCCCCCAATGAGAGCGTGTCAAACGTGCAAGACCTGTGAACAAAGTGACGTTTTGTTGTGCATTTACCCGCTGATAAATTTCTTGTATCGTCGATACTAAAACCCAAAACGCGAGAAGCATGCCTAATGTTGCTAGATATTTTTCACCATCATAGGCATTTACAATCAATATCGAAGCACTTAACGCAAGACCAAAAGCAACCAACAACTGATTGCGCAAAGCGGTTAAAGATTGCTTCTTCCAGCGACTCAAGGGGCCAATCGCTAGGAACATCACAAATGGCACAATCAGCCAAGTGAACATTTGATTAAAAAATGGTGCCCCGATTGATATTGAACCCAGACCCAATTCTTTGTGAACTAATGGAAACAAAGTCCCTAACAAGACTACAACCGTTGCAGCACATAATAGTATATTATTACCCAACAACATATTTTCACGTGACAGCAATGAAAATTGTGTACGCGACTGTAATTGTGATGCTCGCACAGTGTAGAGCAGTAGTGAGCCGCCGATCACAATCACGAGCAAACCCAAAATAAACATACCTCGAGATGGGTCGGCTGCAAAAGAATGCACCGACACCAAAATGCCTGACCGTACCAAAAACGTACCAAGCAAGCTCAACGAAAA
The DNA here is from genome assembly GCA_023268935.1 of Glaciecola sp. Taxonomy (GTDB): domain Bacteria; phylum Pseudomonadota; class Gammaproteobacteria; order Enterobacterales; family Alteromonadaceae; genus Opacimonas. The sequence goes on from JALRKK010000116.1 coordinate 10,822, forward strand.
TGCCGCAATCGCGAGTAACACAGTCCATGATTTGAACGCTTTACGTTTTTCAGTTACAGCCAAAGAATGCATTAACGCGGTTCCAACTAGCCACGGCATGAATGAGGCATTTTCAACTGGATCCCAGAACCACCAGCCCCCCCAGCCGAGTTCGTAATATGCCCACCAAGAGCCAAGTGCTATGCCGACCGTTAAGAATGCCCACGCAGCAATCGTCCACGGGCGAGACCAGCGCGCCCAAGTTGAATCTAATTGTCCCGATATTAAAGCAGCAATAGCGAAAGCAAAAGCCACAGAAAACCCGACATAGCCCATATAGAGCATGGGAGGATGAATAATCATGCCAAAATCTTGCAACAATGGATTTAAGTCTCGTCCATCTACAGGAATGTAAGGCAGCAAGGTATTAAAAGGATTAGACGTCAGGAGCATGAACAAGTAAAAACCAATCGAGACCATACCTAAGACCGACAGGACCCGCGCAAGCATAACTGCAGGGATGCCTTTACTGAATATAGCCACTGCAACCATCCATACCGCAAACGTCAACACCCATAATAAGAACGAGCCTTCATGTCCGCCCCAAACAGCGGTCACTTTGTAGTACCAAGGCAACATACTATTGGAGTGATTCGCAACATAAGCGATGGAAAAATCGTCATTGAGAAAGGCTTGAGTTAAACAAACGTAAGCAACCAAAGTAAAAAACAACACCCCATAGGCAAGAGGTTTGGCACTTGCAATCATCCATTTTTGTCCTGAGAAACTGCCCCACATGGGGTAAACAGCTAAGCTCAGCGCCATCAACAACGCCAGCACACTGGCTAGATTTCCAATTTCAGAAAACATACTCAATAACCTGCCGCAGATGGCTTAACGTGTTTGATGCCTTTCATTTGCTCAGCTAACTCTGGCGGCATGTATTCTTCATCGTGCTTAGCGAGGACTTCATCGGCAATGATCAAGTTACCCGTTTGCAACACGCCGGTTGCCACAATGCCCTGACCTTCTCGAAACAAGTCAGGCAAAATTCCGTTGTAACTTACCGTTACCATAGGCCCTGTATCGACCAAATCAAACTCTACCGCTAAAGATTCTTGATTGCGCGCAACCGAACCTTCAACCACCATTCCACCAATGCGTAGGCGTTGACCTATTTGGGGTTTTTGACCGTCTTTACCATTAATGACCTCTGATGGTGTATAAAATAAATCAATATTGCTGCTTAATGCATAGAGCATTAACCCAATCGCACCCGCTAACAAACCTCCTATCGCAGAGACGGTGATTAAGCGTTGTTGACGTCTAGGGTTCATGTTACTTTTCCTGTGATTGCTTTGCTGCCGCAATTCTCGCTTCACGAGCTTGCTGTGCAACAACATGTTGCGTTAACTGTCTTTTCTGACGTTTCACATAAACGATATAAAGCACGATACTCAAAAAACTGACACCATAAGATAGCCACACAAAAAAGCCGTAGCCACCCATTGCAATAAAATCAGCAAAACTATCAAATGCCATTATTTTGTCTCCTGCTGACTTAATAGTTGCTTAACCCAAGGACGATGCAGTTCTCGCTCAATGATTACGTTTTTGAGCTGCATTAGAGTCAAAGTACCAATTAATCCCATAAACCCTGCAATCGATACAAGCAATGGCCATTTCATAGACGGGGCAATAGAAGGCTTTCCTATTTTGGTGATGGTAGAGCCTTGGTGTAGGGTATTCCACCATTCGACAGAATAATGAATGATAGGGATATTTATCACACCAATTAAGGCAATAATTGCGGCGGCCTTGCCCGCTTGCTGACGGTCACTGAAGGCATAGTACAACGCCATAACGCCAAAATATAAGAACAATAAAATAAGCTGAGAGGTGAGTCGTGCATCCCAGATCCACCACGTCCCCCACATAGGTTTACCCCACGCAGCACCAGTAAATAAAGATATAAAACACACCAATGCCCCCACTGGAGCCATCGCAATCATACTCATGTAAGCGGTTTTCCACTGCCACACTAGACCAACTAATCCAGCAATCGCCATCGCCACATAGGTGCCCATAGACAAAATTGCTGATGGCACATGAATATAGATAATGCGAAACGAGTCACCTTGTTGATAGTCGGAAGGCGCAAATAGCATCCCCCATACCAAACCGACGCTGAGTCCTAAAACCGCAGCAGACAAAAAATACGGCATAAGCGTATTGCATAGAGCGTAAGCTCGCTCTGTTTTTGCATAGGGATGTAACCAGACAAACATTATTGATGACTCACTTTAATCGCATAACTCATCGCCATGGGCGTCAATGCCATAGCGATACACAACATTGCCGCAATAATAGCAAGTTGTGGTAAATAATTTAATCCAAACAAGGCCGTGTCTACCGCAGAAGTGGCGAAAATCAGTAAAGGGATAAATACGGGAATTATGATCAAAGATAATAAAATCCCACCTTTTTGTAATCCCACGGTCAACGCAACCGCAATAGATCCCAGCAAAGACAAAATCGGCGTACCTAATAATAACGTTGCAAGGAGTGCCCAATACATTGGCATGGTCAGATTTAAGAACAACGCCAATAACGGTGATATCAGGATCAATGGCACAATAGTGAGTAACCAATGAGTCATGACTTTGGCGAACATAATCCATGACAAGCTCAAATTAGACAGCTGCATCTGCTCTAACACACCATCGTTAAAATCATCGCGGAATAATCGTTCCATACCCAACAACGCAGATAAAATCGCAGCCACCCAAATGACTCCAGGGCCAATTTTTTGTAACGTTTCAGGTGCTGGACCCACCCCGATTGGAAATAAGGTAATCACTAACACAAAAAAGGTAAGCGGTTGAAAAATATCCGCTTTCTGTCTCATTGCAAGAGTGAAATCACGATGAATAACACTGTACAACGGACTCATATTTGATACTCCAACACCAGTTCTCTGACCAGATGGGAAGATGATAATGCTTGATGAGAAGTCATAATCACACAGCCTCCACGAGAGACGTATTCGTCTACACGCGTTTGAATAAATGAAACACCTGTCACATCCAACGACGTATAAGGTTCATCTAAGATCCATAATGGGGCTTGCACTAACTCCGTTCGTGCGAGTGACACCCTGCGCTGTTGGCCTGCAGAAAGTTGTCCAGTGGGCAAATCTTCTAAGCCAACTAATTGATATTGAGCCAAAATGTGGTAAAGCGACTCTACAGAAGGGTTCACTCGGTGCAATGCTGACCAATAAGTAAGGTTTTCTATGGCAGATAAGTGTTTATTTTGCGCGAGTTTATGTCCAAGGTACAGTAATGGTACATCATAAGTATCGGCACTATTAGTGTGCACTAAGCCAGTTTCTGGTTGAGCTAGGCCTGCTAGAATTCTCAATAAACTTGTTTTGCCAGCCCCATTGGGTCCGGTCAAATGGACGAGTTCCCCTGCACGTAAAATGATATCCAGGTCAGAAAATAACACCCTATCTTGTTTTACACAGGTTAATGACTGGGCAATTAACACGTCCAACGATCAGTTACTCTATCCACTTTAAAAACATGCAGCATATTATCATAAATGAATATTTTTTGACTATTTCTAAAGAGGTTTAAGCTACTTCTTACTAAAAAGCCCGAGTAAAACTCGGGCCTTTTTTATCCTAAGGGGTTTATTCGCCGTCTTCAGCTTCTTCCTCAACTGGCTTGGCCTTACATAACAGCTCTGCGCGGATTTTCTCTTCTATCTCAGCAGATATAGCTGGGTTTTCTTTTAAGAACCGAGTCACGTTGGCCTTACCTTGGCCGATGCGGTTACCATTGTAGCTATACCATGCACCCGCTTTTTCGACCAACTTCTGCTGGACTCCTAAATCGATCAATTCAGCTTCTTTACTGATCCCTTGACCATATAAAATTTGGAATTCAGCTTGCTTGAATGGCGGTGCTACTTTGTTCTTCACCACTTTGACGCGAGTTTCGTTACCAACCACTTCATCGCCTTCTTTAATAGCACCAATGCGACGAATATCTAAACGAACCGATGAATAGAATTTCAACGCATTACCGCCAGTAGTGGTTTCAGGGTTACCAAACATCACACCAATCTTCATACGAATTTGGTT
>JALRKK010000082.1 GCA_023268935.1 Glaciecola sp.
CCAGTAACAAAGGAAGATGGCCCAGTACAGTAGCGGCGGTCGTCATTAATATCGGACGCAGACGGGTTTGAGCCGCTTCGGTAATTGCTTCAAGCTTGGCCGCACCTTGCCTCTGCATATGTTTCGCAAACTCTACAATCAAAATCCCATTTTTGGCCACCAAACCCACTAACGTAATAAACCCGACCTGAGAGTAAATATTAATGGTCGTAAAATCCAAAAACGTGAACATCAACGCAGCGGATAAAGCCACGGGTACTGAACCGAGTAAGACCACAAGCGGGTCGCGAAATGAATTAAATTGAATGGCTAATACCAAGAAGACAAAGACAATAGCTAACAGCAGCACATCTTCAAGTTGATTGCCGTCACGACGAATTTCTCTCGATTCACCTGCATAGTCTAGTCTGTAATCTGACGGGATGATACGCTTGGCAATCTCTTCTAATCGAAAAAGGCCCGCTTCTTTGGTAATATCTGGTCGGGTGCCAGCAAAGAGCCTAAAAGCATTTTTTTGTTGGAACTTAGACAGGACACGAGGCCCTACTTCCATCTCAACGTGCGCAAAATCAGAGAACGTCACGGTTTGCCCTTGACCAATATTGAGAATAAGTCACATCTTCTCTTTTTGCTCTTAATTGTCCATTTTCGTCCGGGGTTAAAACAAATACATAGCTGCCTAATGCATCGTAGCGCAAGGCGGTATTGGGTAATTCAAAAGCGTTGATAACTGCGGGAGATTGCAGTTGGACTTGAACAATCATCCCAGGAATTAGTTGAGAAAGATTTGCTAACTGAGCGCGAATAGGTAGGTTGCGTGAGATACAATTAATACTGGTGCTTTCTGATATGACTGTCGCCGGGACCGTTACCTTGCCATCGATGACAGAAATGGGCTGACTAAGCCAATCGCGCTTGTTTAAAGGTAGCGCAAAATCCACCCATAACCCACTCTCTACATTCACTAATTCAACTTGAGGTGTATTAGCATCCACAAACTGCCCTATTTCTAATGAGTGCAAACCTAAACGACCGTTAAATGGAATTTTGATTTGTTTTTTGGCAATACGAGCTTGAATTGCTTGCGCTTGGGATTGTGCCACAGCCAACTCTGCTTTCGCGCGATCAAGTTGTTGTTGACCGATTGCGCGTTGTTCAACTAATTGTTGCGCGCGCTTGACGTCTACATTTGCTAACTGAATTTGTGAAAATTTAATGAAACCTAAGGATGCGAATATACCAGCTGCAACAACTATAGTAATCAGCCATTTTCTGAATTGCATAATAAGATACGTGTTCCGTATAAATGTGATGTAACTATATACTAAAACAAGAGAAAAAAGGTTATTTTTGGATGGGTTTATGCAGAATTTTGGAGCGGGTAACGAGGCTCGAACTCGTGACCTCAACCTTGGCAAGGTTGCGCTCTACCAACTGAGCTACACCCGCATCAATGTCGAATCATGTGACTCATCAATTGAGTGCGTGCATTCTACCTTTCACAGCAAAACTGTCAACAAGAAAACGTGATTTTTTTGCAGTTTGGCTAAAAAAATGAAGCGAATGAGGGTATTTTAGCCAAAACGTTGATTTATACATCAATCGCACTGTTTTACTGTGTTAATGTTGACCAACCCGCTCGTGCGTATTCCCACATCGACCATACAGACAATATCGCAGCTATATATAGAAGACCATAACCCAGTGTCACCCAATACAGGGGGAAACCCATGAAAGATTCTAATCCGGACAATAAACCAATCAGCGCTAACATTTGCGCAGTAGTTTTTAATTTACCTAACATACTGACTTTGACTTTATCGGTTGCGCCTTTTTGACTCATCCAATCGCGTAACGCAGAGACAAATATCTCTCGAGCCAAAATGACCATCGCAGGAATAGTGATCCATAAAGTGGCATAGGTATGAGTAATCATGATTAACGCGACGGTCACTATCAGTTTATCAGCCACGGGATCTAAGAATGCCCCAAAAGGCGAACTTTGCCGAAGTTTTCTGGCCAAATATCCATCGAACCAATCAGTGATCGCAGCCAACCAAAATACAAACGCTGCGAGTTCGTGTGCATATTGGATATCCAAAAAATAAATCGTCACAAAGATTGGGATCAAAGCTACTCGAAAGAGAGTCAACATGTTAGGGATTGTCATCATGACGGTTACTGCGTATTACTTAGTTATGTAGGTGATCATATATAATTTCGGCGAGTTCCGCACTAATTCCTGGGACTTTTTCTAACTCACTGCGACTTGCCTTTTTCAATCCTTGCAGACCGCCTGTATATTTGAGTAGGCTTTGACGTTTTTTAGGTCCCACTCCTGGTATGGACTCTAATGTCGATGTGGTTTTGACTTTTTGTCTTCGCGCTCTGTGACCTGTTATAGCAAAGCGATGTGATTCATCACGTATATGCTGAATAAGATGCAATCCAGGGTCATCAGGAGACAGTGGAATGGTTTCTCGACTATAGGCCATAATCAACGTTTCTAAACCAGCTTTGCGACTGGTACCCTTAGCCACACCAATTAACAAGGGTTTCTTTGCATAAGGCCATTGCGCAAAATGCGCTTCAGCTTGGCTCAACTGCCCTTTGCCACCATCTATAAAAACAATATCAGGAATCTTTGTTTCATCTTGCTGTTTGTATTTATAGCGACGACTCAGCACTTGAGCCATGGCAGCATAATCATCTCCGGGGGTAATCTCTTCAATATTATATCGCCTGTAATCGGAGGTTGCAGGGCCATCGCGGTTAAACACCACACATGAAGCGACCGTTTGTTGCCCTGATGTGTGAGATATGTCGAAGCACTCCATGCGTTGAATGGGTTCATCAAGTTCAAGGGCTTCCTCTAGAGATAAAACCCGTGCATGTACAGACTTTTGTGCAGCTTGTTTACTCACTAGGGCGTTTTCTGCATTTTTGTTGGCAAGCTCTAGATATTTTCGTTTTTCCTCACGAGCGCCAGTATAGAACTTCACAACATGTCCCGCTTTACTTCTCAATGCATCGGCAATGGTATCTATTTCATCCAACTTCATCGGTAAGACAATGTGTTTGGGTATGCCTTTATTACCAGACAAATAAAACTGTACCACAAACGAACGGAACACTTCCTCACTTTCTAAAATGCTGGGGACTTTAGGAAAATACGATTTTGAGCCCAATAATTTACCATCGCGAATGAACAAGACCTGCACACAAGCATTGCCCGCAATATAAGCGTAACCAAAGACATCCATTTCGGTATCTGAACCACTCACCCACTGCTGTTCTTGCACTCGCCGTAAGGCACTGATGCGATCACGATAGCGTGCAGCGGCTTCAAAATTCAGGTCCTGGCTTGCATCTTCCATGCGTTTTACAAAATTACTGATGACTTGTTGGTCTTTTCCTTTCAAAAATAACTTAGTCATTAACACTTGCTCTGTGTATTCCTCATCCGAAACATGGCCTTCCACGCATGGCGCGGAGCACCTTTGCATTTGATACTGCAAACACGGGCGAGAACGAGCTCGATAATAAGCGTCTTCACATTGACGTACTTGAAAGATTTTTTGAAACGATCTTAAGCTTTCTTTGACTGACCATGCACTTGGATATGGACCATAATATTCCCCTGCAACCTTTTGTGGACCGCGATGCATGCTTATCTTCGGGTGCTTGTGTGCCGAGATATGAATAAACGGGTAAGATTTATCGTCTTTAAGTAAGACGTTGTATTTTGGTTTGTATTGCTTAATGAGGTTATTTTCAAGAATTAGCGCTTCAGTTTCACTTTGCACAACGACAATTTCGATTTTTGCAATATTGGCAACGAGGGCTGCGGTTTTTTTATTGTCGTAGCGTTTTCGAAAGTAACTTGAGACGCGTTTATATAGGTTTTTGGCTTTACCGACATAAATAACGGCATCCTCAGCGTTATACATTCGATAAACGCCGGGATGATGAGTTAGGTTGTCTAAGAAGGATTGATAATCAAACTCAGTTGATGGCATTACAGGGATTCAAAAGAAATCAACTTATAGCGCAAGGCTAAGTGGGTTAATTCTACATCCGTGTTGATATCTAGCTTATCGAACATGCGATAGCGGTAAGTATTTACTGTCTTTGCTGAAATATTGAGCGATTTAGCAATCTCGGGGACACGCTGTCCTTTTACTAACATCAATGTAATTTCGAGCTCGCGATCGGATAACTGCTCGAAAGGATTCGCGTCGTCAAAGTCCAATTTGCCAATGGCGATTTGTTGGGCAATATCGGGGGCGACGTATTTTTGACCTGCATGAACTTTTTGGATGCAGCGGATCATTTCCTCAGGCTCGGCATCTTTGGTGATAAAACCAAAGGCACCCATGTGCATGACTTTGCTCGGAATTGGGTTTTCAGTATGCATCGACAAACAAATGACTCTCGTATTTTCTGGTATGCGCGCGATTTGTTTAGTTGCTTCTAAGCCACCGATGCCTGGCATATTAACATCCATCAATACTATATCTGGTGCGTCTTTGCGACACATACGAATCGCTTCTTCGCCAGACTTGGCTTCACCAACCACACTAAAATCAGGTACTTCCTCTAGAATCAAGCGTAATCCAGCACGCACTAACTCGTGGTCGTCTACCAATAAAATTTTGACCATGTCCATGTTCCTTGTATATTTGTATTAAATATACAACTTGTTATCGTCTAAATACAGCATTTTATAACATATATATGGGTATTGAAAAATATTTTCGTTTCAAAATGATGATATCAAGGGTATCTTGTGCGAGCTTTCTTACAACTGTACTGTATAAAGAAATAAACTAATTTCATAATTATTAAAATAACAAGGCAAATTTTTCGTGAAATACATATCAGAGCCACAACATTTGGGGCATTTGCTCAGAAACATACGCCATTCTTTGGGTTTTACACGCGAGCGGCTGGCTGACATTTTAGGTGTAACAGAGCGTACTGTACAGAATTATGAAACCGGCAGTACCCGACTGACTATCGAGAACTGGGTGCGGTGTATTTCAATCGTAGAGCGACAAGTCCAAGATGCTGACAGGGCAATTAACCGCAAAAGTATTCCAAAAGAAGTTGCCAAGATTGTTGAAACAATCTTGGATGAGGATTGCTAGAACTAGTATTTATAAACACAAATCAACTTCGGTTGCTATTTGTGTTTGCTAGAACCTACAGGTCCTCATCTCATCCCTCAAACCACAAATACAAAAAACCCGCGACAAGCGCGGGTTTTTTTGTATTTGGCGGAGAGGGAGGGATTCGAACCCCCGGAAGGTTTGACCCTTCGCCTGATTTCAAGTCAGGTGCATTCAGCCGGACTCTGCCACCTCTCCGTAAGAGATGCGCATATTAAAGAGTGACCGAGGCTTTGTAAAGGAAAAATTCATTTTTTTTAGTTGTTTGCCGAAGAAATGTGCATGTTGCGCAAAATTTCCACTAGACTGAGGTTTTGCGACTTTTTTACCATCGAAAAACCTTGAAAAATGAACAAAAGTCTATAAATTTAGTCATAGAAATAGTTCGCTTTAATCCATTGGAGGAAAACATGAACAGAGATACGGTATATAGTGCTTCGCAACCGTCTGTTTTAGAAACAAACAAGGTATTACGTAATACCTATATGTTATTAGCCATGACCATGCTATTCAGTGCAGTCTGTGCTGGTATAGCAATGATGGTAGGGATCGGTCCTATCGCAAGCATCGCCATGACAATTGGCGCATTTGTCATGTTGTTTGTTGTAAACAGCAAAGCAGACAAAGCATCTGGCCTATTTTGGATTTTTGCTTTCACTGGTTTAATGGGTGGCTCGTTGGGTTACATCTTAAACTTTTACGTTGGCCTAGCAGGTGGTCCTTTTATCATCATGCAAGCGCTTGGTGCAACAGCGTTAGTTTTCTTTGCGTTATCAGCTTATGTTCTAACGACTAAGAAAGATTTTAGCTTCCTGGGCGGTTTCTTAATGGTTGGTTTGGTGGTTGTGATAGTTGCAGCCCTAGCAAACATTTTCTTTGCAGTACCAGCTGTTAGCATGGCAATCAGCTCTGCTATCGTGTTTATCATGTCCGGTTTGATTTTGTTTGATACCAGCCGCATCATTCACGGCGGTGAGACTAACTACATCCGTGCAACAGTAAGTATGTATTTGAACATTTATAACTTGTTCACATCGATTTTACACTTACTTGGCATTTTTGGTAGTGATGATTAATCATCATAACTAACGTATACTACGCCCCATTATTTGGGGCGTTTTTATTTGTATTGAGATACATTGAGTATGACATTGAATCGCAAAAGCTTGCTCATCACCACTGAGTTAACCCGTCATAATATTTTAGAGTTATTAAAACTCACCTTACATGATGTGAATCAGATCTTTTTTTATGGACAAGCTCTGGCTTCTATTCAGAATATGTCATTAGGTCATAAGATCCAATTACATCAATGGGCTCAACAAGCAGATACAGTTGGTTATTGTGGGTCGGTGGTGGCTCGGTATGATTGCCATGATATTCAATTACATCATTGGCAAGAGTATGGTTTGACCGAATTTTACGCCAAATTACACGATGCCAACGCATTGGAGCAATTCTAATGGCAGTTGTATTGGTTAGATGGCATCAGGAAAACGGTTTTGCCCACTGTATGGACG